>JBKOYV010000431.1:0-17423 GCA_046725585.1 Gemmatimonadota bacterium | reverse complement strand
GTACCGTGCGACGAGGCGCCGGTCGTGTTCTACGGCGGCCCGACTCCGACATGGCTCAGCGCGTTCAGTGCAGACGTCGCTTGGCGCAGCTTGAGGCTTGCCGCCGTCGCCGAGTTCCAGGGCGGGCACTGGGTCTCGGAGGGCAACGTCGGCGCATCGCACGTGTTCTTCAACAACTCCAGGGCTGCGGTCGAGCAGACCGATCCCATTCTGGTGGCTCGCAAGACCATGGGCGACTTTGGCGGGGCCGGGATCATGAAAGCGGGATTCGGGAAAATCCGAAACGTCTCGCTGACGTACACGCTGCCGAATCAGTGGGCACGCACAATGCGCGCGACCGGTGCGTCGATAACCCTGACGGGGGCCAACCTCGGGACGATCTGGAGAGCGCAGGAAGGCACCTTCGGCGCCAAGGCGCAGGATCCCGAAATCCGCTTCAACTACGCCAATTTCTACATCGATCCCAACCTCACCAACGGCTACACACAGGAATCCTGGCCGCAGTACCGCCGCTTCCTGACCACCATCCGAGTGACGTTCTAACCACCCAGGGGACCGAACCGACTATGCGAAACATCTTCGATCGATCCATTGGGCGAAGGGGGACGCTGCTCATCGTCGCCGCACTCCTCGTGCTCCCCGGCTCGGGGTGCTCGGACGTTCTCGACGTGGAGCTGCCCGGTCGTATCCCGAGCGAAGATCTTGGCGATCCGACGACCGCGCCGACGCTCGCTGCCAGTGTCGTGGCCGATTTCGAGTGTGCGTTCAGCAACTACGTCGCCGCGACGTCGACACTTGGCGACGACTTCCTCGGGGCGTCGGGAAACTTGAACGCCAAGAACTGGGGCACGCGGAAGATCCCCGAGGAGGACACGACCAACGAACAGAACACCTGCGACGACCAGCAGGGCTACGGCGCGTACACGCCGCTGCAGACGGCACGGTTTCAGTCCGATGACGTGCTGAAGCGGCTCCAGGCCTGGACCGACGAAGAGGCGAAGACCTCGCTCCCACCGCTGCGAGCGCGCGTCGCCATCTACGGCGCGTACGCGTACACACTGCTCGGCGAGGGTTTCTGCGCGATGCGTCTCGACAACGAGAAGAGCATCAAGACGCCTGCCGAGGTGCTGGCGATCGCCAAAGGCAAGTTCGACGCGGCACTGCCGTTGGTCAACGCGATGGCGGCGGGCGCCGCGAAAACGGAGCTGCTCAACCTGCTGTACGTCGGCCGAGCGCGGACCCTCCTCGATCTCAAGGACGGGGCGGGTGCTGCCGCCGATGCGGCACGGGTGGCACCGGCGTTCGAGTTCTTCGTGACGCGGAGCGTCGATGCGCAAACTCGCCTCAACGACGCCTTCTTCCTCATGACGGAACAGGGCCACACATCGGTCGATCCGGCGTACCGGAATCTCACCGTCGGGGGCGTGCCCGATCCACGGGTGCAGGTAGCGTTTGGTCCCGACGTGGGCCTTGCACCGACAGCGTTCGACGGCGTGACGGATCTGTACGTGGTCACGAACAAGAACTTCTCGCGTGCCGATCCGATGCGCATGGCCAGCTACATCGAGGCGCAGCTGATCCGTGCGGAAGCGTTAGGCGGCAATACGGCGGTCGGGATCATCAACGCTCGGCGAGTCCAGCTGCAGCTTCCTCAGTATACGGGACCAACCGACGCCGCCTCGATCCGGTCGCTCGTCCTCGATGAACGCAACCGCGAGTTTTTCATGGAAGGCGGCCAGCGCTACAACGATCTGCTCCGCTTCTCCATTCCCTGGAAAACGGGCAACGACCAGAACGGCGTTCCCTATGGGACGACAACGTGCATGCCCCTGCCATTGAGCGAAAAGCTCGCCGCGGGCGGTTGATTGGACTCGTCAGTCCGAGTAGAACGGGCGCCCAGGGGCGCCCGTTCTACTCTCCGAGCACAGGCGGAGCCGCGAACGTCCGGCTCCGCCGTTAGCTCGTGTCATTACCTCGCTCGTAATTGAACGGCATCACGCGCAGCGCGAACGTTCACCAGCGTCACCGGCCCGCCCACCGGCGACCCAGGGTGCCGCTCACGTCACGTTATGCGCGAGGTACAACATGACATCGATTGCCAATTCGACTCCGCTCCGCCGCATGCTGTTGGTGGACGCCACCACGAGCGGCGCCATGGCCGTGCTCTTCCTCATCGCGGCGAGCCCGCTCGAGTCGCTGCTCGGCTTGCCTGCGAGCCTCCTGCGCGGAGTGGGTATCGCGCTCGTCCCGTTCGCCGGATTTCTGGTGTGGCTCGCGCCGCGGGCGAGCGACCTGCGAGGTATCGTTCGATCCGTCGTCGTCGCGAACGTGCTCTGGGTCGTCGCGAGCGTCCTGCTGCTCGTGAGCGGCCGCGTCGCCCCGACGACGCTTGGAACGCTCTTCGTGGTCCTGCAGGCGGTCGTGGTCGCGGGGTTCGCCTACCTGGAGCGTCGCGCGGTCGTTCGCGACGACGCCCCTCACGTCAGCGCGGAAGCAGTGACCGGACGTTAGGAGGCCGACCGGCAATCAACGCCGAGCGCATCGCGTCGCGGGCAGGCACCGACTATCGGTCGACGATGACCCGCACCTGTGCCGTGTCGCCGCGGGCGGAGACCGCAAGAATCTCATGCATCCCGGCGACCAAAGGCCAGCGGCCGCCATCGTAGGGCTTGCCATCGATCGACCACCGGACGTTCGACGCACCGACGCCCGCCGCACGCAGCGCGATGCTCGCGTACTGCGCCTCGACGCCGGCCGGAATTGCGTAGCGGTCGCCGTCAAGCGGCGAGGTGATTCGGAACTGCGCCGCTCCGGCTTCCCGCGACGGTGGCTCGCGCGTCGCGCCCGATCGAGGCGTTAGGCGCGCGTCCGGACCACCAGTCGCCTGCGCCGCCGCGAGCGCGCGCGTCACCTCGTCGGCCGCGGCCCGCTGCCCGTGGCGAGCCCATTCCGCGTACTCGTCAGGCAGGGTGACGCGCCCGCCCCGCTCCCAGTCGTCCTCGCGCGTCGGCTCGGTGCCAGGCACGAACCACTCCGTGAGCGCCGCGCACTCGCTCGTCGCGCGGAGACCCGAAAGCCGACAGACCGGCACGGCCACCTCGCCGGCCTCCGCCGGTGTCGTCAGCACGCCCGGAGGAACGTGCCGCGACGCGGCCATCACCGCGCGATGCAGCAACGGGCCGGCGCCGGTCACGCCACTCACGCCCTCCATCGCATGTCCGCTGAAGTTGCCCGCCCACACGGCAACCGTGAACGCCCGCGTCGTCCCCACCGCCCAGTTGTCGGTGAAGTGACGGCTCGTACCGGTTTTCACGGCGACCGGGAACGGGAAATCGAACGGGGTGCTTGTTCCGAACCCGGGGATGCGCGCTGCAGGGTCGCTCAGGATGTCGAGCACGATCGCGCTCGCGGCCGGCGAGATGACGCGTCGCGCTCCGCGGGCAGGACCTCGCGCCCCCGACGCGTCACTCGTCAGGCGCCACGTCCATGGCCGCCACTCGCCGCCATTCGCCAGCGCACGATACCCGTTCGCGAGCTCGATCAGCGTGACGTCACCGTTGCCGAGCGCGAGGCCGAGCCCGTAGTACTCGGCGTCCCGATCGAGCGACTCGAACCCGGCCAATCGCAGCGTCTGCAGCAACACGCTCGCGCCTAACGACGACGCCACGTCGACGGCCGGGACGTTGTACGAGCTCGCCAGTGCCTCGCGCATGCGCGTGGGCCCGCGGAAGCGACGGTCGTAGTTGCGCGGCTGGTACGGGCCGGTCGCCGTAGCGTACGTCTTCGGGATGTCGGGCAGCACGCTGGCCGCCGTGTAGCCGCGGTCGAGGGCGACACCGTACAGGAACGGTTTGAGCGCCGACCCAGGCTGGCGTGCGGACACGACCATATCGGTCTGTCCGTCCTTGGGCGCCCAGAAGTCGGGGGAGCCGACCCAGGCCAGCACCTCGCCGGTCTGGTTATCGAGCACCACGGCGGCGGCCTGCTCCACGTTGCGGTCGCGCAGAACGTCCACGGTATGTCGCACCTCCACCTCGAGCTCGCGCTGCAGCTCGATGTCGAGCGACGTTCGGACGTGCTCGGTCGCGCCTAACGCCTGCCCCTCGTCCGCCCACGACAGCACACGTGTGGTGAAGTGCGGAGCGGCGAACGGCGCGGCTCGCCCGTTGGACCCAAGCGACTCTTCGCGCGCACGTGCGATGTCGTCGCGAGTCGCGAAGCCGAGCCGGTTCATGCGTGCGAGCGCGACCGCCTGACGACGCCTTGCGCGCGTCGGCGAGACCTCTGGATTGTCGCGCGAGGGCGCATGCGCGAGCCCGGCGAGCGTGGCGGCCTGGGCGACGCTGACCTCGGACGCCGACCCGCCGAAGTACAGCGCACTGGCCGAGCTCACTCCCACGGTCCCCTGCCCCAACTGCACGCGGTTGAGGTACTGCTCCATGATCTGCTGCTTGCCGAGATGCGCCTCGAGCCGCAGCGCCCACATGGCCTGCGCGATCTTGCCGGTCCAGCTTCGCTCCGCAGGCCGGAGCAGTCGAGCGAGCTGCATGGTGATCGTCGACGCGCCGGACACCGTCTTCCCTGCGCGGTCATTCGCCGCGACCGCGCGCCCGATGGCCACCAGGTCGATGCCATGGTGCTCCCAGAACCGCATGTCCTCCACGGCGACGAACGCGTTGATGAGGTCGGGGTCGATGCGGTCGTAGACGATCCATCGCGCGTCGCTCCCGTCGGTGGCACGGGTGGAGCGGAGGGGCACGCCGTGACGATCTTCGATCGTGAATCCCAGCGCCTGCTCGGAAGCCGTCAGCGCCGGAGGGATGGGGCGAGAGATCCAGATGCCGGCCACTATGATCGTTGTGCCTAACGCAATCGCGCCCGCGACCATTGCGTGCGACCCGAGCGGGAACCGGGAACGGGGAACCGGGAACAGAAATCCTCTACCGGGACGATGAGGATTGCTCGCTGCGCTCGGAATGACGGGGTTGTCATCCCGAGCCGTCAGGCGAGGGATCCTCATCCTCCCGGTAGAGGGCTCTCGCTCGGGACAATGAAGATCCTTCGCTTCGCTCAGGATGACAACTTTCCCGACAGGGCTCGTTGGGCTAATAGCAGCAGCCAGCAGCCCGCGGCAGTAGCCCGCAGCCGTCGGCCACCAGCCAGCAGCTGCCCGCAGCGAGTAGCCCCTCCTCATTTTGGCGTCACGATGAACGTCCCCCCGTCGCTCCGTCCGTTCACGGCAGGGTTGTACATCTCTTCCGCGTGTGCCGGCGGCCTAACGAACGTCCCGGGCGTCGTAGCGCGCGCGACGTACGTCGCCGTGTACGTCCCCGGCCACAACACGTTCGCCGAATACACCACGCGGTCGTCGCGGATCTCGCGGTAATCGAACGGCGACCACCACCCCGAGTCCCATCGACCAAAGCCCCACTGCGGCG
This sequence comes from Gemmatimonadota bacterium, assembly GCA_046725585.1. Lineage (GTDB taxonomy): Bacteria > Gemmatimonadota > Gemmatimonadetes > Gemmatimonadales > Gemmatimonadaceae > JAJKIV01. The sequence goes on along the minus strand of JBKOYV010000431.1, from coordinate 11,985 downwards.
CGCTCTCCTGCTGCTCCCGGTCGGCCGGCTCCTGCGTCGCCGACGCGCCCGGGCCCGGCATCGCCGACGCCGTGCGAAGGCTCAGGTCCACCGCCTCGAGACCGGCGGGTAGGGCATCGTCGACTACCACGAATTGCCGGGTTGTGGGAACCGTTATGCGAAGTCGCACGCGCACGAGCTCACCTTCGGCCACCCGCGTGATGGGCGCGCCACCTTCATAACGCTCGTACCATCGCTCCACGCGGATGCCCGCGTCCTCGGGCGTGACCGGCGGAGCCAACGGCACCTCCGACACCGTGAAGTAGTAGTAGATCGCGCCGTCGCCCGGCCCTGCATCGAGTGAGAGCCGGAGCGCCGGCGCCTTCGACCCGTTAGGCACCAGCCCCGCCAGCGAGACCGTGGAGTCGCGCCCGGCGGCGCCGGCTCCCGCCTGCAGAATCACGCGGTTCCCGCTTCGCACGCGAACGGTCCGCTCGCCCTGCTGGCGACGCCGCTGATCGAGCGCGGCAAGCGCCGAGACGGCCGACGCATAGTCCTGCGTGTTCCACATCCACGACGCGCCGACCGCTCGACCCTGTTGCGCGATCGTCTCCGCCAGCGGGCCCACGAGCGCGTGCTCGGGCTCGACGGCGAGCGTCGCGAGGAGAATACGGGCGACGGGGCGGATCGCGGACTCGAAGTAGAAGGGCGCGATGACCGTGTCAGGCACGAGCGCGCGGCTACCTTCCACGCGCACCTGCGACCACGTCGCGGCCATCAGTCGTCGCGCCGGCGCCGTCTGCCCGCGACGCGCCAGCACCTCGGCCAGCCGAGCGCGATCCTCGAGCGTGAGCTGGGCCGCGGAGCGCAGCAGCTCGTTCTCCGAAGCGACCTCGGGTCGCCGCAGGCGACTCAGGAAGTCCACCGCGGCCACGCGCTCGCGTAGCCTCATCTCCGGTCGATCGTAGTAGCTCGCCACGGGCGAGAAGACCGGCTTCGACTCGCCGCGCAACTCCGACGACACATATGCCGCGAGTCGGCTGAGCACCATCGTGTCTACCGGGACGCCTGCTTCCCGAGCGTCCAGCAGCACAATGCCGGCGTAGGAGCTGAGCCAGACGCTCGTCCAGTCGTTAGGTGACCAATACCCAATGCCGCCGTCCGCCCGCTGACGCCGCGTGAGCATATCGACCGCACGGACGATGTCGCGCCGCGCCCCATCGTTTGCCGAGGCACCCATCTGGCGCTGGGCACGGTAGATCGCGAGGATCGGCGTGGCCGTGCTCACCACCTGCTCGGTGCAATAGTATGGGTAGACGTGCAGCGACTGCTGGATCCCGCGGATCGTCGCGAGTGGCGACGTGCCGAGGTTGAGCGAGAGCCGTGAGCGCTCGGGGTCGATCCCAGCGGGAAGCGCGAGCTCTACGGTCGCCGTGTCGCGGAGGACCCCGGCGATCGTGTGGGCACGCGGGTGATAGTCGGGTCGGATCGGGAGCGCGACACGCACCGCATCCGCATCGCGACCGCCGGTGACGTCGAATCGGAACGTGGCGCTGTCGCCGCGCGATGCCCGGAATGGGAAGCGCACTTCGGCTCCGCGCCCGGCCGCGAGCGTGGCGTTCCGCGTGGCGTCTCCACGCAGCGTGACGCCTGTCGCGGCAGCCGTCACCTTGACGCTGGCGGCCGTGCCGTCGCGGCGGTTGATGACGGCGCCAGCGGTGAAGTCGTCGCCCGGCCTGACGAACCGTGGCAGTGCCTGACGCGCGAGCAACGGCCGCGTGACCAGCAGCGACGACTGACCCTTGCCATACCGGTCACCGGCCGTGACGGCGACCGCCATGAGGCGGAACGTCGTCAGGTTGTCCGGCAGCTTTGCCGTCGCGACGGCATTCCCCTGCGCATCGGTGACGACAGAGCCGAGGAAGAAGGCGGTGGTCTGGAAGCGGGAGCGAAGAATGTCGGCGCCAGCCGCTCCCCCACCGCCACCGGGCTCGCGCGTCCCCTTCATACCTTCGGGCACCTGCGGCGCGACCGTGGTCATGTTGCTCGCGAGGCGCATCCCGAGGCCGCGCTCCCGGTAGATGAGGTCGATTGGATCCGGCGTCGTGTAACCGGTGAGCGAGAGCACGCCCTCATCCACCGCCCAGAGCGTCACCTCGCTCCTCGGGCCGCCTCCTTTCGCGTCGCGTACCCGCACCGCCACACGCGCCGAGTCGCCCGGACGGTACTCGCTTCGGTCGGGTTGGAGCGTCACCGCAAGTCGCTTCACCTCCGGCGTCACGCGGAGCTCGGCGTAGCCAACTCTCATGGTTGGGCGGCCGGGGTCGTCCTGCGGCCCGGGCGGCGCGCTGCGTCCCCGAGCGACCAGGATGGACACGAATGCGTTAGGCGCGTACGCCTCGGTAATCGGGAACTTGAGGGTGGTCGAACCGGATGTGAGACGCAGCCGTCGCTGCTCGATGATCCCTTCGCGCTCGACGGTGATCCACGCTTCGGCGTTCGTGAACGGCGAGGCGAACAGCACGGTCGCGGTGTCGCCAACCGAGTAGCGCGTCCGATCGGGGATGATATCCATCTTGAACTGCGACTCGTCGTTCCACGGCACCCAGTCGGAGCCGGACGCCCAGCGCTGGAAGCTCGTCGTCACCGCACGACCGTTGCGATCAGCGGCCGTGAAGCCGACCGTGTACGTCCCGCCAGCCTTCGGCGTGAACGTGCACGGCACCGCCGACTCGGTCGTCGTTAGGCTGCAGCGAGCGACGGTGTCGGCAACCCAGTCGCCCACCAGCTCGGACACGCCATTGCGCTCGCGGCGGACGCTATGCCACTCGTGCCGGACGATCGTGCCTTTCACCTTCACCCCCGGGACCTTTTGGCCATCGGGGCGAACGGTCAGGACACCCACGGATTGCGGCGTCCCCGCCTGCCAGAAATAGCTCGCGCCTAACGGCTTCGCCGCCACGTAGATCTCCGCCGGATGCACGATCGTGGACCGCGCCGCGCCAACGGCCTGGCGATTCACGTCCGTTACGCCAACCTCGAGCGTCACGCGCGCCGGACGACCTTTTGGCGTGCCGGGGAGTGTGACGGACAGCGTCCGCTCGCCACGCGTGTCGAGCGTGTCTACGCCGCTGGCGATGACCTGCGGCGGCTCCTCGACGGTGTCCTCCCACCACGCGCCGCTCTCGCCAACGTACCAGTCCTCGACACCCGGGATATCGAGCTCCCATGGTGACACGGGCGCCTGACGAGCCATCCACGTGACGTCAGCGCGCGCCATCGGCGCGCCGAAGAGATAGCGTGCCTGGATCGTGGCACCGAAGCGGTCACCAGGCATCTTTGGCGCGTTCGCCGCGTTCAGCTCCACGAGGAACTCAGGAGGCCGATACTCGGCCACGCGATACGACGTCCGTGCCACCGAGCGCCACTTGCCCTGCCGCTTGGCCTGAATGTCGACCCCGTAAACTCCGACCGCCGCGGTCGTGGGAAGCTGCACCGACTGGTCGGCCGTCCCGAATGCCGACGCGGCCACGGTGCGTTCGCGGAGCACGCCGTCATCGCGGTCGTGGAAGATCCACTTGATCGAATCGCCTGCAGACGGCACGCGCAGCGCGCCGAGCGCGCCGTTGCGGACGATTGCCTTGGCGTAGACGCGTTCGCCCGGACGGTAGATCCCGCGCTCCGTGAACACGGCGCCGGCGAGCGGTAGCCGCTGGTCGCCCCACGCGCTGTGGACGTTGAACCGCCACGGCGAGAGGTCCGGGTCCCAGCGGTTGATCGCGGTCACGGCTCGGTCGTCACCAAGCGTGACACGAACGAATCCCTCGAAGCCGGAGTTCCCTTCCTCGTCGCCGTCTTCGTCGCGCACCGGACCGGTCGCCCAGCCCGTTAGGCGCGCGAGTCCGCGTGCGTCGGTCGTCGCAGCCGCGAGACGTCGGCCGCCCGCATCGTACAGCACGACGCTCGCGCCCGCCTTCGGTACACCGTCGTTGACACCGGTGACCCATACCATTCCTTCAGTCGTTCCGACGCGGGCGTGGACGCCGAGGTCGGTGACCTGGACGAGTGAAAGCGAGCCGGCGGCGACGGTATCCTTCCCTACGCGACCGCCTATCTGCACGGCGTAGAGTGCCGGGCTGCCAGAGCGCGTCGCGTCAGGCACGGGAAGACGAATGCCTGTGAGCATCGCGCGCTCGGGTGCCGCATGCACCGGGATGCGCTGCGTCGTTCCTCGACGCGCGAGCGACGTCCACAGGCTGTCGTCGCCCCATCCGAAGCGCGTCAGGACGGCCGACTCCAGACTGTCGGGAACCGGCGCGATGACGGCAACGAGCGTGTCGACGTTGACGTGCTGCACCGACAGCGTGCGGAACCCGGTGCGCTCTACCGTTAGGCGCCCGAATGGGTGGACGATCGTCGGCTCGTAGCCGGTGGTCGTGAACCCTGCCGCCGGGTTGCCGTGCAGGCCCTGGTCGAACGCGTCGCGAATGGCCGTGTCGGCGACGACCGCGTAGGTCACGTGGGGCCTGAGTCGCGCGTCGAGCACCCACGTCGTGGACTCCGAGAGCGTGTCGTGGACCGCGAACTTCGCTTCGGGAATGAGCTTGACGCGGCGCAGGACCTCGGCGCCCCGCACCGGGTTGGTGAACGTTACGTTGAGCGGGCCGGACGGGCAAAACTTGTTTCCGTTGCAGCCCAGGCTGACGATCCGGAGGTCGCCGTAGGTGTCGAAACGCCAGCGTGCCGCCGTGCGGAGGGCCTCATCCTCGACTTCGGTGGGTGCTACCAGGTCTCCCGTACAGGCGCGCGGGAGCGCGGCCTCCGGCGCGAGCTGGACGACGCGCCGGAGCGAGTCGAGCGAGCGATCGCGCTGCCACCCGCCCGCTTCGCGGACGCTCCACTTGTCGTCGTCCTTGATGCGACGCTGGTCGGTCGCACGGAGCCTAACGATGCGCTGGCCGCCGCAGGCCGCACTTCGCTCGACGTACACGGCGGTGGAGAGCTTCGCGAGGTCCACCGGCCGCGAGTAGACGAGCTCGAAGCGCTGATTCGGCGTGACGTGCCGGGCGCGCTCGTCCGCGCTCACGGGGTTGCCGGCAAGCAGGAGTGGCCCTTGCGCTCGGAAGGTGAACCGGTACGGCTCGGCCAACGCGCTGCCGTCCATCGCGCGGAACGTGTTCGCGACGGTGACCGTGTAGCGCGTGCCCGCTGTGAGCGCGTCGTTAGGTCGGAGGCGAATCGTGACCGGGTCGCGCCACTCGAGGCGTCCGCGCACGGCCGGCTCGATGCGGAAGATCGTCGCCGGGTCGACGCTGCGGTCGAGCGACCCGGCGACGGGGCGGTCGAAGGTGACGGTGATCTCGGCGGTCGGGACGGCGCTACCGGCGGGGGTGGAGCGGATGACGCGGAGCGGCGACGGGCTCTGGGCGTGCGTGTCGGCGACGACGCACGGCGCGAGGACGGCGAGGGCGAGCGCGAGGCGGGCGGAAGGCATGGGTTTCCCGAAAGGCGACGTGGAGATTATACCCTCGCCGAGCCCGTTTGCCTTGTGACCTACGGCGCCTGGCCGGCGCCCGCCGCGCCAAACCGTCATCGCGACCGATCCGCCAACAGCGGGCACGCGGACACGGCCGGACAAACGCACGGACACGGCCGGACTCGCTCCACACGAGCGCTGAGCGGCGGCTCGCCACGAGCCGGGATTGTAGGGGGGACTGCCCCGGGAAGCCATAACTTCCCGGGGGAGTCCCCTTTTCAAATCCCGGCTCGCGGCGAGAGGCGAGCGGACATGCGAGCGGGGCAAGTCCGGCCTCGTCCGCGCTCGCTCTCCCGTCGTGTCCGCGTGCCCGCTGTTGGGGTGAGAAGTGGCCGGCGAGACATCTCCATCACGACGCCTGGCGTTCCGGCTGCCTACCGACAAAGGGAACCAGTCCCACCGCCGCACCGAGCGCGACCGACACGCTCACCAGACCCACACCGGCAATGACCTGCTGGTCCACCACGTAGTAGTTGCACACGCGCACTGGCGCCACGATGTAGGCCCACCCCACCACCGTCCACATCGGAAGTACGTTGGCGATCACGAAGCCTCGGCCCATGCGGCCGAGGCTGGCCCAGCTGAGCGCGATCGGTGCACCGACGAGCAGCGGGAGCGTCGCGAACTTCATCGCCTCCATGAGCGGCGACGCGAGCGCCCAATCGAGCGCACGAGGCACCATCCACCAGGCGCTCGCGATCGTCGCCAACAGCGCCCCCGAAATACCACCACGGTTCCATGCCGCGACGCGCGCCTTGAGCCTCTCAGGCATCGCTGCGACACCGAACGCCCCCGCGATCGCGAGCAGCGGAATCTGCACCAGCATGTGCGTGGCCATGACGCGCTCGAGGGAGTCTCGCGCCGCCGGAGTCGCGAGCACGACGAACAGCACCACCGCTACGGATGCGCGGATCATTGCCGCGTCGCCGCGACCATGAGGGTGACCTCGTCCGGCGGTGCTCCGAGGTCCAGCACACGCGCCAGCCGCCCGCGCGAGTCGAGCACGTGCATCGCCGCGTTATGCTGAAAGCCACCGCGGCCGTCGTCGATCACGACAATGCCGAACGCCCGAAGCAAAGGCCCGAGGTCGCGCGCATTCCGCACGCGCGCGAAGCGCCACGACCGACCGTCCGCCTGGTAATGCGCGGCGTACTCCCGGAGCCGCGCCGGAGTGTCGAGCGAGTCGAACGTGATGCTCAGGAGCTGCAGTCGACTCGCGTCGTCGGCACGCGAGGCTGTTTCCTGCGCAGCATCCAATCCGCGAAAGCCGTCGCTCAGCAGCGGACAGACGGAACCGCATCGAGTATAGATGAAATCGACGACGACCGGCCGACCGCGGTAGCTCTCGAGCGTGAACCGGCGCCCGTCCTGATCCTCCAACTCCGCTGCAGGGACAGCCCTCGGCGACTCGGCAATTGCGCGGCGGCGGGCCGCTTCGCTCGTCAGCGCGCGGAACCCGTCCGTCCCACTCCAGAGGAGTGCGCCGCCCGCCACGCAGATCGCGAGCGACGCAATCCCTGTCCGCACCCACGGGTTGCTACGCACCAATCGCCCGCGCTCGACGGAGGAACGCCGTGACGAAGGCGATCGCGCCCAGCACAACGATCAGCGCGAAGAGCACGCCGATGCGGTCGTACGTCATCCACGGTGCGTCGTGCACCGCCCATCGACGCGGGACACTCACGGCGCCCGCCGCAAGGAACGAGATGGCGAACCCGAGGCTGCCCACGACGTACATCCAGATGGCGGCACGATCGAGCGCGCCGTCGGCCGCCCCCGTGAACATGCCAAGGAAGTACATGAACCCGAACAGCATTGAGACGACGCCTAACAACAAATAGATGTGGAAGTGCCCTGGAACCCAGAGTGTGTTGTGCATCACGCGGTTGATCGCGATGGTCCCGTCGATCACCGCAGGCACGACACCCACGCTCCACCCCATGATGGACACGAAGAGCAGCGACGTCGTGACGTTCCACTTCATCCCCGATCGGTAGACGTTCGCGAGGGTCGCCGCCGCCGTCACCGCCAGCACGGGCAGGCTGCTCGTGTAGGACAGGACCTGCCCGAGGACGCTCGCCCACGTGGGGTTGGCGTAGTCCATGAACAGGTGATGGGGGTAGACCGCAAGCACCATGAGCATTGTGGCGGTCCACGCGAGCAGGAAGGGCTTGCTCGACTTCCACGGCCTCCCGGTGAAGGCCGGGAGGATCTCGTAGACGCCGATCACCGACATGTAGATCGTGGAGTTGATGAAGACGTGGCCGAAGAAGAAGATCAGATTCTTCGCCAGCAGGGCGTTGACCCGGAAGCCCGGCGCGAGCGCGTTCACCAGAGACATCGTGAGGATCACGGCGCCGACGGCGATGGCCGGGATGTTGATGATCGTCACGACGGTGCTGGCCACGACCGCGGGAGGAGGCGGTTCATCCGTGCTCTTCCCGAACGCCTGCGGCCACCCTAACGCGCGACCGAGGCTGCCATACTTGCCCAGTATGGCGCGCCCGGTGTCGAGGAAGAGCAGGAGGAACCCGACGCCGACCAGCAGCACGCCGATGAGATAGCACGCCGTCGCGCCCGTTCCCCAGACACCTAGCGACTTCGCGGGCAGGGGAAACAGGAACGTCCACGCGGCGGCGAACCCGCCCACGAAGATGGCGCCGAGCACCAGCACGACGCCGAGCAGGAAGCAGACGAGATTCGCCAGCAGGATGCCCCGGCTCAGCGTCACGTAGCGCGAGAGGAAGTACCACATGACGCCGGCGCCGCCGAGCCCGACGATCGCCACCATGCCGATGCCGTGCGCGGTGAGCAGCTGGTAAAATCGGTTCGGTGGAATGGTGATGAAGCCGGCCTGCGATGCCCGCATGAGGAGGCCGAACACCATGAGCAGCGCCAGCACGATCGCGGTGATCCCCAGGTACGTCGCTACCAGCCCTTTGCCGGGCGCGGCCGGGGCGGCGCTGTACGGCGCTCGCTCGGCAGGTGCCTGAACGGACGATGCCGCGGTTGTCATTGTCGTCACCTCCTACTGTGCGGCGGTGACCATGAGCTGCGAGACCATCGTATGATGGCCCAGCCCGCAGTACTCGAGGCAGCGGATGCGAGAGGTGCCCGGCGTCGTGAGCATGTGGCGAATGACGTTGGTGAATCCGGGCATCGCCTGCGTCTGCGTGACGAGGCGGTCGTTCGCGTCGTACACCCCGAATCCGTGATTCACGTCGGCACCAGTGACGCGGATCTCGACCAGTTGGCCGGCGCGGACCGTGGATGGTGTGATCTCCCACGCCCACTGGTGCCCGGTCGCCTGCACGACGGCGCCGGGGGATCTCAGGTCGTGCTCGTACGGAGTTTTGGTGAGCGAGTAGGCGATCGTGGGGACGAAGAGCACGGAGAGTCCCCAGAATACGATGCGGCGCCAGCGCGCCGCCGCGGCGGCAATGTCGTCCATGCTTCCGGCGGTGTGCGCCGAACGTGCGACGGCGGCGAACACCGCGATCACGAGCATGCCAATGATCGCCGACACGAGGACAGCGATGCGTTGCTCCATGGTGCCTCCAACTGTTGCGGCGCAGACAGCGGTGGGCGGAGAACGGCCCCTCAGCGGGTCGTAGCGGCGAAGCACGCACAATTCGGAGGGCGTGTCAAGGCCGAGGCATCCGCGCCGGCCGGGACGCGGCGCCCTCGCTGTGCCGCCTAACGCCGGACTGCCGCGAGCGCTACAGCCCGGGTGACCGTCTTCGCTCGCGGTCACCTCTTAGCGGTTGATGCCTCAATCCGGGAAGTTCATCCGCCGCAGCAGGTCCTGGAAGCGTGGGTCCGCGCGCAACGGATCGAAGTGATGACGCACCTTGAGCCAGACCATGATGACGTCGCGCTTCTCGTACGCCTGCTCGAGGAGATCGATGGCGGTGTCTATCTCACCTAACGCGGCATGGATCACGGCCGGACACGTCGGCGGAATGTATCCGGTGCGCTTCGTGAGCTCGTCCAGGACCCGCCGGGCGTCCGGCGGTCGATTCGCAAGTGCGTAGGCGGCACCGAGCCGAGCCAGCCAGGCCGGAGGCCCCAACCCACCGAGAGCCCGTTCGACCCGATCCGCGTGCTCATACGCCTCCTGGCATCGTCCCATCTCGCCGTAGATCTGCGCCAGCTCCAGGACGGGGCTGAGATCGTTTGGCGCGAGCTCCACCGCTTTGTCGAACTCTTTAAGCGCCTCTTCCTTGCGTCCCATTTGGCACAACGCGAGGCCGATCGTGAAGTATGCGTCGGCGTAGACAGGATCGAGCTCCGTCGCTCTCCGCCCGATGGCCGCCGAACGCTCGAAGCGCCCGACCGAAACCTCGTAGTTCCCGTAGGCCATCAGGGCATACATCGCCTTTGGGTTCAACTCGACGCCTCGCCGGAACTCCGCCTCCGCACCGAGCCAATCCCAGTCGAACAGCTGCTTGACACGGCCGAGCGCGACGTGGCCCTCGGCAAGCATCGGGTCCCGTTCGAGCGCGGTGAGCGCTGCGGTCTTCGCCTGCACACTGACGGCCGATGGCGGTTGACTGGAAGCCCAGCTCCCGAGCTCGAGGTACGCTACCGCTTGCCCCGCGTATGCCGGCGCATAGTCGGCATCGATCGCGATGGCCTGGCCGTAATGGTCCAGCGCCTGACGAAAGGCGGCCTCCGTGTTCTTCGCGAGATGAAAATTGCCGATCAGGTAGTGGCGGTACGCTTCGGGGTCGACTGGGCGAGATTGGCGAAGTCGTGACCGCTCCTCGGGCGTCAGCTCGATCCGAATTTCCTCCGCGACGGCTCGTGCCACTTCGCTGTGAAGCGCCAACACGTCGCGTTCGGCGCGGTCGTACGTCTGCCCCCAGACACGCTCCTCTCGAGGTGTCGCGCGAATGAGCTCCACGTGGACGCGCACGGTGTCGCCCGCCGACAGCACGGAACCTTCCACGACGGCATCGACCTTGAGCTTTCGCGCGATCTCGGGAATGGTCATCCCGCTTCCCCGGTACGGTGCCACCGAGGTGCGCGACGCGACTCGCAGCGCGCGGATCCGGGCGAGCTCGCCCATGATGGCGTCGTGCATACCGGCAACGTAGTACTCCTGCGACGGATTGGCCGACAGATTCTCGAACGGGAGGACGGCGATGGACTCGATGCGCCGTGACTCACTACGTGGCGCCGTCCTTCCTACTGTGGCCCTCGCCCGGGCCAGTGCCTCACGAGTGCCTAACCGGGCCTCGTCGAGTCGCTGCGCTTCTGCCGTCTCGAGCGCGCGGCGTAGCGTGTCGGCTGTGCGGTAGCGATCGGCAGGCGCGCGACTCAGCGCGCGACGTAAGACACGGTCCAGCGGTTCGGGCACGCCCTCGCGCACCACGCGCACGCTGGGTGCAGGTTGGCTCAGGCGCTTCGCGATAACCGCCTGGGCAGTGGGCCCGGTGAACGGCGGCTCGCCAGCCAGCATCTCGTAGAAAACACAACCGAGGCTATAGATGTCCGACCGAGCGTCAACCCGTTCCGCGCTCGCCTGCTCGGGACTCATGTAGGTCGGAGTGCCCACCGCGATCCCGATGCTCGTCAACGTTTCACCAGCGACCTGACTGATCGCGCTGGCGATTCCAAAGTCGGCCACGACGGCGCTGCCGTTGGCGAACAGAATGTTCTCCGGCTTGACGTCGCGGTGCACAACGCCTGCGCGATGCGCGTAGTCGAGGGCACTGGCGACCTCGCATGCGACGCGCACGGCGTCTTCGATCGCGAGCGGGCCTTCGCGACTCAATCTGCGTCGGAGCGACTCGTCCGACGCATACGGCATGACGTAGTAGAGCGAGTTACCTGCGTCGCCGGACTCGAGGAGCGAGACGATGTTCGGGTGCGTCAGCGTCGCCGCAATCTCAATCTCCCGAAGGAACCGCTTGTGGCCGAGTGCAGTGGCGAGCTCGGCACTGAGCACTTTGATTGCGACCTGACGCCCGAGTCTGCGGTCCTCGGCGAGATACACGATGGCCATCCCACCGCGGCCGATCTCGCGTTCGACCGCGTAGCGGTCCGCGAACGTCGCGCCGAGGCGCGCGAGCAGTTCGATCATGCCCCCAAGCCTCCAACCAAGGGTCGGCAGAACGATAGGGATGGCAACGATAGGGCCATGTGGCGCGCGAGGCCAGAGGCGCTGGACGTCACAAGGCTCGGGCGACGGTAGTCGGGGCACGTTGGAGACCGACGGCAGGCTTCGGTGCGTACGGCCGGTCTGTACGCCGCCTGTGACGGGAGTGACGATACCACGTTAGGACGCCACCGTGGTGATTGACGTGCACCCACGGGATAGGCCGTGTCACTTGCGAGGCGACCGGACGCTCTTCATCCAGAAGAGCGCCGGCCAGACGGCGGAGGACAATTCTCCTAACGACGACGTAGTCGGTGAAATAGCGAACGGCGGAGGAACGACGCCGACATCGACAGCGTCCCGGAGC
>JBKOYV010000032.1:0-10557 GCA_046725585.1 Gemmatimonadota bacterium | reverse complement strand
CAGAAGGGCCGCGCGGCCGCCGAAGTGCCCGGTGGGCGCTTGCCGGCGGGCTCATCGCGGCTGGATTCGTGCTCGGGCTCTTGTCCGCCGGGGCATTCGGCCGGTCGAGCAATCGACCTCCGAGCTCCGCGCCAAACCAGTACGTGCTGCTACTCTACGGCGACCCGCCTGACGATACGGGTGCGGTGCACGTCGCGCGCGAGCGCGAGTATGGCCGTTGGGCGTCGATGCTCGGTGGTGGGGTCCGCTGGGTCGGCGGCCACGAGATGGCGGACATCGTCGCGAGCCTGGAGCCCTCGGGTCTCATGCCGGCTGCGTCGCAGGATCGCCTCGCCGGCTACTTCGTGATCGAGGCGCCGTCGCGCCAGCGGGCCACGGACGTCGCGCGGAGTTGTCCGCACCTCAAGTACGGCGGGCGCGTCGTGGTGATGGCGGTCGCATCGTAGGGACCGGGGACTGGGGACTGGGGACTGGGGACTGGGGACTGGGGACTGGGGACTGGGCAAACACGCATAACGACCCGTGACGACGCAACAGCTCGTTCGATCCGCACCATACTTTCCCGTGGCCGACGTCGAGCGATCGGCCACGTACTACGAGCGCGTCCTTGGCTTCCGGCGAGAGTACTCGGCGGGATCGCCGCCGGAGTTCGCGATCGTGACGCGCGATGGGTTCTCGATCATGCTGCGTCTCGTCACTGACCCCGGCCGCATCAGCCCGAACGAGCATCAGGGAGGGACGTGGGACGTGTTCTTCTGGGTCCGCGACATTCGCACGCTTCACGCGGAGCTCACCGCGAACGGCGCGGAGATCGCTTACGGTCCGGCGGTCCAACCCGCGTACGGAATGGAGGAGCTCGCGGTCCGCGACGGCGACGGGTACGTGCTCGGCTTCGGGCAGCCGGTCAGCTCGGACACCTAACGAGGTAGGACCGGATCAGCGGGAAACGGAGTTCCCCGCGATCCAGACGGACGCGATCCGCCGCACGTTCGAGATGTTCGCCAGCGGGTCGGCGTCGAGCACGACGAAGTCCGCCCACTTGCCCGGCTCGAGCGTGCCAAGGTCGCGGTCGAGCTTCATGCAGCGGGCGGCGTCGCGCGTCGCGGCGGTGAGCGCCTGACGCGGCGTGAGCCCCGCGCTCACCATCTGCTCGAGCTCCATGAGCTCGAAGTAGCCCTGGAAGCGGCCCGTGGGGCCGGTGTCGGTTCCCATGGCGATGGGCACGCCGGCGTCGGAGAGCTTCTTGAGATTCCGTTTCGCGACCTCGAACGCGACTTTGTATCGCTGCGCGGCCGGGCTCGCCGCCATCGCCTTCTGCGCGTCGGGCTTCTCGAGCGCGGTCATCCACTCGCGATTCGCGTGGCGGAGGAAGAGCGAATCCGAGAAGAAGTCCGGTGTCTTCTCGTAGACAAACGTCGACACCTCGCGCATGAGCGTCGGGCTGACGCACACGTTCCGCGCCTTGAGCGCGGAGATCACGTCGGCATCCACGTCGGTGTCGCGGATGCTGTGGGCGACGAAGTCCGACCCGGCGGCGAGGAGCGACTTGGCGTCGGTGAGGTAAAAGAGGTGCGTGGCTACTCGCATGCCGCGCCGATGTGCCTCGTCGATGACGGCACGGTAGACCTCGGGGGCCATTTTCGGTACGGTGCCGAGGTTGTCGTCGACGCGAATCTTGACGATGTCGACCTTCTGCGCGGCGACGTCCGCCACCTGTGACCGCGCCTCGTCGGGCGTCTTTGGCGCGAGGACGGGGCCAGCCAGGAACACTCTCGCGTGGTCGAGCTTGGGCGTGTTCTGGTCGGCGCGGGCCGAAAACACGGACTGAGGCTCGCCGCCGAGGCTGAAGACCGTCGTGACGCCGTAGGCGGCGTAGGTGCTGAGGTCCTTGGGGTCGTTGACGTGGCCGTGGGCGTTGATGAGCCCGGGTATGACGGTCTTGCCGGCGAGCGATACCCGTTGAGCGCCCGCGGGTATCGTCACGCTGCTGGCGGGCCCCGCCGCGACGACGCGTCCCTCGCGCACGATGATCGTCGCGTTAGGTACGGGAGTGCGGGTGGTGCCGTCGATGAGTGTCGCGCCGGTGAACGCGCGCACCGGAGATCCTTGTGCGATGGCAAGCGTCGGCGCGAGAAGGAGTGCGGCGCTGCGAGCGGCTAGGCGGAAGCAGGGCATCGGTCTCAACCGTCGTTTGAGCGGAGTGGAATCCTGAACGCCGGTTGAATGTGCCGGAGCTAGGTGTGCCAAGCAAATCCGCGCAGCGCTTGCATCCAGAACGGAGGGGTCAAACGCATGAGCGGCATGAGCGAAATGCTTCGCATCGTGCTCGATCGGGAAGCTTCCCCTCGCCGTGAGCCGAATGAAAGGGGGAACTGCCGCTCGGGGTGCTACCATCCAGAAAAGTTGTTCCCTTTCACTCAGTGCATTGCGCGAGGGGACCTTCGGCGGCCTGGATGGATGCCCAGGATGTCTCTCGTGCCGCTCATGCGCCCGACCCCTCCGTTCTGGATGGCGGTTGCCCGCCAGCCTACGGTCGCTTGTCGAACGTATCGGACCGCTTCGTGTTCTGCTGCAGCACGTCCTCGTTCACCCAGTAGTACGGCCCGAACGGCACCGCCTTCGGCCAGATCTGATCGAGCGACATCGCGTCGTACAGCTTCCCGCCCTTCATCACGTACTTCATGTCGAGCGTGTTCTTGATGTTGTCGAGCGGGTTCGAGTTGAGCACCATGAGGTCCGCGAGCTTGCCGACCTCGATCGAGCCAATGTCCTTGTCGGCGCCGAGGAAGCGGGCGCTGCCCATCGTGGCTACCTCGAGCGCGCCCATCGGGCCTAACGCGCTCGCACCCATCCACACCTCCCAGTGCGGACCGATGCCGTGGTGCTCGCCGTGCGCGCCCATGGCGCCATGGCCGCCCTCGGCGATCACGTCCGCCATTGCCTGCGCGACGATCGGGTAGTTGTAGTCCGTCTCCGGGCGCAGCCAGCGCACGCGCGTCTGCGGGATGAGCGCGCGCCACGGGAACCAGCGGCGCTGCTTCGCGTCCTTCCACACGTCGCTCTCGCCGAACCAGTACTCGATGTTCCAGACGTTAGGCCCGGCCACCACGAGCGTCGGTGAGTAGGTCGCACCAGCCTGGCCGAAGAACTTGGCACCGTCCGAGTACAGCAGCTCGCCGAACGCGTGCTCCCAGCCCGTCTGGCCATCCATGATGAACCCGAGGTTCTCCATGAAGTGGCCACCCTCCGACGTCTCATTCAGCCCGACCGTCCGCACCGCCTCGGCCATCCACTGACGCTGATCGCGGCGCGGCTGTGCGTACTGCTTGATCGACACCGCGCCCCAGTCCGACATCTTGCGCACCATCGCGAGCGCGTCGGCGGGGTTGTTGATCTCGTTCGCGCGGGCCGCATCGCCGGCAGTGATGTTGTCACCGGTGCTGAAGCCGCGCGGCCCGATCATCTCGCCCGTCTCGATCAGCTCCGCCGTCGGGAACATGTTGACGCTGTACATCGACGGATCGAGCGTCGTCGTCACGCCATACGCGAGATAAATCGCCTGCTCGAAGTCGTGCTTGGGCCGCATGCCACGCCACTCGCGATAGTGGTGCGCGTGCATGTCCACGAACCCCGGGATGATCGTTTTGCCTGACGCGTCGACCACGCGGTCGACCCCCGTCGTGCTGCACGAGCCCACACATTCGATGCGACTCCCCTTCACCACTACCGTCCCGTTGACGACCTGGCGGTTGTTCATGGTGACGATGCGCGCGTTCGTGAGCGCGACACTCCCGTTAGGCACATCGCGCGGCACACTGAGCTTGAGAGGGATCGTGTCGGTTTTCCCCGTGTCCATGTGCCGGACGTAGAACCGCTGGCCGCTCCCGTACTCGAGCGTCTTGGCGTTCCGCCATCGGGGGAAGAGCCCGCCGTCCTTCGTGAGCTGCGTAACCGGGAACTGACCACGACGCTTCTCCACGCGCTGCACGTCGCCGCCAATGCCGCCCCACGCGAACGGCGCGACGTACACGTTGTCGCCTTCCTGGAACGCGACCCACTGACCATCCGGTGACGGCACGATCTCGTCCGCCGCCGGGAAGCTCAGATGCTCCTGCTTGTCGCTGCCATCCGCCTTGACCGACATGAGCGCCGTTCCACCGCGCTGTCCGCCACTTCCGGCCTTCTCGTCGATCCAGAAGATGCGTCCACCAGGTCCGAATGACGGCCTAACGACTTGCCGGCGCGCCTCGCCGGAGATCGCTGCTCCGGAGGGCCGAGTGATCGTGGCGAGCGCGATGCCGGTGTCGCCGCCCGCCGGGGCCTTCGCGGAAAGCCTGACGAGCTCGTACCAGCCCTCGTGCGTGAGTGTGCGCCCGCGGGCAGTCGCGCCCTCGCCGCGTGCGACGATGATCGACGCGCCGTCCGGACTCCAGACCGGGTCGACATAGTCCCCAGCATCCTTTGTGACCCGGACCGGCTGCCCGCCGGCCGCCGAGACCTTCCACACGTGCCCGCGCACGGTGTCGTCGAAGGTCACGAACGCGAGCGTGCGACCGTCCGGGCTCCACGCTGGCGCGTACTCGAGGTGATCGAAGCTCGCCGGCGTCACGCGACGTGGCGCGGCGCCTTCACCATCCTGCACCCAGAGGTGTCCGACGGCCTGGAACGCGATCGTCCCGCCATCCTGCGTTGCGGTTGGCCAGCGGAAAAACTTCACGGCAAGGGGCCCATCCGAGATGCGGAACTCGTAGCGGTTCATCTGCGAGATCGTGCGATGCACCTTCGCCGTGAATGGAATCGTCGCGACCTCACGCGTCGTCACGTCGAGCCGGCGGAGCTTGCCGCCCTGCATGATCAGGATCGTCTTGCCATCGCTCGCCCAGCGATAGCGCGGCAGCACGCCTAACGTCTTCGATCCGCCGGGCACCAGCGGCTCGATCGGGTCCATTACCAGCCGCTCCGCACCTGTCTTCATGTCGCGCAGCCAGAGCGCGGTGCGCGGCCCGTACTTGTGGCCCTTGAACTCGAGCGTGCCGTCGGGAATCTGGCGTGCGAACGCGAGCCAGCGACCATCGGGCGAGATCTCCGGCGCGGCGGCGCCGCCGCTGGAGAATCGTCCCGCCGCCGCCCCGCTCGACTCGCCAGCCGTCACGTCGACGGTCTCCCCGGTCTTGAACTCGAAGCGGCGAATCTGAACCGATCCCGAGAGCGGTTGGCGGTCGTCCACCGGCATCGAGACCTGGTAATAGAGGTAGCGCCCGTCGCCGGACACGGTGGGCCAGCCCGGCGCCCCGTTAGGCTGTCCGCCACCGCCACCGCCTCCTCCGCCACCCCCAGCCGGCGGCCCGACGATCTGCACGCCCTGGCCGCCGTCCTTGTGGTACATCCAGATCCCACCCGGGGGCGGGCCGCCTTCCCCGCCGCCGCGTCCACCTTTCTTGACGAGAATGAAGTTCCCGTCCGGCGTCCACGCCGGCTCGAGCGCCGTGGCGTTGAGGTCGGTGAAGATCGCGTGCGGGTTCGACCCGTCCGCGTTCATCACCCAGAGGTTGTACTGGCCGCGGCGGTCGCTGATGAACGCGATGAGCTTGCCGTCGGGCGAGATGCGCGGCTGGAAGTTGAGCGCCACGCCACTGTTCTGCGTGAGAACAGTTGCCTCACCCCCGGAGCTGGACATCCGATAGACGTGGCCCAGCAGGTCGAAGGCGATCCAGGTGCGGTCGGGGGAGAGATCGGCGGACATCCACGTCCCTTCGGACGTCGTGAAGTCGATGTCGCGCGTCTTCCCGCGCGCCTGCGTGACGTCCCATTGGACGCGATTGGTCCTGGCACTGTCGCCCTGTTGCCCGCCACCCTGGCCGGGGAGGGTCGCCGCGGAGAGCGCGAGCGCCGCGAACGGGGCCCACGAATGTCGAGCGAACACGCGGAAGGTCATCGGGTCGGATCCTGTCGAGGTCAGTGCGCCGGAGCGTTGGCGCACGAGAATAACGTGCGTCGGCGTCGATTCGCTCGAAATGGGGTCAGAGTCGATTTCCATCCTTTCGACGCACCGCTGGTGCGTTCGTACGCGTGCCTGGTACCGAGTCTGACCCCGCGCGCAGATCATTCTCGAGCAAACGTATCGATGGCAGAGCTCAGCCATTGCGGCGGCATCGTACCGAATGGTGACTTGCCCAGGACTGAGCGCCGAGCGTACACTCGGCGAACCATGGTTGCCGAATGGAGCCTCTCATGGCGCTACCCGCGCGTGCGACCGCGATGATGACGGTCGAGGAGTTCCTCGCCTACTCGCCCCCCGACGCGAAGGCGGAGCTCGTCCGCGGTGAGCTCCGCGTGACGCCGCCGGCCGGAGGCCCGCGCGGAGTTGCCGCCAGCAACTTGGTGTTCATGCTGACGGCCCACGTTCGCCGTCACGGGCTCGGGCGTGTGTTCGGCGACGGTTTCGGCTACGAGCTCGTGCGCCTTCCACGTACTGTCCGCGTTCCGGATGGATCATTCGTGCGCGCTGAGCGCCTCCCGCCGGAGGGAATAGGTCCAGGGCTCCTGAAGCTTGCTCCCGACCTCGCGGTGGAAGTGCTCTCACCGAGCGAGACGTTCGCCGAGTTGGAGGAGAAGCTCGAAGACTACCTCGTCTCGGGCACGCCACTCGTCTGGGTCGTCGACCCTGTTCGCCAATCAGTTATGATCGTCGCTGCCGACGCCCCGGTGAGATGGCTTCGGGAAGTCGATACGCTGGAAGGCAGAATGGTTGTTCCGGGCTTCACGTGCGCGGTTGCTGACGTCTTCGAGGGCATAGCCCGCGACGCCCCCGCGTGACGGCCAGAAGTCTCGATTGTTGGATTCGATGTCCAAGTCACGTGATGGACCGCGGTCCGGCAACACACGATCCGGCCGCTCCACGATCGCGGCCATCTTCATCGCGCTGGTTTGCGTCGGTATCGCATTCGGCGCGTACCTCCTTCGCGACCCGCTTCCCCACTTCCTCGAGCGCCGATCGCAGCTCGCATCGGCAACGGAAGACAGTTCGGCCGTAGCCGGCGGCTATCACCTAACGTCGATTCGCGTGACGGGGACGAGCGGCCTCGTCGTCGACCTCGCCATTCGTCGCGCCGTCGCCGACACCGGCCGCCGCCTCCCGGTCGCGGTGATTCTCGGGGGACACTACGGCGCTCGCCGCGCCATGCAGTTCCTCGGCGAAACGCCGGGGGTGATGGTGGCGACACTGTCGTACCCGTTCACCGGCGACCCGCGCCCGGACGCGGTGACGTTCCTTCGCGAGATCCCGAAAATCCGCGCGGCGTTCCTCGACACGCCACCGGCGGTCATGCTGGCGCTCGACTATCTGATGTCTCGCCCCGACGTCGACACGACCCGCGTCGAGGCGGTTGGCGTGAGCCTCGGCGCTCCATTCATGTGCATTGCCGGCGCGCTGGATCCGCGGTTCGCCCGCGTGTGGGCCATCCACGGCTCCGGCGGCTCGTACGTCCCGCTGGAAGCGAACATGAAGCGCAACATTCCGTTCGGTCCGCTGCGGGTCTTAGCCGCGGGACTCGCGAACGTGATCATCGCGGGCCCGAAGCTCGACCCGGTGCGCTGGGTCCCGCAGATCGCCCCGCGGCCATTCGTGATGGTGAACGCGAACGATGACGAGCGGTTACCGCGGTCGGCGGTGGATGCGTTGTACGCGGCCGCACGGGAGCCGAAGGACCTCGTGTGGATGTCCGGCCGTCACGTGCACGGCGACAAGGAGACGATTCAGCGCCTCGTGGCGATCGTGATCGATCGCATGAACCGGGAGGCGGGAGCCGGCAAGCGAGCAGGGAGACTGGGGACTGGGGACTGGGGACCGGGGACTGGGGACTCGGCACTGAAAACCCCCGACTCACGACTGGCCATCCCGGTCGGGCTCGTTGGGCTAATAGCAGCCGCTAGAAGCAAGCGGCAGTAGCCCGCAGCCGTCGGCTACCAGCGAGCAGCTGCCCGCAGCCAGCAGCCGAAACCTTTCGGCACGTTCGCCTGTCTGACTAGTACGTTCAACGTACTAATCATCCAATGGCAGACGAAACCAGCGCCGCCCAATCGCCCGTCGGCTACCAGATCCTGCTGGCCCTCGCCGCCCGCGACCGCCACGGCTACCTCATCCGGAAAACCGTCGACCAGCAGACCGACGGCGCCATGAAGCTCGGACCCGGCACCCTCTACGCCGCCATCCGACGCCTCGAGGACCACGGGCTCATCGAAGAGTCACCCTGGCGGCCCGACGCCGATCTCGACGACCCTCGCCGGCGTTACTACCGCCTAACGACCACGGGCCGAGCCGCGCTGGAAGCCGAGACCGCCCGCCTCCACGCCACCGTCAAGCTCGCGCTCAAACAGCTCAAGATGCGTCCCGCACATTGAGGCTTGGGAAACCATGGCTCGCACCGACGACCCCTTTCGTGAGCTCCCGCTCCGTCACCGCCTGATCCTGCGACTCCTCCCGAGCCACGTACGCGACGAGCACGCCCGCGAGCTCCGCGACGATCTCGCCGAGCGTCGGCAGTCGACCGCGGCAATCGCCCTCGACATTCTGAAAGCGTCTCCTGCCGCGCACTGGGACGTGCTGCGTCAGGATCTCACGCTCGCGTTGCGCCAGATGCGGCGCTCGCCGACCTTCTCCATACTGGCCTGCCTAACGCTGGCCGTCGGGATCGCCGGGAACATCGCGTTCTTCACGCTCGTGGACGGCGTCCTGCTCCGGCAGCTTCCCGTCGCGGGCGCGGACCGCATCGTCGACATCACCGAGGAGAACCTCGGCCGAAACCTGCACACTTTCGGGATCTCGCCCGCCAATTTCCGCGACGTCGTGCGCGACACGACGATCTTTCAGGCCGCCGCGGTCTTCGGCGGACGATCGGGCACGTTGCGTCTTGGAGAGAACCGGCAGCGCGTGTCGTACACCGCGGTCAGTGGCGACTTCTTCCACGTCTTCACCGAACCGCCGGCCATGGGGCGCACGCTGCAGCGCGACGACGACGTCCCCGGCGCCTCGGCCATTCTCCTCGCCTTCGATTTCTGGCAAGGCACGCTCGGCGGCGATCCGACCATCGTCGGCAAGAAGATCGACGTCGACGGAGAACAACTGCACGTCATCGGCGTGATGCGGCCCGACTTCCGGCCGCAGCCCGGACCGACCGCGTTCTGGCGACCAGCCGGCTTCTCCGAGGCCGAGTGGAACGGCCGCGGCGGCCGGTCGGTCCAGGCGGTCGCGCGTCTGCAGCCCGGCGTCCCGTTGGCGCGCGCAACCGCAGTCGCGACGGCAACCGGCAGGGCGTTAGCCGCTCAGCACCCCAGGACCAACGGCGGGTGGAGCATCCTCGTCCGAGAGCTTCGCACGGCACGAGTGAGCCGAGTGCGCACGCCACTCCTGTTCGTGTGGGCGGCGGGCGCGCTTGTGCTCGTCATCGCGATCGCGAACGTGGCGAGCCTCTTCCTGACCCGCGCCGTCGAGCGAGAGCGCGAAGTTGCCCTGCGGTCCGCGCTCGGCGCGCGAACGGGTCGCGTCGTTAGGCAGCTCGTGACCGAAGGGCTCGTGCTCGCGACGCTGAGTGCCTCGGCGGGCCTCGGCATCGCCCAGCTCGTGCTGTCGCGCGTACGACCCATCGCGACGAGCTTCGTCCCGCGCATGGACGAGGTCGCGATCGGCCCGCGAGCGGTCGCCTACGCCGCGCTGCTCACCGTGCTCACCACAGTATTGCTGACATCCGTGGCTACGTCGCCAGCCAGAGGACACAGCGTCTGGCACGCGCTCGGTCCGGCGCGATCGAGCGCCACGCGCGGGCGGCGCCGGCTGCAGCGCTCGATCGTGGTCGCGGAGGTCGCGCTCGCGGTGTTCGTGCTCGTCGCGAGCGCGCTCGTGGTGCGTACACTCGTGGGCGTGCTCACGCAGCCAATGGGCTTCGACCCGCGCAGCGTGTTGACGTTTCGGATGGAGCCGCCCTGGCGCGTGAACCTGCAGGCGCCGCCGGAGACTCTCTTTCCCGCGCTCATGCGCGACCGCGATCGCGCGAGCGAAGGCTACGACGCCGTACTGCGCCAACTCGCCGCGCTGCCCGGCGTTCGCATCGCCGGCGCGGTCAATCGACTCCCACTCACGGGAAGCTGGTGGACGACAGGAGTGCGTCTCGCCGATCGCCCCGAGAGCAACGACGGCGAGCGCGTCGCGACGTACACGCGGCCCATCACCCCGGCCTATCTCGACGCCATGAAGACCCGGCTCCTTCGAGGGCGTGGCGTGCTGCGCACCGATGTGCCGGGTGGTGAGAGGGTGGTCGTCGTGGACGCCGAGTTCGCGCGGCGCGCGTGGGGCGACGCCGATCCGATCGGACGCGAGATCCTGTTCGACGGCCCGCCCAATCACGCGCCGCCTCGCGCGAAGGTCGTCGGGGTGGTCGAGTCAATTCACATGGACCAGCTCGACGCGGAGCTGCGCCCGACGATCTACGTTCCGTTCACTCAGGCGATCGAGGGGCACTATCTCGATTGGGGGATGGATGTGGTGGTGCGAGGCGCGACGAC
>JBKOYV010000215.1:0-18802 GCA_046725585.1 Gemmatimonadota bacterium | reverse complement strand
TAGTAGTACACGACCCCCGCCGACGGCTGCGGAGTGGCGGATCGGCTCGCGCCGCCGAGTACCATGATGTGGCCTCCGCCCTGGGCATCGACGAAGAAGACAGCAGCCGTGTTGTACAGCGCGTAGCCGAGCACCACATCGATCGTATTGGAACCGGTCGCGCCGTTCCAGCTCGCCAGCGCGCCCTCGGCGCCGATCGACGCGTAACTGTTCTCGCTCGATCCGGCCTGTCCGGAGTAGAGCCCGGACGTGGCGAGAAGCGCGCCGCCGGCCGCGACGACCGCTCCCTTGCTGCGCGCCTTCCCCATCGAGGTCACCGCGGTCCACGACGGTAGCGCCCCGGTGCGCATATTCGCCGTCGCCAGTGACCTGTGTCACCAAGAACGCGTCAATGACCATGAGGCTCACGCAGCCGGTTGGCGGCTGAGCGTGAGCGACTCCACCGAGTGGGAACCCATGGTTGCCAAGTCACGGCGCGCGCTCGTCGGCGTTCTCGCCATGGCGGTCGCGAGCGGCACGTTAGGCGGACAGCCCTCGCTTGCGGACGCCACCCCTCTCCAGGAACATCCGCGCCCTGACTTCCAGCGCGCGGCCTGGCTCAACCTGAACGGTCGGTGGCAGTTCGCCTTCGACCCGGGCAACGGCGAAGCGCGCGCCGGCTGGGCTAACGGCGCGCTCCCGGCCGGGCACGAGATTCTCGTGCCGTTCTCGTGGGGGGCGCCGCTTTCGGGGGTGGCCGACAGTGCGGACATCGGCTGGTATGCGCGCTCCGTCACGGTGCCGGAGGCGTGGCGAGGCAGGCGGGTGTTCATCGTCTTCGGTGCATCCGACTGGATGACCACGGCCTGGCTCGATGGCAAGAAGCTCGGCGATCATCGCGGCGGCTACACACCCTTCTCGTTCGAGCTCACACCGCACCTTCGCCGGGGCCGTGCGCAACGGCTCGTCGTCCGTGTCGATGACGCGCCGCACCAGTTCAAGCTCGAGGGAAAGCAGGGCTACGGGAAGGCACGCGGGATGTGGCAGACGGTCTATCTCGAGGCGCGCGGCTCGGATCCGTTGGAGTCCGTGCACTTCACCCCGAAGGCGGACCTCGCCGGCGTTGGAGTTGACGTGCGGCTGCGTGACCCCGCGCCGCAGGACTTGACGCTCCACCTCGCCTTCACCAACCGCGAAGGCCAGCCGGTCGTGACCCAGCGCATTACGAGCGGGGCGACCACCGCGCACGTCGACGTGGCGCTGCCCAACGCGCACCGCTGGTCGCTCGAGGATCCGTTCCTCCATGACGTCACGGTGCGCGTCGAAGGCGATGGAGTGTCGCCGGACAGCGTCCGCACGTACTTCGGTATGCGCACGATCGGCGTGGTCGATCTGCCAGGGACGAGCTACCCGTACGTTGCGATCAACGGCGCGCCTGTCTACCTCCAGCTCGCGCTCGACCAGGCCTATCATGCGCAGGGGTTCTATACATTTCCAACAGATAGCGCGCTCCGCGACGAGATCCTGCGCGCCCGTCAGCTAGGGCTCAACGGCCTGCGCGAGCACATCAAGATCGAAACGCCGCGCAAGCTGTACTGGGCCGACAAGCTGGGCGTGCTCATCATGGCCGACGTGCCGAACTGGTGGGGGCCGCCCGACTCCGCCGCGTTCGCCGAGCACGAGGTCGCGCTCCGCGCCGCGATCGACCGGGACTACAACCATCCGGCCGTCTTCTCGTGGGTGATGTTCAACGAGACGTGGGGCCTAACGACGAAAGTTGGCGGCCGCCAGCGATACCTGCCGGAGACGCAGCAGATGGTCGCGAGCGTCTATCGGCTCGCGAAATCCCTCGACTCCACTCGGCTCGTCGAGGACAACTCGGTCTGCTGTGGTCGAGGGCACACGGAGACGGACCTCAACTCGTGGCACGAATACCTCCCGGGCTGGCGCTGGGAATCGCACGTCACGCAGCTCAGCGACAGCACGTTCGCCGGCTCGACGTGGAACTTCGAGTCGCCGTCGCGCCAGGGGCGGCAGCCGATGCTCAACTCCGAGTTCGGCAACGTGTGGGGCTACGAGGGGAGCACGGGCGACGTCGATTGGAGCTGGGACTACCGTCGCGCGATCGATGCGTTCCGCCGCCACCCCAAGCTCGCTGGGTGGGTGTACACGGAGCACCACGACGTGATCAACGAGTGGAATGGGTACTGGCGCTTCGATCGCTCGTGGAAGGAGACGGGACTCGGCGAGATCGTCGACGGCATGACGCTACGCGACCTGCACTCGCCCCTGTATATCGCCGTCGGCGATCCGGAGCTGAGTCGGCCGGCGCGACCCAGGGAACGCATCGACGTGCCGCTCTATGCGTCGTTCCTGAGCGGCAGCTCGGGCTTCGGCGACTCGCTCGTGCTCCGCGCCGAGCTCTACGGTTGGAACGCGGTGGGTGAGCGACGGACATACGCCGAATTCGTTAGGCGCGTGCCATACCACCCGTGGACGTCGGCGCCCCTCGCGCCGCTGCCGGCGACCATGCCCGCCGAGCCGGCCGTGGTGGTCCTTGCCGTTCGCCTCGAGGACGCCATCGGGACCGTGCTTCACCGCAACTTCACCACGTTCATCGTGGACGGCGAGCCACCCGCCGACCCGACGATTATCCGCGGCGCACACGTCCGGGTCGCGCACGTCCCGGTCACAGCCGTGCGCGATGGACGCTGGTCGCTCAAACAGTGGACCGTGCTCGGGGATCGGAAGCTGAACGGAGCCGGCAGCGGATTCTTCGAGTACAGCATCCCCTGGCCCGCCGAGCTCGACGTGCGTGACGTCGTGGGCGCAACCTTCCTCGTCGAAGCGTCGGCCAAGCGGCTGAACGGAAAGGATCGCGACACAACGATGGACGCGAAGGGCGATTACATGCGCGGTGGCGGCTTCCACGACCCGAGTCGAAACCCGAACAGCTATCCGATGACCGGCTCGGCCCCGTTCCCGAGCGCCGTGACCGTGCGCGTGAATGGTGTTGTCGCGGGAAGGTGGGAGCTTCGCGACGATCCGGCCGACTCGCGTGGCATCCTGAGCTGGCACGCGCAGCCGCGTGACGGGCGCCTGCACGAGGCGGGGTCGTACGGGCAGCTGCTCCGTGTCCCGATTCCCTCGGACGCGATCGCCCAGGCGTCGCGCGCGGGAGAGGTCGTCGTTAGGCTCGAGGTCGACGAGGCGCTTCCGGGTGGTCTCGCGATCTACGGCGCGAAGTTCGGACGCTACCCAGTGGAACCGACGGTATTGTTCGTGCTGCGTTGACCGGTTCTCCCCACGGGTCGTCGACGGTCACGTGGGTCGAGACCCAGATGTCGATACCACCGAGGCCTCCCGGCCGCGTCGACGCGATGTAGAACGTCTTATCGTCGCGGGCGACGAACGGGCGGCCGTCGAGGCAGGCCGTGTTGAACCCCTGGTGTGCGCCTGGCGGGAACCGCTCGATCGTTGTCGCGGGCGACCATGTGGAAGAGTCGAGCTTCTGTGCGCTGCCTAACGAGTATCCGTGTACGGCCTTGGGCCGGCCTGAGGCGGTTGGCTCCGCTGCCTCGGGCTCGCAGCCGACAGCTCCAGCCGCGACCGTGACCAGCAGCGCCGTCAGCGCCAGACTCTGCTGTGTCGAACGTGACATGGCACACCCCGCTCGATTCGCTGTCTCGTCGTCGTGCCCAAGTCGGTGCATGATGTTTACGACAACGGCGTGCATTGGTATAATGGGACGAGGCCTAACGATGCGACATCCTCCTGGCCCGCGCAGCCGATTCCCCGGCGAGCCCCTGCTGGCATTCCGTCGTGACGCGCTCTCCTACCTCACGGCAGCCGCCCGCGAGCACGGGGACATCGTGCACCTTCGCCTCGGACCACGACACTTCTTCCTGCTGAACCACCCCGACCTCATCAAGGACGTGCTCGTCACGCACCATCGCCGGTTCACCGGACTCGCGTTCGAGGCGGGGAAGCGGATCATCGGCGACGGCCTGCTCACCGCGCAGGGCGAGGCGCACCGGCGCCAGCGACGACTCGTGCAGCCAGCCTTTCACCGTGACGTTCTCGCCGCGTACGGCCTAACGATGACCGAGCACGCACTCCGCTGGTGCGAGGGCCACCACGACGGGGAAGTCGTCGCGATCCGGGACGAGATGATGCGGCTTACGTTAGGGGTCATCGGCGAGACGATGTTTGGGGCGACCGACGGCACCGCGGCCAATGACGTTCGCGAGCTGATCGACGCCGCGATGGCGCTCTTCGGGCCAATCACGTTCGGCTTCGCGGCGCTCGTCGAGCGCCTCCCTACCCCTGCCGCTCGCCGCTTCGTGCGTGCGCGCGCCCGGCTGGATGCGCGAGTCTACCGCATGCTGTCGGAGCGACGCTCGAGCGGTACCGACCGGAGGGATCTGCTCTCAATGCTGCTGGTCGCACAGGACGCCGAAGGCGATGGTGCCCGCTTGACCGATCGGCAACTCCGCGATGAGATCGTGACGACCTTCCTCGCGGGTCATGAGACGACAGCCAGCGCGCTGACCTGGAGTTGGGCGCTCCTGGCGCAGCACCCCGCGGTGGAGGCCCAACTGCATAGCGAGCTCGATACCGTGCTCGGTGGTCGGGTGCCCACAGTCGCCGACCTGCCGAGCTTGCCGTACACCACCGGGGTGGTCGCCGAGACGCTTCGCCTCTATCCGCCGGCGCCGATGGTCTTCCGCCGCGCTCTCGAGGAGCACCCGGTCGGGGATTACGTGATCCCGAAGGGCGGGATCGTGATCCTGAGTCAGTACGTGATGCATCGCGATGCACGCTTCTTCGATAATCCGGAGGCGTTCGAGCCGGACCGCTGGCGGCCCGAGGCGCGCGCGACGCGTCCGCGGTACGCGTACTTCCCGTTCGGCGGCGGGCCGCGCGTCTGCATTGGCGAGGGCTTCGCGGAGACGGAGGGAGTTCTCGTGCTCGCCACGGTGGCGCAGCGGTGGCGACCGGTGCTGATCGCCGACGGCGTGCCTGCTCGCGACCCGCAACGACAGACGCGCCCGAGCGACGCACTGCGCATGCGGCTCGTGCCGGTGCGAGCGACGCCTAACGATTCTCCGGGGCAGCGCTTCGCGGTCGAAGAGAATCGCGAACGCGCCCGCGCGCCTCAGGGCCCCACCGTGGCCTAACGAGCTCCTTGTTCCACCGCCACCACGCCTCGGCCAATTCCTTCACCTTCTCCGGGTGCGTCGCCGCGAGATTCTTCGTCTCGGCGATATCCTCCGCCAGGTTGTACAGCTCAGCCGCGGACAGGTCACTCAGCACGGCCGGGTCCGTGTCGCGCAGCGGTCCCTCGCCCGTCTTCACGAGCTTCCAGTCGCCTTTGCGAATCGCCATCATGCCGCCGAGCCGCCAGTAGAGCGCATCGTGAGGTGCGCCCGTTGCCTCGCCCGTTAGGAACGGAAGCAGATTGACTCCGTCGAGCTTCCACTCGGGTCGTATTTCCACGCCGGCCGCCGCGAGCGCCGTCGGCAGCACGTCGAGCTGAATGATCGGGCGGGCGTCGGCCTTGCCCGCGGCGAGGCGGCCCTTCCATTCAATGACGAAGGGCACGCGGATGCCGCCCTCCCATGTCTGTCGTTTCGACCCTCGGAGCGGCGCGTTGCTCGAGCCGTTGACGGTGGTCGTCGGCATCGTCGGGCCGCCGTTGTCGCTGAAGAAGAAGATCAGCGTGTTCTCTTCCAGCCCCGCCGCCCGCAGCGCAGCCAGCGTCCGACCAATCCCGTCATCCATGGCCGACAGCATGGCCGCGTACGTGCGGCGCTGCGCGTCGGCGATATGCGCGAAACGGGTCAGGTACTTCTCGGTCGCGTGCATCGGCGTGTGCACGGCGTTGAACGCGAGATAGAGAAAGAAGGACCGCGACCGGTTTCGCTCGATGAAGGCTACAGACCGATCCGCCAGCTCATCGGTCAGATACCCCATCTTCTCCGCTGGCTTCCTTCCGTCGAAGACGGGTCCGCCCGCGGCGGGCACCGCGTCGAAGTACGAATGCTCACCCCCAAGGAATCCGAAGAACTCGTCGAAGCCACGCTCCATCGGGTGCAGCTGGGGGGCCGATCCCAAGTGCCATTTGCCGAACAACGCCGTGCGGTACCCGGCGGCTTCCAGGCGATCCGCCATCGTGGTCTGATCGAGCGGCAGGCCGAATTCGCGGTTTCCAGCGGGGTTGAACTCGTGCCCGAACCGCTGCGGATACCGTCCAGTCATCAACCCCGCTCGAGTGGGACTGCAGTAGGGGCCACTGACGTACGCGTCGGTGAAACGAATGCCGCTTCTGGCAAGGGCATCGATGTTCGGCGTAGGGATGTCGCGGCTTCCGTGGAACCCGACGTCCGCGTAACCCATGTCGTCGGCCACGATGACGACGATGTTCGGACGTCGACCCTGCGCTTCGCCAACATCCTGATCCAGGCTCAGAAGACCGCATGCAAGAACAGCTGCGGAAGACGCCCGTGTCACTCGTTTCATACCACCTCCGCGCGGACAGGTTGCGCTCGCTGCGTGCACGATACGGCATGCCCGCGAGTGGCGCGAGCCGGGCACCCGACGCCGAGCCTCGCACAGCCCACATTCGCCTCGTGACGGCTCCTATTGACAGACAATAGGAACACGGGTACGGTTGTAGCTCCGGAACGACATGGAGCGACGTCATGCTCGCACGCCTCCGAGTCTTCGCTCGAGCGCTTTTCCAGCGATCGAAGGTGGAACGGGAGCTCGATGAAGAACTGCGCTTCCACCTCGAGCGCGCCGAGTTGCTGCTCGAGGCCCGAGGCATGAGCACCGACGACGCACGACGGGCGGCGCGGCGTCAGTTCGGCAACATCACCGTTGCGACCGAAGCGAGCCGCGCCGCGCATCGGATCCAGCTGCTGGACGATCTCGTCGCGGACGTGCACTACGCCGCCCGCGCCCTCCGCCGGACTCCCCTGTTCACCGCCGTCGCCGTCCTCACGATCGCGTTAGGCGTCGGCGCGAACGCGGCGATCTTCAGCGTCATCGACGCCGTGCTCCTCAGAACGCTGCCGGTGCAGCACGCCGAGCAGCTCGTCTTCGTGAACGTCGTGGGCAGTCACGGCGAGCAGTATGGCGGGCCGCCATATCCGTGGGTCGAAGAGATCCGCGCGCGAAGCACCTCGTTCAGCGGAATGGCCGTCTTTGCCGTCGACCACCTGCCCGTCGTCGTCGATGGCCGCGTCGAGCAGGTCCTGGGTCAGGTCGCATCGGGCGCCTACTTCGACCTCCTGGGCGTGCGCGCCGCGATCGGCCGCACGCTCACGCCTGACGACGAACGCCTGAACCCGCCGGTCGCGGTCATCGGCTACAACTACTGGCAGCGGCGGTTCGGTGGGCGGCGTGACGTGGTCGGCACGGTCATCCGATACCAGGATCGAGCGGTCACGATCGTCGGCGTCACGCCTCAACGATTTGGCGGACTGCAAACGGGACAGCAAGTGGACGTGACCTTCCCGGTGACCATGACCGGGTACGGCCTGTTGCGCGACACCGGCGCCTGGTGGTCCACCACCGTCGCGCGAGTGAGGGAACGTGTGCCGGTTCCGCAGGCGCAACGGGATGTGAACGCGATCTTCGCGACGTTGGACGCGGGTTCTGCTCGCTCCGAGGCACAGCGCCGCGTCGAGCTCGTTTCCGCATCGCGAGGTCTCGACCGGATCCGACGCCAGCTCGCAACACCGCTGATTCTCGTTTTCGGCGCCGTCGCGGCGGTGCTGCTGATCGCCTGCGCAAACATCGCGAATCTCCTCTCGGTCCGCGCGGCGTCCCGGCGCCGGGAGCTCGCCGTCAGGAGCGCGTTAGGCGCCGGGCGAGGACGTCTCGTCCGGCAGCTGATCACGGAGTCGGTGTTTCTGTTCACCATGGGTGCCGCGGCAGGCCTTCTCGTGGCGAAGGTCGTACACCGGGTGCTTCAGGGATACCTCGCTGTCGGACGTATGCCGATCGTGCTCGATTTGTCGCTCGACTCGCGCTTGCTCGGCGTTGCCGCCGCTCTCGCACTCGTGGCGGGCGTGCTATCCGGGCTCGCACCGGCGTTGCGGGCCGGCGCGTGGCACGGCAATGCGTTCGTGGATCTACGACTTGCCGGCGGACGAGCAACTGGCGCATCGGCGGTCAGCCGGTCGCTCGTCGTCATGCAGCTGGCGGTGTCGATCGTCGTTCTGATCGGTGGGAGCTTGTTGCTGCGCACGCTCATCAACCTGCGCTCGGTCGACCTCGGCTTTCGCGCGGAAGGCGTTCTCACACTGTCCTTGCTTCCGCTCGAGTCGTCGTATCCCGCCGAGCAACGCGGCGAAGTGTTCGACCGCGTGTTGCAGCGCGTGAGGCAGATCCCTGGCGTCGAATCCGCGAGCCTCTCGGTCCTCACTCCGCTGAGCGGACGGGATCGGAGTCGTGGCGTCGCCATCCCCGGGCTCGTCCCTCGGCCTGGAGTCGATCCCGACGTGCACGTGAACTACGTGTCACCCGGCTACTTCGAGACCTTCGACACACCCATCTCGCTCGGGCGTCCGTTCACCGCCGGCGACGAGGCGCACGCACCCAAGGTCGCTTTGATGAACCGAGCCGCGGCAAGGCTCTACTTCGGTGCTCGCCCGGCACTCGGCGCGCCCATCGGGTTCGAGCCGCCGGACAATCCACCGGTAGCGTACACGCTCGTTGGTGTGACCGGCGACTCGAGACATCTGAGCATGCGGGACGCCGCGCCGCGCTTCGTGTACCTGCCAATCGATCAGGCGCCCGACTCACCGTCGCGCCTAACGTTGGCCGTGCGAACGCGTGTGGCGCTCCCGGCAATGGCGGACATCGTGCGGCGCGCGATCGAGAGCGTGGGCGGTGACATCCTGGTGAGCGATGTCGAGACGGTTCCGCAGCAGGTGGATCGGGCGCTGCTGCGGGAGCGCCTCGTCTCGACGCTCGCCGGTGCGTTCGCCGTGCTCGGCCTGCTGCTGGCCGCGTTAGGCCTCTACGGAGTCACCGCTTATTCGGTGCTGTCGCGAACCCCGGAAATCGGAATACGGATGGCACTCGGCTCCTCGCCCCGCGCGGTGCAGTGGCTCATGCTCCGGCAGGTGGCGGCGATGGGCCTCGTTGGCGTGGGTGTCGGCCTGCCGCTCAGCATGGCCGTTGCCGTTGGGATCCGACGGCTCCTGTACGGCGTCGTGCCGACGGACCCGTCCATCGTCGGCGCGTGCGCCGGGATCCTGCTCGTCGTCACGGTGCTCGCGGGCTACCTGCCGGCCCGGCGTGCCTCTCGCATTGACCCAGTTCGGGCGCTCGCGTCAGAGTGAAACCGATGACCGAGTACCAATGACCTACCACCTATAACGTCGTTCTCGCTGGGGTGCAGCGCCCCGGTCCGCCGTACTAGCTTTTCCGCGATGACGCCGCCACTCACGCCGCATGCCGCGCCGCACCGGTAGCGCCGACCTCCCGCTTCACACCGGCCGAGCGCCCGCGTGGCTGTTCGGGCGCATGAAGCAGCTCGCGCCGGCGATCGTCGAGGCGATGGTCATCGAACACGGGCGCCGGACACTCCTCGAGCGCCTCTCCGACCCCCACTGGTTCCAGGCGTTCGGCTGCGTACTCGGCTTCGACTGGCACTCGAGCGGTGTGACGACCACCGTCTGCGGCGCGCTCAAGGAGGGGCTCGCTCCGCGCGCCGCGGACCTGGGGTTGTACGTCGCCGGAGGAAAGGGCAAGACCTCACGCGCCACGCCTAACGAGCTCATCGAGATCGGGACGACGCTCGGCCTCGACGGTGAACGACTCGCCTACAACAGCCGCATGGCCGCGAAGGTCGACTCGGCCGCCGTCCAGGACGGGTTCGACATCTACCAGCACAGCTTCTTCGTGTCGAGCGACGGCGAGTGGGCAGTCGTGCAGCAGGGCATGCGTGACGCGGACGGCACCGCGCGCCGATATCACTGGCTCGGCTCGCGCGTGAGCGACTTCGTGAACGAGCCGCACGCCGCGATCGCGAGCGACGCCCACGGTCAGCTCGTGCTCAACATGGTGGCGACGGAGTCCGCCGGCGCGCGAACCTCGTCAGCCGAGTTCGCGCGCCAGGAGCCGCGGCTCGTGGATCGCGAGATCGCGCGCTTCGTGACGCTCGAGCTCCCGAGCCGCCACTGGGTGGACGTGAAGAAGGACATCAACCCGGCACATCTGCGGAAGGTGCTGCTCTCCACGTACGAGGCGAGCCCACGGAACTTCGAGCAGCTGCTCGCCGTCCCGGGCGTCGGCGCGAAGGCGGTGCGGGCGCTCGCCATGGTGGCGGAGGTGGTCTACGGGTCGCCGGCGAGCATGAAGGATCCGGCGCGGTTCAGCTTCGCGCACGGCGGGAAGGACGGGCACCCCTACCCTGTCAATCGCGAGGTCTACGATGACTCGATCGAGTGGCTGCGCGATGCGGTCAACAAGGCGCGCCTCAGGCGGGGCGACAAGCTGCACGCGCTGAAGAGGCTGGCCGATTGGCGTTAGTCAGGCGCCGCCCCACACTGCGTGTGCCATGTCGCGCGGCCGTTCCCATTCTTCATTCCCTTCCTGCGAGTGGAGCGCCCGGCAGAGTGAGATCCGAATCATTCCTCTCATGCCGCTCATGCGTACGACCCCTCGGTTCTGGATGCCGGGGGGCGCGAGCACAGACCATCATCGCGAACCGGACGCGCGCATCCAGAACGGAGGGGTCAGACGCATGAGCGACATGAGGGAGATGCCGGGAATCTATCCAGGTGGAGCCGGTCTCGCGCGCAATGAACCTAAGGCGAGAATAACACCCTAACGCGATGCGAGCGCGGTGGGCAGATCGATCCGTCAGGAGCTTAGAAGAACTCCGCGATTCGCGCCCGCTGCGAGGGCTGCGATGATCTCCCCGAACTCCGGCGTACGTCGCAGCTTGGCCATCGGCGGGGAATGCAGCGCGAACGCACCCAGCACGGGATCGCGGATCTCCACCGCCTGCCGGAGAAACTCCAGCGCCTCGTCGTGACGCCGCGCATGCTCGGCGGCAACCGCCAGCACTGAAGGCTGCACGTATTCGGTCTGCGAGCGCGCGACCAGCTCCTGAAGTACCGCGGTGGCGCGGTCCACGAGGTCGAGGCCATCGAACGCCGCCGTGAGCGCCATGAGCAGCCACGGGTGGCGGCCGTACCGCGGCAACAGCGCCGGGATCGTGTCGACGGCCTCGCGTTCGTTGCCGCCGAACGCGAGCGCGTTGACCTCGCCCCACGTCCCGAAGAACGACACCGGATCGATCTCGCGCGCCCGGCGCGCTTCCACGAGCGCGTCATCGAACCGGCCGGCGAAGCTCAGAATGACCGCGAGCTGTGTGTGCGCGATCGCGCTCAGCGGATCGCGCTCGATCACCGTGCGCATTTCGGCCACCGCCTCGTCGAACGCGGCGCGCGTGTAGCACAGATCGAACGCCGCGCGATAGACGCGCGCCTCCGCATCTCCCGGATCGATCTCGAGCGCGCGATTCCACGCGTCGGTCGCGCGGTCGGCATCGAAGTCGATGCACGTCGCGACGAGCGCCGAGGCCGTGTGCGCCGCGACGAGTGTCGAGTGATGCTCGAGTGCCGCCGCGGCCGCCCATTTCGCGCGCGCGGTCACGCGGTCGGGGGGCGACATGCCCCAGAAGCTGGAGAGGATCAGCGTCTGGGCGAGGTACGCCAGGGCGGAGGCGAACGTCCCGTCGAGCGCTACCGCTCGCTCGAGCAGGTCGATCGCCGTGAGGAGCGCCGGCCCGCGCTCCTTCATGAGGGATCGCGCCTTGAGGTACAGCTCGTAGGCATCCAGGTTCGACGTCGACGGCCTAACGAGCGAGAACCCCTGCCCCTCGCGCAGCGCGACGGCGAGCCGGGAGGCAATGGCCGTCGCGATCTCGTCCTGGATGGCGAAGATGTCCGTGAGCTCGCGGTCGTAGCGGTCGGACCAGAGGTGATAGCCATCGCTCACGTTGATGAGCTGCGCCGTGATGCGAACGCGGTTCCCCGCACGGCGCACGCTCCCCTCAAGTACACTGCTCACGCCGAGCTGCTCGCCGATGGCGCGGAGATCCTGCGTCTTGCCCTTGAACGCGAACGCCGACGTGCGCGCCGCGACTCGCAGTCCCGGCACCTGCGCGAGCGCGTTAATGATCTCCTCGGCCATCCCGTCGCCGAAGTACTCGTCCTCGGGATTCGTGCTCATGTTCGCGAAAGGCAGCACGGCAATCGACGCGTCGGCGACGCTCGCGCCCCACGGCTGTGACGGAGCGCTGAGGGCGTCCACGAAGCGCTCCATTGACGGGAACCGCTCGTTCGGGTCGCGCGCCATCGCCGTCGCGATCGCGCAGTCGATGTGACGAGCGATGTCGGGGCGCCGACCCGAGAGGCGTGGCGGTGGGCGCGTGAATCGCCTGACGAGGATCGCATCCACGGACGGGCCGGAGAACGGTGCTTCGCCGGCAAGCATTTCGAACAGCACGCATGCGAGGCTGTACTGATCGCAGCGTCCGTCGATGTGTGGGTCGGCCGCGGCCTGCTCCGGGCTCATGTACGCGGGCGTGCCCACCGAGAGCCCGGCGCTCGTTATGCGCTCGCCGCCCGTCGGGTTGGTTGCGCGCGCGATGCCGAAATCGCTTACGAGCGCGTGGATCGGGAGCATTTCGCCCGCGTCGCTGAATCCGCCTCGCTCACCGCCGCCGGAGAGCAGGATGTTTTCCGGCTTGATGTCGCGATGGATGACGCCGTTCGCGTGGGCGTAGGCGAGCGCATCCGCGACCTCGCCGGTGATGCGAAGTGCCTCTGGCGCATCGATCCGGCGCTCGCGATCGAGGCGAGCACGAAGCGATTCACCCACCACGAGCGGCATGACGTAATAGAGGATGCCGCCCTCCGTGCCCGAGTCGAAGAGCGGCAGAATGTTCGGGTGCGAGAGCTTGGCCGTGGTGTGAATCTCGGCGAAGAAGCGCTCGACTCCGACCGAGGCTGCCACCTCGGGGTGGAGGACCTTGATGGCGACGGGGCGGTCGTGTCGTTCGTCGTGCGCCTGGTAGACCGTGGCCATGCCACCCGACCCCAGCTCGCGCTCGAGGCGGTAGCGGCCGCTCAGGGCAGCCGTCAGACGAGGGTCGATAGGCATCGTTTCAGGGGAGCCGAGCCTCGAAACCTAGTCGCGCGCGGCCGCGATGCCGCTTTTCGCTCCGTATGGAGTCTGACCCCCAACGTATCGTTCCGACGCTATCCAAGCGATCCGCTTTCGCGCATTCTTGGGGCCGATGACTGCTACTCAGGCCCCCTGGTTCTCTGCCCTCGCGCCGTACGTGGAGCGCGACGATCTGGTCGTGGAGCTCGCGAACCCGTTTCTCACGCCGACGGGTGAGCGCGTCGATTCACTCCCGAGCGTCTTCCTGCGATTCCCGATGTGGCGCGGCGCGCCGTTCGTGGATGATCTCGGGAAGAAGACCGCGGCGATGATCGACCTGGACGGCGAGCATCTTTTCGCCGAGCTCGCGATCCTGCGCTTGCTCGAGCGCGAAGGGTGGGAGGGTCGCTGGATTCACACCACGAGCAAGGGCGAGATCTCGACCTATCTCACCGACTGGCGCGACGTGCCCCGAAACGAGCAGAGGAGCCGACCGATCCAGCACGACGGCGCCCGTGCGCTGCTCTACGCGATCGCCGACAGGTCAGGCAACCGGTACAACGGATGCTGGAGCGTGTTCGCGTGGCGGGAGAACACCTATGCGTTCTTCGAGGCGAAGCGACAGAACGCGAAGGACAAGGAGAGCCTCAAGCCCGCGCAGGCTGCGTGGGTCCGCGCCGCGCTGTCGCTCAGGCAGCAGCTCATGACAGCCAGGGATTTTTGTTTGGTGCAGTGGGAGTACAAGGCGGGGACTGGGGAATAGGGACTGGGGACTGGGGACTGGGGACTCGGCCGGGACCCTTCTGCCGCCCCGGATGCCTCCACGCGCAACGAAGCCTCCCGGCCGAGTCCCCAGTCCCCAAGTCCCCAGTCCCCAGTCCCCCTCACATTCCCAGCCGCTCCTGAAGCAGACAAATACTTCCCATCCACATCAACACCGAATCCGCTCGATTCCTCCCCGGTCCATCCATGCCAGGGATCGCGTCGAGCATCCTCACCACTCGCTCGCGATCGTAAATCCCCGGACCGTCGAGGAGCGAGCTGCGCAGCGTGTCCTGCAGCATCGTGTACAGCTTCCCGTCCTGCTGCACCGTCGCCGGCGGCGACATGAAGGGATGCTTCTGCCGCCTGTACACCGTCTCCGTGATCACCAGCCGCGCCGCCTCGCGCAGCAGCCACTTCTCCGTCATCCCGTTGATCTTCATCGACACCGGCATCTTCGCCACCGCTTCGACCACGTGGTGATCGAGGAATGGCAGGCGACCTTCCACCGAGTGCGCCATCTCCATCCGGTCACCGAGATTGCTGAGGATGTAGTTAGGCAGCATGGTCTTTCCCCAGACGTAGAGCGACTGGTTCACCACGTCGCGCCCGGCGAGCTGCCGCTCCCCATCCATCGAATTCATCAGCAGGCGATACGTGTCACGGTCCGTGTACGAGCAGCGGAAGTCATCGCTCGTCACCGCAAGCAGACCCTTGCCGATCTGCGCCCACGTCTCGAGCTGTGACGGGACGAATCCCATCGCACGCCTAACGCTTTCAATCTGCGTGCCGGGCTCCGGCATCAGCAGGCCTGACGACACGCGGTTCGCCTGCTCGAGCTGGCCGAGGAGCTGCTGCCGCGTGGCGGCGTCCAGCTCCTTGCTCCCGTACAGGACGGCATCCCGGCGGAAGTGCGGGTAGCCCGCGAGGATCTCATCGCTTCCCTCGCCCGTCATGACGACCTTGATGCCGTCGTCGCGCACGGCGCGGCTCAGCAGGTACTTCGCCACCACATGGGCATTCGCGAACGGACGCTCCGCGTGATACAGGGCGTCGGAGAAGTGGTCGGCCGTGTGCTCGGAGCGGATGTCGATGCGGCGGAACTCCGCGCCCGAGAGCCTGGCCTGCGCCTCGGCGATCGCTCCTTCGTCGTAGTCGGCGTGATCGAACGACAGCGTGTATGCGCGGAGCGGTTGCGAGGAGAGCTTGCTGGCAACGCCGAGCACGCTGCACGAGTCGATGCCGCCACTCAGGTAGCACGCCACCGGCACGTCGGCACGGAGGCGGAGCCTCACGGCTTCGTCGAACTCGTGTGAGAACCGCTCGATGTGCTCACGCGGGTCGATCGACCCGTCGACGTCGTCCGCGCGCGGATAGTCCCAGTCCCAGTACTGCACGAGGCGTACATGCTCGCCGTCGGTAATGAGGTAGCTCCCCGGTGGAACCTGGTAGATCCCCTTGAACAGCGACCGATCCGGTGCATGCGTGACGAAGTGAATGTCGTAGAGCGTCTCGCGATCCCACTCGAGGGGGACACCGAGCTCCACGAATGCCTTCACCTCCGATGCCAGGTAGAACGTGCCATCGTAGACCGTGTAATAGAGCGGCTTGATGCCGAAGCGATCGCGCACCGCGAACAGCACCTGGTCGCGCTCGTCCCAGATGGCGTACGCGAACTCGCCGCGGAGGTCGTGGACGGACCGGGCACCTTTGTCCTCGTACAAGTGCAGCGCGATCTCGCTGTCGGACCGCGTGGAGAACGCGTGCCCTCGTTTCTCCAGCTCGCAGCGGATGCGCTCGAAGTCGTAGAACTCCCCGTTCGCGACCACATGAAGGCGCTTGTCCTCGTTTGCGATGGGCTGATCGCCCGTCGTCAGGTCGATGATGCTGAGGCGGGCGTGGCCGAGTCCCGCGCGGCGGTGCCGGTCGACCCAGACTCTCTGCGCGTCGGGCCCGCGATGGTGGAGGCGCCGGGTCGCCCGTTCGAGCGCTTCGGCCGACACGCCACCTCGGCGCGAGACGGTCGCTACGATGCCGCACATATATGAATCCTCCCGTTGCCAGCGCCTGGTGGCGGCAAGCGCGGGTTAGAGTAATTTGATGTGCTGGAAGATCCAAATTCGGCGGGCGGCTACAACCCGGCGGCGGGTGGTATCCGCACCTGTCGATAGTCAGGTCACGCAACGAGATGGCTGAACGGGTCATGACCGACAGGTGCGCCCGGAAGCCGGTCCGGAAGGCGATATTTTTGACTTGCGGCTCGTGGCGTCGTCGCCTAGAGTCGCTGCGAGTCATTCCTTTGACCCCTCTCCACGAGTCGCCGGTGACCGACGGTAATGGCTACCGCGATTTTTTTGCGCCGACGCTGTACGAGGCCGTGGGTCAGGCCTTCGTCGCTGTCGATAGCGAGTCGCGGTTCGTCTACGTAAATGGCAGGGCCGGGGCGATCCTCGGACGCGAGCCGGCGTCCCTGATTGGCCGCAGCGTCTGGGATGAGTTCCCGGACGCTCGCGAGCGGCCGTTCGCCAAGGCGTACGAACGGGCGAAGGCGACGCAGATGCCGGTCGTCGCCGACGGTTGCTTCGCGCCGTGGGAGTGCGACTGCACGAGTCGTCTGTATCCGTGCGACGGCGGCCTCGTGGTGATCTTCGCTGAGGGGGTGTTGGTCGACCAGCGGAAGACCCATGGCGTGGAGCTGTCGCGATATCTGCGGGCGGTGCTCGACACCACGCCGGAATGTATCAAGATCGTTGGACGCGACGGAACGCTGCTGGACATGAACGTCTCGGGCCTCACGCTGATCGAGGCGCCGTCGTTCGAGGCGATCGCGGGCATCTGCGTGTATCCGATTGTGGTCGAGCGCGACCGCGATGCGGTGCGACGGGCGATCGAGGCCGCGTGCGACGGCGAGCGCTCGCACCTCGAGTTCGAGATCGTGACCTTCACCGGGAAGCGATGCCGGATGGAGTCTCGCATCGGTCCGCTGCGTGATGAGAGCGGCGTGATCATCGCTGCGCTCTGCATGACGCGCGACGTGACGCAGGTACGCGCGAACGAGGAGCGACTTCGCGAGAGCGAAGCGCGCTTTCGCCGACTCGTGGAGCGCGCTCCGCTCGGGAGCTTCCTCAACGACGCGGCCGGCAACACGGTGTACTGCAATCCCTGCCTTGCCGCGATCTTCGGTCGGCCCGCGGAAGAGATTGTCGCGGGCGTGTGGCGCGACAGCGTGCACCCCGCCGATCGGGATCGCCTCATGGCCGCGTGCATGGCGTTCTACGCCGGCGATGACGACGAGATGCGTTACGACTATCGGATCGTTCGTCCGGACGGCGCGACCCGCGACCTCGTCGTCGAACAGGTCCGGCTGCGGACGCGCGATCGGATGACCGAAGGGTTCATCGGCATCATCGACGACGTCACCGAGCACCGCGTGCTCGAGGAGCAGCTGCGCCAGTCGCAGAAGCTCGAGGCGGTAGGCAGGCTCGCCGGCGGTGTCGCGCACGATTTCAACAACCTGCTCACCGTCATTGCCAACTACGGGCAGTTCCTGAAGCACGAGCTTCAGCCGGGAACGCGCGGCCGGGCCGATCTCGAGGAGCTCCTCGGCGCGACGCGACGGGCCACCTCGCTGACGCGCCAGCTCCTGACGTTCGGCCGCAAACAGCCCTCGTCGCCCAAGCTGCTGGCGCCTAACGAGGTCATCGCCGGCGTCGAGGACATGCTGCGCCGCCTCATCGGGGAGCACATCGCGCTGGTCACCGATCTCGAGCCCGATGCCGGGCGTGTCCTCGTCGACCCGGGGCACCTGGAGCAGATTCTCGTCAACCTCGCCGTGAACGCACGCGACGCGATGCCGGCCGGCGGGCTGTTGACGATCGAGACGGCGGCGGTGTACGTCGCGCCGAGCGACATCCTGCAACCGGGCCCTGGCGGCGCGATTCCCGCGCTCGTGGGCAGCCCCGGCGATCACGTCGTGATCCGCGTGACCGACACGGGACTCGGGATGGACGACGAGACGCAGCGTCGCGTGTTCGAACCGTTTTTCACGACGAAACCGCAGGGGCATGGAACGGGGCTCGGCCTCGCCACGATCTTCGGTATCGTTGCCGAGGCGGGCGGCCGCCTGTGCCTCCGCAGCGCACCAGGCCGAGGCACGACGGTGGAAGTCTATCTGCCGCGCCAGTGCGCCGACATCGCCGACCATGCGCTGCCCGAAGCGCCTAACGTTGGTGAGGTGCGGTACGGCACCGAGACCGTGCTCGTTGCGGAGGACGAGGCCGCCGTTCGCGAGTCGGTGCGGCGCATACTCGAGCGGGCCGGGTACACCGTCATCGAGGCGCGCCACGGCGCCGACGCGCTCCTGCTGTGGCGCGAGCGGCGGGACGAGATCGCCCTGGTGCTCACCGATCTCGTGATGCCGGAAATGCGAGGCGGCGAGCTGGCCGCGGCGCTCCGCGAGGCCGCGCCGGACACGAGGATCGTCTACATGTCCGGCTACGCGTCCGATTCCGCACGGGCGACGATGTCGCCCGACGACGTGCTGCTCACGAAGCCGTTCGACGCCGACACGCTGCTGCGGGTGGTGCGCGAAGCACTCGACGGCGTCGCGCAGCGCGGCTAGGGCTGCGGGCAGCTGCTGGCTGGTAGCCGACGGCTGCGCGCTCCTGCCGCGTGCTGCTGGCTGCTGCTATTACCCCAACGAGCCCTTTGTCATCCCGAGCGAAGCGAGGGATCCTCATCATCCCGCCAGAGGGCCCTCGCTCGGGACGACGAAGATCCCTTTTCGCTCGGGATGACACTCCTTGGGTTCCCGTCTCCCGCCTCCCGCGTCCCGCTCCCTACGTGCACGCCGCGCTCAGCACCGCGT
>JBKOYV010000089.1:0-7146 GCA_046725585.1 Gemmatimonadota bacterium | reverse complement strand
TGATAGCAGGCGGTTAGGGCGATATGGCAGTATTGCCATGGGGAGACTCTATCGTGTGGGCCAGTCCGATGTCCGCCATGGCAATACTGCCATACTGCCCGTCTCCGCCTGCTATCAACATCTAACAACCACTCCACTAGTCGTTGT
Organism: Gemmatimonadota bacterium; assembly: GCA_046725585.1. Lineage (GTDB taxonomy): Bacteria > Gemmatimonadota > Gemmatimonadetes > Gemmatimonadales > Gemmatimonadaceae > JAJKIV01. The sequence goes on along the minus strand of JBKOYV010000089.1, from coordinate 6,999 downwards.
GATGTTGCCCCCCATGGTCATCCGTCGGCTGACGGCTCGTCGCCGCCGTTGCCCTTTCGCTATAATGGACCATATTCCACGATAATGGATCATCGAAAAAGGGCGACCGCACGCACGGAGGCGTTCGCCAACGGGCTCGACATGACTGCGCTCGGCTCCCGGATACGCGACGAGCGCGTGAGGCGCGGTCTCGGTCTCGAGGTGCTGAGTGATCGGTGCGGCGTGAGCCGGAGCATGCTCTCCGCCGTCGAGCGCGGCGAAAAGGTGCCGACCGTGCTTGTCCTCGACCGGATCGCCACAGGTTTGGGCACCAGCATCGCGCGACTCATGGGCGACGAATCGCGTTCGCGCGTCGTGATTCTCCGGAACGCCGACCAGGACGTGGTGCGCGATCCCGGCGGCTGGCAGCGCCGCATTCTCTCCCCGGTTCTCCCCGGCATCGAGTTCGAGCTCATGCGCACGACGATCGACCCGGGAGTGGACGCAGGCGTCTTCAGTCCCCATGCGCCTGGGTCCAGGGAATACGTCGCCGTCGAGCGCGGAACGCTGCGGTTGACCATCGACGGCACCGTGCATCTGCTGGATGCCGGCGACAGCATCTATTTCGACGGAGACTGCAGGCACGGCTTCAGCAATCCCGGCCGAAGCCAATGCGTCTACTACCTCGCTATGGACGTTGCCGGCCGGGCGGCTGCTTCCCACAAGCTCGAGACGGGCAATGGAGACCGAAGTCGCAAGAGAGTCAGGCGCTGACTTCGCCTGGTCGGCAAGCGAGATCCGACGTGTCGGTCATCGCGTCGTCGACCTCATCGCGGAGCATCTTACCGAGCTGCCTGCAGGTCCGGTCTTTCGGCCGGTTCCTGCGGAGCTCGGCGACACGTGGATGACGGCGCGGCTGCCCGAGCGCGGCGAGAGTGCGGATGCGATTCTCGATCGGTTCGTCGAAAACATCTCGCCCTATCCGTTCGGCAACGGGCATCCCCGCTTCTATGGTTGGGTGAACTCCCCGCCGGCCGCCATCGGCGTGATGGCCGACGCGCTCGCGGCCGCGATGAACCCCAGCGTGGCCGGCGGAAACCACGCCGCGGTCTGGATCGAGCGTCAGGTCCTCGAGTGGTTCAAGCAGCTCTTCGGATTTCCGCTGGACAGTATGGGCCTCCTCGTCAGCGGAGGGTCCGCGGCGGCCGTCACCGCGCTCGCGGTTGCGCGACACGCTGCCTGCGCGCGGCGAGGCTGGGACGTTAGGCGGGACGGTCTGCAGACGACCGACCCGGGCGCCAGTGCTCCGCGACTCGTCGTGTACAAGGGGGCGGAGGGGCACGGGTGCAACCAGAAGGCGGTCGAGTTGCTCGGCATCGGCAGCTCGAACGTTCGCACGGTGCCGAGCGATGCCGCCCTGAAACTCCGTCCCGATGCGCTCGATCGAATGATCGAAGACGACCTGGCGGCCGGCCACACTCCCGTCGCTGCCGTCGCCACTGCCGGGACCGTCAATACCGGCGCGATCGACCCGCTCGACGAGGTTGCGGACGTCTGCGCGCGCCACGGGGTGTGGTTGCACGTCGACGCCGCGTACGGCGGCGCCGCCATCGTGACCGAGGCATACGGGCAGCCGCTCCTGGCGCTCGCCCGAGCCGACAGCATCGCGCTCGACCCGCACAAGTGGATGTACGTTCCGGTAGACGCGGGGCTGGTGCTCGTTAGGCACGCGCCAGCCATGCGAGACGCCTTCAGCCTGGTGCCGCCGTACCTTCGCACGGACGGCAACCTGCGTGGCGTGCAGGGTCCGACCTGGTTCAGCGAGTACGGACCCGAGCAGACGCGGCCCTTTCGAGCGCTCAAGGTATGGGCTGCGCTGCGTTTCTTCGGCCGAGACGGCTACCGCCGGCTTCTCGAGCACGATCTCGAGCTGGCGCGACATCTTGCAGACCGCATTCGGTCGACACCGGAGTTCGAGCTGTGGGAGCCCACGAGCCTGAGCATCGTCTGCTTTCGCGCTACGCCGGCGGAGCAGAGGGACCAATCTGCCGACTTGGATTCGCTCAACCGCCAGCTCCTCGAAGACGTGCAGCTCAGTGGTGAGGGCTTCCTGTCCGGGACGGTGCTGAACGGCAGCTTCTGGTTGCGCGCCTGTGTCGTGAACCCACGCGCGTCGGTAACGGACATCGACGCGGTGTTCAACGCCATCCAGGCGGCCCTCCGTCGCCGAATTCCGTCGTGAGCCGCCCGACGGCGGAGCTGATCCGCGATCTCGAGACCACTCGCGACGAGACGCTCGGCTGTTTCATGCTGGGCGAGGAGGAGCTGTCGCGTACTTACGGACCCGGGAAGTGGTCCGTCCGCTTCCTCCTCCACCATCTCGCAGACGCGGAGACGGTCCTGTACGAGCGGATCCGACGGGTCATCGCCGAGCCTCCGCAGACTCTCATGGTGTTCGACCCGGATGCCTGGGCGAGGGAGCTCGACTACGCGCGAATGCCGCTCGACATTTCGCGCGACATCTTCGAGTCGGTCCGTTGCGGCGTCATTCGCCTCGCCGGCCACCACTACGAAGCGTGCGGTCACCTAACGTTCGTGCATAGCACCATGGGCGTGAGGACGCTGCGAGAGGAGTTCGACAAGGTGGCCGCGCACAACGCCAAGCACCTCGGCCAGATCCGTGCGGCGCTCGCTCGCGAACAGATCCGGCCGAGGTCGAAGTGATGGCCGTTCCTACCTTGCTCCTCCGGTAGCCCGATACACCGCCACCAGCGCCGATGCAGCCTCCGTTCGGCCGAGCGCGAGACGATCCAGCGCCTCCAGCGTCGTCCGCTCCGCATCCAGCACCGGCAGGAAATCTGACGCGCCCTCAGTGAACCGCAGCCGGGCCAACTCGGCCGCTCGCTCGCTCGCCGCGGCGGCGTCCTCCAGGTGACCCAGGCGGTCACGCGACTTCCGATATCGGATGCGTGACCGCTCCACCTCTTCCGTCGATTCAAGCACCGCTTGACGGTAGCGCGCCTTCGCCTCGGCCTGTACCGCCCGGGCCGCATCGGTATTCGCGCGGACGCGACCGATGTCGAACGCCGGCCACGACAACACCGGGCCGATCGTGTATCGCGGCGTGCCGGCGTCGCCTAACGCGTCGAATCGACTGCTCGTATACCCGGCACCACCGGCGATCGCGAGTCGCGGGAGATAGTCGGCGCGAGCTGAGCGCACCTGTGCCGTGCTTGCATCGACCTGCTCCTCCGCGCTCCGCACATCGGGGCGACGGAGCGCGACCGAATCCGCTCGGCCCACGGCCACGGAATCCGGGAGCGTGAGCGGCGAACTCGCTGCAGCGAGTTCGCCGGCGCCTGCCACCGGCGGTTTCCCGGTGAGAACCGCAAGCCGGTGCTGCGCCTCCTCGACTTGCGCCTCGAGCGTGGGAATCACCGACAACGTGGTGCTCAACTGGGCCTGCGCGCGGTCGACGTCGAGAGCCGTGCCGCGCCCTGCGTCGAGTCGCTGCTGTGTGACATCGAGTGTGGCCCGCTGATTCTCGGCGTTCCGCCGAGCGACGGAGAGTCGATGCTCTGCACCTCGCAGATCGAAATACGTGCTGGCGACTTCCGCCGCGACCCGAATGCGCACGTCGGCCAGATCCTCGTCACTCGCTGACACGAGTGCGCCGCGGGCCTGCGCTGAGTTGCGAAGGCGCCCGAACACGTCGACGTCCCAGGTCATGCGAAGCCCCGCGTCCCACACGTCCTGCTCGGGAAGCCGCAGGCCGCCGGGGCTGCCAGGCATCGTTCCGCTCGCGAGGCGCTGGCGCGAGTAGCCACTCACCGCAGTCACCGCCGGCGTCAGGTCGAGGAGCGAGCTCGTTCGCGCGGCGCGGGCTCCGCTCACTCGCGCACCTGCCGCCTCGATGTTCTGGTTGCCGCGAAGTGCGTCGCCTACCAACCGCGCCAGGGTCGTGTCGCCTAACGCCAACCAGAAGTCGACCGAGTCACGGGTCTGGGCGGGCAAAGCGCTCGATACGCCTATCACGAGCGCCGCGGCCCACGCATGGATTTTCGTCATATGCCTCATCAGGCCACCTCGGGCACCAGGGCCCCGTGTGGGAGCCGGCCGGGGACCGGCATCTCGTTCGTTTTCACATCGATGATCTCTTCAGGGCGATGCTCGGCCGCGATGAGCGAGTAGAACACCGGCACCACCACGAGCGTGAACAGCGTGCCGAGCGTCATGCCCGTGACCAGCACCATCCCGATGCTGTTGCGCGCCTGCGAGCCCGGGCCCGATACGAACACCAGCGGCAGGTGCCCAAACACCGTGGCGACGGACGTCATGAGCACGGGGCGCAGTCGCGTAAGCGACGCCTCGCGCAGCGCCTCGAGCTTCGCGAGCCCACGCTGCTGCAGCGTGTTCGCGAACTGCACGATCAAAATCCCGTTCTTTGCGATCAGCCCAACGAGCGTGATCAGCCCGACCTGGGAGTAGATGTTGATCGTCGTCAGATCGAGGAAGCTGAACACGAGCGCCCCGGAGATCGCGAGCGGCACGGAGCCGAGCAGGACGATGAGCGGGTCGCGGAAGCTCTGGAACTGCGCGCTCAGCACGAGGTAGATGAGCACCACCGCGAACGCGAGCGTGACGGTGAGGGCCGAGCCTTCCTTACGGATCTGCCGCGACTCGCCGGCGTAATCGATCGTCATGCCGGGGATGCTGACGCCAGCCGCAGCCTGCTCCAGCACGCGGAGCCCCTCTTCCTTTGTGATCCCCGGTTTCACGCCGCCGAACACGCGCACCGCGTTCCGTTGTCCGAACCGGTTCAGCGTGCGCGGCGCGGTGCTCGACTCGATCCGCGTGAAGGTCGACACGGGCACGAGCTCGCCGCTCGGTGTCTTGATCTTGAGATCGAGCAGCGGCGCGACCGTCGCGCGGTTCTCGTCGCCGATCTGCGGGATGACCTTGTAGCTGCGATCGTAGAAGTTGAAGCGGTTGACGTACGCGCCGCCCAACAATGTCCCGAGCTCTCGTCCGACGCTCGCCAGGTCGAGCCCGAGGTCGGCCACGCGCTCGCGGTCGATGACGACGCGTGCTTCGGGCAGGTCGATCTTGAGATCGGTGTCGACGTACAGGAACTTGCCACTCTGCCAGCCAGCGCCAACCACCGCGTTGACGGCGCCTAACAACTGTTCGGGTGGTGCGTCGCTCTGGAGCACGAGCTCGACATCGTACTGACCTGGCGTAGGCAACGGAGGATCGAGCCTCGGGAACACGCGGAGGCCCGGCACCTGCGACACGGCGCCGTACACCTGACCATACAGCTCCTGCGTCGAGTGCTCGCGCTGCTTCCAGTCCTTCGCGACCATGCCGCCGAAGGCACCCCACGGCGCCGTGAGCGACCACATGAACCGCGCTTCCGGAAAGGCCGTCACCGCCTTCACGACCTGGAGCGATGCGCGGTTCGATGCCGCGAGCGACGCGTCAGGGGACGCCTGCATGAAGAGGCTGATGTGGCTCTGATCCTCCACAGGTGCGAGCTCGCTCCTGGAGAACTGGTAGAGCGGCCACGCGGCGACCATCACGAGCGCTGCCGCCGTAACGACCGCCCACCTCATCTGGAGCGCGCCGTCGAGGAGCTTTGCGTACCAGCCGCGGACCGCGTCGAAGCCGCGGTTCACGAGCCTGGTCAAGCGTCCCTCCTGCCCGTGCTCGTGCACGAAGCGCGAGCTCATTACGGGCGACAACGTCACCGCGACGATACCCGACAGCACCACGGCCGCCGCCAGCGTGATCGCGAACTCGAGGAACAGCGAACCCGTTAGGCCGCCCTGAAAGCCGATCGGCGCGTAGACGGCCGCCAACGTGATGGTCATTGCGATGATCGGACCCACGAGCTCGCGCGCGCCGATGATGGCCGCTTGCAGTCGTGTTTTCCCCTCGCGCACGTGCCGCTCGACGTTCTCCACCACCACAATGGCGTCATCGACTACGAGTCCAACCGAGAGCACGATCGCGAGGATCGTCAGGAGGTTCAGGCTGAAGCCGAACGCGTACATCACGATCGCCGAGCCCACGAGTGAGATCGGCATCGCGACGAGCGGGACCAGTGCCGTTCGCAAGGAGCCCATGAACAGGAACACCACGAGACCGACGATGAGCACCGTCTCAGTCAGCGTCTTCGTGATCTCCTTGAGCGCATCCTCCATGAACACCGTCGCGTCGTACGCGAGCTGCATGTCGATGTCCTTGGGAAGCGTCGGGCGGATACGATCCATCTCGGCACGCAGCCGGTGTGCGACTTCGATCTCGTTCGTGCCGACGAGCGGCCACACGCCAAGGTAGACGGCTTCCTTCTCGCTGAACTTCGCGACCATGCTCGCCTCTTCGGCGCCGAGCTCGACGCGCGCCACGTCGCTGAGCCTGACGATGGCGCCGCCGCGATCCGCCACGATGAGATCCTTGAACTCGTCGACCGAACGAAGGTCCGTGTTGGCGAGCAGGTTGATCTGCACGAGATCACCCTTTGTCTGCCCGACGGCTGCGAGGTAGTTGTTCCGCCGGAGGGCAGCCTGCACGTCGCCGGGTGAGAGGTTGTATGACGCGAGCCGGTCTGGATCGATCCAGACGCGCATGGCGATCGGTCGCGCGCCCTCGAGGCTCACGCGCTGCACGCCAGCGAGCGTCGCGAGCTGTGGCTGCAGCGTCCGCGACAGCCAGTCGGTGATCGCCGGCGTGTCACGCTCGTTGGACGAGAAGCTCAGGTAGAAGCTCGCGTACGGTCGATCTGCACGCTGCACTTCGACCGCCGGCGGCTCGGCCTCGCCGGGCAGCTCCGAGCGCACCTGCTGCAGTCGCGCGGAGACCTCGGCCAGCGCGGCGGTACTGCTGTGATTGAGCTTGAGGTGAACGGTGATGGTGCTGACGCCGGCGCGGCTCGTCGATTCGATGTAGTCGACGCCACTGATTGCCGACACCGCACGCTCGATCGGGGTCGTCAGGAATCCACGCACCGTCTCGGCGCTC
>JBKOYV010000202.1:0-7191 GCA_046725585.1 Gemmatimonadota bacterium | reverse complement strand
TACCCGCGGCCCGCGACCGTTCGGCCGCGGAAATGTCGGGTTGTCGCCGCGTTTGGCGTGAAGCGAGGAAGAACCGGGGAACTGTCCGTCAATTCCGATAACGGGAGACCTCATGACCTTGAGCCGGCGTGTTGGGCGCGAACGGATCGCGGCAGCGGCAACGGCCGTGGCCCTGGCGTGCGGTGGCGGTGACGGAGACAACGAGCCCACGGGAAATACCGGCTCGATCCAGGTGGGCGTGAGTCCCACCACGCTCCCGGTACAGCAGGGCGGTAGCGGTTCCGTGACCGTCTCGCTCACACGAGGCGGCGGGTTCAGCGGCGTGGTGACGCTCGCGGTAACCGGATTCCCAACGGGCATCACGGCCACCGTCACGCCGGCGCAGCTCTCGGGGACCGAGACGAGTGCCACTGTGAGCACGATCATCGCAGCCGCCGTGGCCGCGGGCACTTATACGGGGACGATAACCGCCACGGGTCAGGGCGTCACTCAGGCAACGGCATCGTATCAGGTGACGGTGACGGCACCGCCGGCTGCTGACACCGACGTCGAGTACCGGTACTGCGACGCGTCCCAGGCACCGGTCTTCTTCGCGTACCAAGATGGAACTGGCGCCTGGCAGCGCGTCACCGGATCCACCGCGGCGGGGACCACGAAGTTCTCGTTCAGGCTCAGACAGGCGCGCGGCGGTGTGCTGGCAGTTTTCTCATCGGCGTCGTCCGCGGTCGCCAGCGCGCTGACGGTCGGTCGCAATGGAAGCGCGCGTCATGGATTCACGCGGTCGCTCCACACCCGAGACAGGATTCGTGCACGGTTGGGCGCAGCAGCGGGCGCCGCCAACGCGCTCGAGCGGTCGTCCCTGGCGGACGCATACCAAACGGAGGTCCTCTACGCGTCAGCCGCCGAGCTGGCGCAGGACGGGATCGACAACTGTGCCCTAACGCGGCCGACGCAGACCGCGACCGGCACCGTCGCGGGCGTCTCGAGCGGCCAGTACGGCAGTCTCGCGTTAGGTGGCTCGAATGTGCTTTTCATCGGGGGCACGACTACCAACCCGGTGACGTTCGCCGACGTACCCGGCGGCACGATCGACTTCGTCGGAACGCGGTGGACGCCCGGAACGCCGCCTAACAAGGCCGTCCTTTTCCGCAACCTCGACGTGTCGGCCGGCGAGTCGCTGCCAGCGACGGTCGACTTCGATGGACCGGGCGCGATCGTGCCCGCGTCCGCGACCGCCACCGTCACCGGGGCCGGGGGCGACGATCTCGAGATCTTCACCGAGTTGATAACGGCCAACAGCCAGCTGCTATTCTGGTTCGACCTCGCGCCGAGCAAGGTCACCGTCCGTCCGTGGGCAGGGCTTGGCTCGGCGGCGATGGTGACTGGTGACTTCCATGCCGTGGTTGTGTTCGCGGGGACCGAGGAACACTATCGAGTGTCTCTCAAGTACGTCGGCCCGGTCGCCGACGAAACGCTCGCGCTCGGGCCCACCATTGTGTTCCCCCTGTTCGCAGAGGTGTCCGCCGGCGTGTACCCCCGGTTCCGATTCACGGGCAGGCTCCCGTCGGAGTACAGCAAAGGTGTGTCGATTGACCTCGTGAGCGCTGCGGACGATGGCAACGCATACAGCATCATCGCCACGAGCGCTTACCTCACCCCGGTGGATAACGGGCTGGCGTACGACTTTACCATGCCTGACGTCGCCGGCCTTCCCGGCTTCCCGGCTGCCGCGAGGCTCTCGGCCGGGCCTAACGCTACAACGATCGGTGGCTTCGGGTTCACGGGACCGGGAATCTTCGACCTCAGGCCGACTCTCGGAAGCGAGTTCAGAGCCGTGGCGACGACTGGTAACCTCATGATTCCATAAGCACGTTTCGCATCTGCCGCACGACGGAGAGACCGGGCCGCTCAGAGACCCGGACACCCCGCCGCGCTGTAGAACTGACGGCTGCCGTTCGCGATCGGCTGCCCGTCCACGGTGAGCGTGTTCCCGAATCCGGCCGGATGCGCGAACCACACATCGCTCCAGCTCACGTTCCCGCCGAGCGACACTGTGATATTCGAGTTGAGCAGGTACGCGCCGTTGGCAAGTCCCAGCCCCGTGGTGTGACGCGCCAATGACACCAGCAGCCTGGCCTGGCAGCTTTGCACGATCTCGTTCCCGCCCAGCGTCACGTCGACGTCGCCCGTGCGATCACTGGCGGCCACCGGGAAGCCCGCGTGAACGATCACCCCGAACCGGTTGTTGACGACGAGGTTGTCGCGAATGACCGCGTGCGTCGTGCCGTGCACGTTAGGCGCGCCGAGACCCGCGGCGTCGACCCGGATGGCGGCGCCCCCCGGAAGCCGGAGATGATCCCGCACCTCGTTGTTCCGGATCTCGGCCCACGTCTCGGTAGTGGCAGGGAGATCGTACGGCTCGACGCCGCTCGGAACCGGTAGGACCACGACGGGCCCGGCGATGATCCCTTCTATTCCGCCCGCCACGATGTGGTTCTCGATCGCCCGGTACCTCCCCGGGCCTACCAGACAAACATCGCAGGCGCCGGTGCCCTCGACATGATTCTGGACGACGTCGGCGCTACTCGCACGGAGGTCGACACCCGAGCCGAAACCCTCGAATCGGTTCCCCCGGATGGTGAGCCCTGTGGCTCGCACGCCCAGCACGCCCAGTCCCGCAGGGGCCGCCGCCGGGGTGGGACCGGACCGAAACACGAATCCTTCGACCGTCAGACCGCTGCCGGCCGATCCGCCGGGATGTGAGTTGGCAACGATGATAGGCGTCGGCGCTCCGTTGATCGTGGGCAGCGGCTCAATGGAGCTGAGCGTCGTGGCGTCGGCGGTCGTCCCGACGCCCGTCGCGCGACCGGCGTCGTCCAGCGCCATTACCAGAGCGCCGCGTAGGGTGATGTCCGGAACGTCCACGATCATCGGGAACTGCTCGACGCTGCCTAACGCTTGGCCGATCGCGGTGCCGCTGTACACGCCGGCCGCGACGACGATGGTGATGCGGCACGCGGCCGCGGTGAGCTCGCCGCGCGCGAGGCGCCCGCCGCGTGCGGCGCCCAGCGCGTCGCCGATCCGCGCGAAGCGCACGCCGTCGCTCGCCCCGACGAAATCGTGGCTCACGCGCAGCGTCGTGACGTAGTCACCGTGACGTAGATGGCCTGCGAGGGCAGGTTGGGCGACTTCCAGGTATCCAACGCCCGATCCGGTACCGTGGCAGATCGCAACCTTGTCTACCCGAGCAGCTGAGGAGAAGGACGGCGAGAGTGTGCGATCGACGGCACCCGTAGGTGCGTCGGTTGAACACCCAGCGATTGCAGCCGCGGTCCCGAGGCAGAGCGCGAGGTACGCGCCCGACGGGGAAGTGCGCGAGCTCATCGATCCTCCCTTGCGATGGGGAGAAGCACGTGCGACGCGACGTACGCGCCCACGCGTCGCCCCTGGGCCACTCCTTCGACGGTCGCGTGACGGAAGTGGTAGCCGATGTAGATACGCGAGTTGGCATTCTCCTGGGCGGCGTCGGCGACGGTCGCGAACGTGCGTGACACGCCGGGCAGCGATCCGCTCGTCGTGGTGATCGGCTGCCCTCTTCCAGGAACCAGGGCTTCAATGACTGCCGCACCCGCGCCGCCGGCCGTGGAGTGTGCGCTCGGATAGTCGGGCACAGGTGGCGTTGGGAATGCCAACACCTCCCATCCCGCCGCTGGTGACGTCCCGGGGTTGTTGTCCGTGGCCGCGAGCGCGACAGCGGTCACCGGCCGCCAGAAGTTGTAGTAGTACTTGGACTCGAGGCTCGCGGTGTACGCGTCGAACTCGCCGACTGCCATGACGGCGAGCAGCCGCGCGGCGTCCCACGCGTCGAGATTTCGCTGATCGGCCACCACGCGCGCGATGCGATTCCAGCCGGTCGGCGAGTTCTCCTTCCAGAAGAGCGCGATCTCGGTCTGCTCCGCCGATCGAGCGGCGCACCCGGCACAGCCCAACGCCTTGATCTCGTTGTAGTCCGCGGTGTACTCGGGCGTGAGAACGGCGGCCGCATTCGACGCCGCACCGTACGCCCGTGGCGCGCGGAACTGCGAAGTGCTCGTGAGCACGAACGGCAGCACGGTGCTGCCCCACTGCGAGGCGTCGGCGAACCCCCCGGTCCCGAAGAAATCGAAGGCCGGCGTGTTGAACGGGGAGGTGAACTGGTAGTCGCCGGGGTTGGTGCCCGGCGTATACGGCGCGACGCCGCCTCCGGCCACGCCATCATTGGCTCGCCTCGCGAGAATCGCCGCCGCCGTGCGCGCCCCAAGGGCTACGCCGCTGGCCAACCCTTCGCTTCCGGCGAGTCTCATCATCTGGTCGGTGTACCACGCATCGACGGCAGCCTTCGCCGCCGGCGCGGCCCCGGCGAGCGCATCGTGCGCCGCCGTAAGCGCGGCGGCCGCCGCGTTGGCGTTGCGGACTACAGGTCCGGCATCTGCGTACCGTGTGTATCGCGGGATGATGGCGTTGAGCGCGTCGTGGACGGCGAGATTGGCGATCGAGTAGAGGCGGGCCTCGATGAAGGGGGCGAGCGGCGCTCCCGGTGGCACGAGTGCCGGGGCGGAGACGATGCCCCGCTCGTTGGCGGCAAGCACCGCGGCGAGCGCCGCCTCGGCGTCGGCGTGTGGGAGTCGCTGCCGAACGGCCGACGCCTCGATGGAAGGAACCGCCGGCTGAGTGATGCGGCTGTCGGACGAATCCGGACTGCATGCGAGAAGGACGGCGGCACCGAACAACCCGACGATGGGCCTGCACGATGTGACCATGAGCGCCTCTCCAGGTGAAAGCGCGCCCCGCCGAAGTGGCGAAGCCGAGGAGCGCACGATGGCGGTCGATCGAAAGCGGACTGTGAGGCAACCGTGAGACCCGCGAATCGGGCGTTGACCGGTCGATCGCGAAGTGAACCACCCCGTCTCACGGTCCGCTAACGGTCGGCACACGGTCGGGTGACATGGTGCCCAAGGAGGTGGACCTCCTCTTACCGCTCGACGCGCATGGGCACATCGTTGGGAAGCATGATGATCCTGCACACGCTCGGCTCGATCCGACTCACTCGAGCCGATGGCACCGAATTGAACGAAGTGCTGCGGCAGCCGAAGCGGCTCGCGCTGCTCGCCTACCTCTCGTCCCCGCGACCAGGCGTGTGGCACCGCCGGGACGTGCTGCTCGCCGCGTTCTGGCCCGGCCTCGACACGGCGCACGCGCGCAACACGCTGCGCAACGCGCTCTACATGCTCCGGCAGCATCTCGAGGACGGTGCGGTTCGCACCCGCGGTGATGAGGAGGTGTCAATCGACCCATTGCATCTGGTGACCGACACCGCGCTCCTCGAGGCGGATGTCGCGGCGGGTCGGTTCGCCGAGGGGCTCGGTCGCTACCAGGGCGATGCGCTGCCTGGATTGCACGTGGCCGAGGCGGAAGGTTTCGAGACGTGGCTGCACGAGGAGCGGCTTCGCACGCGGACGCTGGCGCGGAACGCCGGCCTGGGGTTGGCTGCCACTTGTGAGCAGCGCGGTGACGTCGCTGGCGCCGCTGACGCGCTGACGCACGTGCTCAAGCTGGACCCGATCGATGAGACGATCGTTAGGCGGCTCATCACGCTGCTCGATCGCGCCGGCGACCGCGCGCGCGCCCTCGACGTGTACGAGCGCTTTCGAGCCGGGCTGGCCAAGGAGTTCGAGGCCGAGCCCGCGACCGAAACCGTTCGACTCGCGGATACCATACGAGCACGCCGAGCGCCTGAGCGCGTTCGGCTGCAACAGCAATCCCCGTCACCAATCCCGTCAACGCCAGTCGCGCCAGCCGCTCAGCCCACGATCCAGGCGCGTCATCGCTGGCCCACGATGGTCGTGCGTGGCGCGATGGTGTTGGCGGCGGCGGTTGCCAGCGTCGCCTACGTCGGTTCTCGCCGTCGGGCGGACGCGAGTGCGGCGCAGCCGCTGGCCTTCGCCGCCGTCCCGTGCAGAAATGTCGCGCGCGATACGGCGCTCGAATACCGCGCGGAGGGCACCAGCGACGAAATTCTGACCGCCATGGGTAAGGTGCCGGGGATTCAGATCGTTGGTCGTGGGGCGGCGCGTCGGTACAAGGATCGCGACACGGTAGACGAGCGAGTGGTGGAGCGCGAGATCGGCGCGCGCTTCCTCGTGACCTGCACATTTCGGCAGAGCGGGGGCCGGCTCATCGTCTCGGCGCAGCTCAATGACTCGATGACCCGAGCCGAGCTGTGGGCCGGCTCCTTCAATCAACCGGTGACGGACCTTGGTTCTCTGAGTGATGACATCGCGCGGCAGATTGCGGACACCCTGCACGGGCTTTATCCCGGGCGCTTCGGCGAAGCGAAGCGAGGAGTGCTCGGTGGCGGGACGATCAACAGCGCCGCGCTCGACGCCTACCTCCTCGGACAAGAATCCCTGAAACGTCGCGGATCCGGAGTCAAGCAAAGCGTAGCGAGCTTCGAAGCCGCCATCAGACTTGACCCCAAGTTCGGGCGAGCGCACGCCGCGCTCGCGAAGGCGCTCACGTTCCTGCCATGGTACTATGGGATTCCGGTAGATGAGGTAAAGGATCGCATAGTGAGCGAGGCGAGGCAGGCGCTCGATCTCGACAGCACATTGGCCGACGCCCACACCGCGATGGCGATCCTGTACGGCAGCCGTGGCGACTGGTCAGCGTCGATCGAGGAGTGCCGTGAGGCGACGGCGCTGGAGCCGGACAACTTCGAGGCGCGATTCACCTATGCGCGTTTCTCGATCCTCAGTGGGAACCCGAGCGAGGCGTTGAAGCAGTTCGCACAGGCGAGGAAGCTCGAGCAGGTGTCCGCGCTGCTCTCGGCGTGGACGTCGTATGCGCTGCTCATGAATGGCCAGCCGGATTCCGCATTGAAAGAAAGTGCCCGCGCGATTCAGCTCGATTCGGCTCTGCTTGCGACGACAAATTTCGGAGCCCTCGTGCATCTTGCGACGGGACACGAGGAGACAGCCCGGCGACTGATGGTGCTCGTACCGCCGGCTGGCGTGATGTCGAATGCCCCGTACGTGTACGCCAAGCTCGGCGACACGGCGACCGCAAATCGTCTCGTTGCCGCGATGGAATCGAACGACCCTCGACCCTGGTTCACCGATGTGGCGAGGGCCAGCATCATGCTTGCGATTGGCG
>JBKOYV010000037.1:0-15109 GCA_046725585.1 Gemmatimonadota bacterium | reverse complement strand
GCGGCAGCCTCTTCGCGATTCACGGGGACGCCAGCCCAGGGGGCCTGACGGTCGCCGTGCTCGCCGGCCTTACCTGCGCGTGGATCGGCGGGTGGTCGATGGTCCAGCTTCGCAAGCTGAACGCGACGCTCGCTCGCAGGCGGCACGAGGCGGTCGCGAGCGGATCGAAGCGTGTCGTCGAGGGACTTCAGGTGTTCGGCCTAACGGCTGACCTGGTACGCGGCGGAGCGCTCACCGCCATCACGCTCGCCGCGTTCACGCCGGTGCACCGATATGTGCTCGGAATCTGGGCCTCCGACGCGCGCGTGTCGCGGGCGGTCGTCGTTGGGATTGCCGCCAGCGTCGCGGCCGCCGCGGTCTGGAAGGCCGTTCACTCGGCTCCCGGTGCGCGATGGCTGATGCTCGCGGGTATCGTCGTGGGGCTGGCGCTGCTGCCCCTTCGATGACCACCCGGGTCGAGATCCCCGTGCGCACGCGCCTCGCGATGTTCGTTAGGCTCCTCGCGATCCAGGGCGCCTGGAACTACGAGACCCTGCTCGGGAACGGCGTTGGATTCTGCGTCGAGCCTGCGCTCCGACTCTTGCCTGGTGGGCAGGACGGACCGGCGTATCGGGCCGCGCTCGCCCGCCAGAGCCAGTACTTCAACGCGCACCCGTACATGGCAGCCGTCGCGGTCGGCGCGCTCGCGCGGGCGGAGCTCGAGGGTGAGTCTCCGGCGAAGATCGAGCGCTTTCGTACCGCCCTCTGTGGCCCCCTCGGGAGCGTCGGCGATCGCCTCGTGTGGGCGACGTGGCTGCCCGCGTGTTCGATCGCGGCGCTGGCGGCATTCGGCTTCGGGGTAGGCACCGCTGGCGTCATGCTCGTGTTCCTCGGCATTTACAACGCGGGCCATCTGGCGTTGCGTGCATGGGGGCTGAGCGCCGGGCTCGATCATGGGATGCGCGTGGCATCGGCGCTCGGCGGGCCGGTGTTGCGACGTGGTCCGACGCACATCGCGCAGGCGGCGGCGCTGATTGGGGGAATCGCGTTACCACTCGCGTTGGACCGGGTGATCGGGCCGGGACGCGCGCTGTTCGGCGTTGTCCTTGGCGGGGTCGCGCTCGGTGGGTTCGTTCTCGCCCGGTTGCACGGTCGTGCGGAGGGGTGGAAGATCGCTGTCGTGCTGCTCGTCCTGTTCGTCCTCTACTCGGTGGCTCGCTGATGGTTGAACGTTCCGTCCAGGTCATCAATAGAAACGGGCTTCACGCACGGCCCGCGGCCGAGATCGTGAAGGCCGCGGCGAAGTTCCGGAGCGACATCACGATCGTGCGCGATGACCTCGAGGTGAACGGCAAGAGCATCATGGGTGTGATGATGCTCGCGGCCGAGTATGGTTCAGAGTTGCTGCTGCGGGCGGACGGCAGCGACGAGCAGGATGCGGTCTCCGCCATCGCGAAGCTCATCGAGAGCAAGTTCGGCGAATCCTGACGACGTGGATCGAGCGCTCCAGGGAATTCCCGCATCTCCCGGCATCATCGTCGGACCCGTGCACCTCCTGCGCTGGGAGGTGCCGGACGTCGCACCGCGCATCATCGCCGACGATGCCATTGACGCGGAGATCGAGCGACTGCGCGACGCGATCGAGCGGGCGAAAGAGCGACTGGCGCAAGTCCGCGATCGCGCGGCCGCCCACGCGGGTCCGGAGGAAGCGGCGATCTTCGACGTGCAGATCGGGATTCTCGACGATCACGACCTGAGGAATCAGGTCGAGTCCTACATCCGTCAGAACCTCGCGGCCGAGAAGGCGTTCGACGTCGTGCTCCACGAGTGGCGCGCGCGCTTCGCGCATCACTCGTCGCCAATGATGCGCGAGCGCGTAGGCGACCTCACGGACGTGCACATCCGGCTCCTCTCGCTGCTGCTTGGTCTCCCCGACCACGATCCGGTCGAGGTCCCGAAGGGCGCGAAGGCAATCCTCGTCACACACGACCTCACGCCAAGCCTGACCGTGCAGCTCGATCGCGACGCGATTGCCGGAATCGCGACGGACGCCGGGACGCGCACCTCGCACGTCGCGATCCTCGCCCGATCACTCGGGCTGCCGGCAGTGGTGGGACTGCGTGACGCGATCCAGCGCCTAACGGGTGGGGAGCACGTGGTGCTCGATGGATCGACCGGCACGCTGGTCATCAACCCGACTGACGCCGAAGTCGCGGTCTTCCAGCATCGCGCCGAGCGTGAGGCGCGAGACGAGGCAGAGCTTCGGCTCCTCGTCACTGCCGAGCCGATTACGACTGACGGCATCCGCATCACGCTTCGCGCGAACGTAGACCTGCCGGAGGAGTCGGTGCTTGCCGCCACGAGCGGCGCGGAAGGCGTCGGGCTCATGCGCACCGAGTTCCTCGTCGTCGGGCGTACCGTGATGCCTGACGAGGAGGAGCAGTATCGCGCCTATCGCCGCGTCGTCGAGGCGTTCAACGGCAAGCCGGTCGTCATTCGCACGTTCGACATTGGCGGCGACAAGCTGCCTGCAGGCGGCTTCCCGCACGAGGCGAATCCGTTCCTGGGCTGGCGCGCGATCCGGATGTGTCTCGATGAGTCCGACCTGTTCAAGGTGCAGCTCAGGGCACTCTTGCGAGCCGGAATGCACGGCGACGCGCGCATCATGCTTCCGCTCGTTGTCACCGTCGACGAGGTCCGTCAGGCACACAAGCTCCTGGACGAATCGGCAGCCGAGCTCGAGGCGCGAGGCGTTCCGTTCCGCCGAGATCTCCCGCTTGGCGTAATGGTCGAAACGCCGGCCGCGGCGATGAGTGCCGACGTCCTCGCCAAGGAAGTCGCGTTCTTCAGCATAGGGACGAATGACCTGGTGCAGTACACGCTGGCGGTGGATCGCGGCAACGTGAACCTCGCGACGCGTTTCACCCCACTCCACCCCGCCGTCCTGCGCCTCATAAAGCGCACGGTCGAAGTCGGTCGTGCGGCTGGGCTGGAAGTTGCCGTGTGTGGGGAGATGGCGTCTCAGCCCGTAATGGCGTTTGCGCTCATCGGCCTCGGTGTCCGGCAGCTCAGCGTTGCTCCGCGAACGGTGACGTTGATGAAGCACATCGTTCGTGGCATCAGCGTCGAGCTAGCCTCAGAAGCAGCCGAGGCAGCGCTCGCATCGGACAATGCGTCGGGTGCGGAACGCCAGCTCACTGGTCGCCTGCGAGCGGCCTTCGGCGACGCATCGTTCCTGGGCGACGGGTTGCTCGTCAGCTAGAGATCCGGGTATCGTTCAGTCCCACGCGCCGGTGCGGACCCCCGGCGCGATTTTCACATCAGATTTGAGAGCGTTCATAGTGTACGATCGCCACCTGTTCACTTCGGAATCCGTGACCGAGGGCCACCCGGACAAGATCGCCGACGCGATCTCGGACGCGGTGCTCGACGCCATCATTGCCGACGACCCCGCGGCGCGCGTGGCCTGCGAGACGCTCGTGACCACCGGCCTCGTCTGCGTGGCCGGCGAGATCACCACGAAGACGTACGTCGACATTCCGAAGCTCGTCCGCAACACGGTGGAGCGCATCGGCTACACCGATGCGAGCTTTGGATTCGACAACAAGACGTGCGCGGTCATCAGCACGATCGACAAGCAGTCGCCGGACATCGCGCAGGGCGTCGACACGGGCGGCGCGGGCGACCAGGGCATGATGTTCGGCTACGCGACGGACGAGACCGAAGAGCTCATGCCGATGCCGATTCTTCTCGCGCACAAGCTCACGCGCCGGCTCGCCGACTGTCGCCGCGGCGGAATGAAGTGGCTTCGGCCCGACGGCAAGGCACAGGTCACGGTGGTGTACGAGGACGGCCACCCGGTGTCCGTCGACACCGTGGTCGTGTCCACGCAGCACGACGAGAAGGTCTCGAATTCCAAGATCCGCAAGTCGATCATCGACGATGTGATCGAAGCGGCGATCCCGGGCCACCTGCTTGGCAAGAAGGTGAAGTACCACATCAACCCGACGGGCCGCTTCGTCGTTGGCGGACCGCAGGGCGACGCCGGCCTCACCGGTCGCAAGATCATCGTGGACACCTACGGCGGCATGGGAAGGCACGGCGGTGGCGCCTTCAGCGGCAAGGATCCGTCGAAGGTCGATCGATCCGCGTGTTATGCCGCCCGGTGGGTGGCAAAAAACATCGTCGCCGCGGGTCTCGCGCGGCGGTGTGAGGTCCAGCTCGCGTACGCGATCGGCGTTGCCGAGCCGGTGTCGGTAATGGTCGACACCTTCGGAACGAGTGAAATCCCCGAAGCGGACATCATGCGCGCGGTTCGCGACACGTTCGACCTGACCCCTCGCGGGATCACGGTGGCGCTCGATCTCCGCAAGCCGATTTATTCCGCGACCTCCGCTTACGGCCATTTCGGCCGCACGCCCGAGTCCATCAAGAACGGCCGAGGCTCCGTGACTCTTTTCACGTGGGAGCGCACCGATCGCGCAGCGGCACTCAAGAAGGCTGTCAAGTAGCGACTATTCCGACTTCCACCCCCGCGCGCCCACGGGCATTTTTCGCCTCAGGGAAGCCTGAGATCACCCTCGGCAGGATCGCTTGATGGTGGAAGTCACGGTCGCCCGTTTGGGGCTCGACAGCTCGACGAATTCGTACGTCGTGATCCTCCAGGAGAAGGGAGGGTCACGACTGCTGCCCATCTGGATCGGACAGCCCGAGGCCGAATCGATCGCGATGCACATCAACAGCATCAAGCGCGAGCGGCCCATGACCCACGACCTCTGCAAGAACCTGATTGTCGGCTTGGGTGGCCAGCTCCGGCGCGTGCAGATCACGAAGGTGCAGAAAAGCACGTATTTCGCCGAGCTGCACATCATGCGTGGTGATGTGCTCGTCCAGATCGACGCTCGGCCGTCGGACAGCATTGCGGTCGCGTTGAGGCTCTCCGCGCCGATCTTCGCGCAGGAATCGTTGCTCACGTCCGTTGAAGGCGAGGAGGCTGAGGAGTCGGAGGATCACGACTTCGAGGCGGCAAAGACGGCGGAAGAGCTCAACGCCGAGCAGCTCAAGCAATACCTCGAGAATCTTCGCCCGGAAGACTTCGGCAAGTTCAACCTGTGAGCCGCGTTTCGGGCCGAGCGGTTGGCCGGACAGCACGAGTGAGGGCGGCCGGGACCGACGGCCGCCTTTCACGTTTCCGGCTGCGAGCGCCCTGCATTGTGGCGTTCGGCGCGATGCTGCTCGCCGCCCGAACGGCCACGGCGCAGGACTCCACTTTGACGCGGACGCCGCCTGGCGGGCCATCGCAGTCCCTGGCGCCACGAACGGTGAGCGGTCGCGTCGTTCGCCCCGGCTCCGCCGGAATGGTCACGGTAGCACGGGCTTGGGTCACGCTGCATCGTGTCGCCGCCGACAGCAGCGGACCGGTGGACTCGGTACGCACGGATGCGAATGGTCGATACTCGCTGCGCTACAAGCCGGTTGGCGGCGATGCGGTGTACTTCGCGTCGAGCACCTACAGCGGCGTAGCGTATTTCACCACGCCGCTCCCCCCGAGGGATGTTGCCGGCGACGATGCGGAGATCACGGTCTTCGATACGACGTCGGCGCCGGTTGCCGTGCACACCCGAGGGAGGCATCTCGTCGTGTCGTCGAGCAACGTCGACGGTCGGCGCACGCTGGTCGAAGTGTTCGAGCTCTCGAACGACACCACGGTGACGGCGGTATCGGGCGCGCGCGGCCGCGCGACGTGGAGCGCGCCACTCTCGCCTAACGGGAAAGACTTCCAGGTCGGACAGGGCGACATCGGCGCCAACGCCGTGCAGTTCCGCGACGGGCGGGTACTCGCCTACGCGTCGTTTTCCCCCGGCATTCGGCAGATCGCGTTCTCCTATTCCGTCCCGGCGTCCGATTTCCCGCTCGAGATCCCGGTGGGCGACCCGGTCGGCGTGTTCGAGGTGCTCGTCGAGGATCCGGGCGCTACGGCCAGCGGCGGCGGGTTGGCGGAGCAGCAACCCGTTTCGCTCGAGGGCCGGAGCTTCCGCCGCTTCCTCGGCCAGGATGTCCGCAGCGGTGCGAAGCTCGTCATCAATGTCGGCGCGCCGACGGCACCGCGCGGCAATCGCATGCTGCTCGTGCCCGTCATCGCCGCGGCGGTCATCATGTCGCTCGCGCTGGTTGTCGCCCTAACGAGACGGCGTCCGGCGCGGGTCGTGCACGATGAGGCGGCGTACGATGCCGCGCACATCGCGCGCGACATCGCAGAGCTCGACGATGCGTTCGAGCGCGTCGCGTCACCGAGCGACGCGGAGCGCGACGCGTATCGCCAGCGGCGGGAGGCGCTCAAGGCGCGCCTTGCCGCCGCGCTTGCGAAGGAGGAGGTCCCGGTCTAGATTCGCGGCACAATTCGAAAGCGGACGGGAGACCCGGAAACCGGTGCGATGCCGGTGCGGCCCCGCCACTGTAACGGGCAGTTCGACACGTACGCTCGACATGCCACTGACCTCGGTCGGGAAGGCGAGCGATACGGCCCGGAGCCAGGAGACGACTCGTCGTCCGCGCCACGTACACACACGCCCTCGGGGGAGGGGCTGGTGGCTTGGGTCGCGTCGTCGTCGCGCGGTTCATCTGCCCTGGCATCTTCCCTCACGGAGGATGCCTTTCGTGCATCTCGGGTCGCCGAGTCTTCGAGCAGTCGCTTTCCTCGCGTTCGCCGCGACCGTGATGGTTGCGGTGGGGTGCACGGGCGACCGCCGCTCGGGAGGTGCGAGCGCCGACAGCGTGGACGGCTCCGCACGTGTATCGGTGGCGTTCCGTGATGATTTCGGCGACACGCTGGTGTTGGGCACGGTACCGCGTCGCATTGTCTCGCTGAACCCCGCGACGACCGAGCTCTTCTTCGCGCTCGGTGCCGGCGACCGGCTGGTCGGTCGCACGCACTTCGACCTCTATCCGCCGGCGGCGCAGGCCGTCACGGACCTGGGCAACGCCCTGCCGCCTAACGTCGAGGCGGTGCTCGGAGTGCGCCCCGATCTCGTGATGTTGTACGCGAGCGAGTCCAATCGCGACGTTGCGGCGCGGCTCCACTCAGCGGGTGTGGCGACGCTGACCCTCCGGATCGACCACATCGCCGACTTCCGCCGTGCGGTGCAGGTCATCGGTCTCGTCGTGGGCGACACGGTCCGGGCGAAGACGGTGGTCGATACCGTCAGTCGCACGCTCGAGCGCGTGCGGGCGGCCACGCAGGGTGCGCCACGACTGACCGCGTTCTGGAAGGCATGGGACTCACCCGTGATCGCAATCGGTGGGGGAAGCTTCCTGTCGGAGCTCGTGGACATTGCCGGCGGGCGGAACATCTACGGCGACGACCCACGCCCGGCATTCGACGTGACGATCGAAGATGTCGTTAGGCGCGACCCCGATGTCGTGTTTGCCGGTCCGGAATCGGGCGCGCGCCTGAGAGCAGCCCCGGCCTGGCGTGCGCTTCGCGCGGTCCGCGACGGACGCATCCTCATCGTCGACACCATGCTCGTCGGACGCCCGGGAGTCCGGCTCGGGGAGGCTGCCGTATCGCTCGCGCGGCTGATGCATCCCGGGTCCGTCCCGTGACGGCGAGCTCGGGACGTGCGGCGCTCTGGAGCGTACTCGTGACGGCGGTGTTGATGGCCGCGTTCGTCGGGCTCGGGATCGGACCCGTCCGCCTAACGCCAGCCGAGATCTGGGACGCCATCGCGGGACGCGGCAATGTGACCGCCGTCGCGATTATGCGCGACATCCGGGCGCCACGCGTCGCCCTCGCTGGCCTGGTTGGTGCCGCGCTCGCGATGAGTGGCGCCGCGCTGCAGGGCACGATGCGGAACCCGCTCGCGGAGCCCTATCTGCTCGGGGTCTCCGGTGGTGCCGCAGTCGGCGCGGTGCTCGCCGTTGCCGGCGGCGCCCCGTTTGGCGTTGTTCCCCTCGGCGCGTTCGCGGGCGCAGTGGGTGCGGTCATACTCGTGCTGGCGATCGCACGCGCCGGTGCGCGACGCCCTGACCCGCGCGTGCTGCTCATGGCGGGCGTCGTGGTCGGGGCATTCGCGAACGCGGTCATCATGATCGCTCTCGCCTCGGCGCCGGCGGACTCGGTTCGCAACGCGCTCTGGTGGATGATGGGCTCCGTAGCCGGCGCGACCTGGGGGCAGGTTGGGTGGTTCGCCGCGTACGGCATCCTCTCCGGGAGTGTGCTGCTTCTGATCGCGCCGGAGATCGATGTTCTCGCGCTCGGCGACGACGCGGCGGCGAGCCTCGGCGTCGACGTCGACCGGGCGGGTCGGCGCGCGTACGTCCTCGCGTCGCTTCTCGCGGCTGCTACCGTCGCCGCCGCTGGGCTCGTGGGGTTCGTCGGGCTCGTCGTCCCGCACCTCGTGCGCGTGCGAGCCGGCAGTCGTCACCGCAGCGTCATTGCGGCGGCGGGGCTGGCGGGTGCGGCGCTGCTCATCGTTGCGGACCTCGTCGCGCGAACGCTGCGCGCACCAAGCGAGCTTCCGCTCGGCGCCGTCACGGCACTGGCCGGCGTGCCGTTCTTTCTCTTCCAGCTGCGCCGCTTCCGATGATCCGGTTCGACGACGTCGTGGTGCGATATCCACGCGCCGCCGCGCCGGCGGTAGATGGCGTGTCGATCGACGTGCCCGGCGCGACGATCACCGCCGTCGTGGGGCCTAACGGGAGCGGGAAGAGCACGCTGGTTCGCGCGTTGCTCGGTCGCGTCCCGCTCGAACGTGGGGTGATCCGAGTGGAGGGCCAGGACGCCGGCACGCTCGACCGACGAGAGCTGGCTCGACGCGTGGCCGTGGTCGGGCAGCGCGAGGAGCCCACGTTCCCGGTGCCGGTCCGCGATTACATCGCGCTGGGTCGCCATCCGCATGCGCACCTGTGGAGCTCGGCGGATCCTGACGGGGCGACGGCCATTGCGCGTGCCATCGACGATGCCGAAGTGCGTCAGTTCACGGACCGCTCGACGGACGAGCTGTCGGGCGGGGAGTGGCAGCGCGTTCGCATTGCCCGAGCGCTCGCACAGGATGCGCGAGCGCTCGTGCTGGACGAGCCGACCACGTATCTCGACGTCGCCCACGAGATGGCGGCGTTCGAGCTCCTCGACACGCTGGCGCGTCGCGGCCTGGCGATTCTCGTCGTGAGCCACCAGCTGAACCTCGTCGCGCGGTTCGCGCACCGCGTGGTGCTGCTCCATCGCGGCGCCGTTGTCGCGTCGGGCCCGCCATCCGACGTGATGCGTGGCGATGTGCTCGAGCACGTGTACGAATGGCCGCTCGTCGTCACGCGTGACCCCGCGGTCGGCGCGCCTGCGTTATTGCCGTTGCGGGGTCGCAAGAAGGTTTAGCAGACGCCTTACGTATCAGCCACCAGCTCCCACTACCGATGCGCCTAACGATTGCTCTCATTGCGCTTCTCGTCGTCGCCTCGACGCCGGCCGCGGCCCAGCAGGCAAAGGACACCACCACGCTCAGTCCCATGGTGATCACGGCGACGCGGATTCCCCTGGACGAGAAGGTGGGTCCGGCCTCGGTTACTGTCCTCCGCGGCGGGGATCTTCGCGCCCAGGGCATCACGATGGTGAGCGACGCGCTCGCGTCCGTCCCCGGGCTCATGGTCGTGCGAAGCGGGTCGTTCGGCGCGACGACGTCGCTGTTCGCGCGCGGTGGCGAGAGCGACTATGTGAAGGTGCTGGTCGACGGTGTTCCGCTCAACAATCCGGGGGGAGCGTTCGATTTCGCGTCGCTGACCACCGACAACATCGATCGAATCGAGGTGGTGCGCGGGCCGGCGAGCGTCGCGTACGGGTCCGACGCGGTGGCGGGGGTCGTTCAGCTCTTCACGCGACGCGGCGCCGGGGCGCCGCGTGGCTTTGCCGACATCCGCGGAGGCACGTTCGGCACGCTCGAGGGCGAAGGCGGCGTGGCTGGCGGCACGTCGAAGCTGGGGTACTCCCTCGGTGCGTCGAGTAGAGAGACCGACGGAATTTTCGACTTCAACAACGATTTTCGGAACCGGGTCGCGAGCGGTCGCCTGACCTTCACGCCCGGGGCCACGACGGTCGATCTCACGGGCCGTCGGAGCGACGCGACGTATCATTTCCCGACTGACGGGGCGGGCGCAGTGGTGGACAGCAACTCCGTCCGGCACGACCGGCGTACGGTGCTCGGGCTCGAGGCATCCCAACGCCTAACGTCGCGCGTCGATCTCCGGCTCCTCGGCGCCGCGTCGCGTCTCGACGGCGCTTCGTCGAACGCCCCCGACAGCCCCGGCGATACCACGGGCTTCTACGGGAAGGACGATGCTCGCATCGATCGCCGCAGTGCCGACGTGCGCGCCGACATCCGTACCGGCGATCGCGCAACGATCTCGCTCGGCGCGAACGTCGAACGAGAGCAGGTCGACAGCCGAAGCGAGAGCCAGTTCGGAACCTTCCCCGCGAGCACCGCGACGTTCGCCGAGCACCGTACGAACACGGCGGCATACGCGCAGGTGATCGGAACGGCCTCTCATCTCACGTACACCGCGAGCGCTCGCGTCGACGGGACGTCATCGTTCGGCACGTTCACGACCGGCCGGGCGTCGCTTGCCTGGCAGTTCGGCGCAAGCACCAGTGTGCGCGCGGCCGTCGGCAACGCGTTCAAGGCACCCGCGTTCGAGGAGACCTTCTCGTCATCCTTTACGATCGGCAACCCCGACCTCGAGCCGGAGCGTACGCTGAGCTGGGAGGTGTCGGCCGAACGTCGCATTGCCGGTCGCAGCGTGGTGAGCGCCACGTATTTCGACCAGCGGTTCCGTGATCTCATTCAATACGTGTCGGGCGACGAATCCACGGAGTTCCGTGGAACGAACCAGAACCTCGGCGCGGCAACCGCGCGAGGGGTCGAGCTCGAGGTGCGCGCTCAGGATCTCGGCCGGTTCGATCTCGGCATGAACGTCACGGTGCTGCAGACGCGAGTGACCGATGCCGGCAACGGCGCGTTCGGAACCTTCGTAGATGGCGAGCGCCTTCTCCGTCGTCCCGCTCACAGCGCGGCATTCAACGCAGACTATCACGCCGGACGCGGCTCGCGAGTCGGTGCGGCCGTTCGCTTCGTCGGCGCGCGCGACGATCGCGACTTCGCGAACGACGCTCGGGTCGAACTCCCCTCATACACGCTGCTGGATTTGAGTGGCGAATGGGAGTTGTCGTCGCTGTCGACGAGCCTTTCGCCCGTGACGCTGACCGCGCGCATCGAAAACGCGCTCAACCGCGAGTATCAGTCGGCGTTCGGCTTCACCGCGCCTGGTAGAACGGTCTTGGTCGGCGCGAAAGTGAGGCTGGGCGGGAACTAAACGGGAAGCGGGAGATGGGGAACCCGGAACGGGGAACCGTGCCTCCCGGCGGGGCTCGTTGGGGTGATAACAGCAGCTCGTAGCAAGCGGCAGTAGCGCGCGGCCGTCGGCTACCAGGCGGCAGCTGCCTGCAGCGGGCAGCTGCCTGCAGCGGGCAGCTACTTTTCTGCATGACCGCGCTGAGAACCGATGCCGTAGTCCTCCACGTCTTCGACTACCTGGAAACGTCCCGCATCCTGCGGCTGGCCACTCGTGAGGCGGGCATGCAGTCGGTGCTCGCCCGCGGCGCCAGGCGCCCGAAGAGCCGGTACGGCAGCGCGCTCGATCTGTTCGCGTCAGGCACCGCCGAGATCTACGTCAAACCGGGACGCGAGCTGCATACGCTGGGGAGCTTCGACGTGACTCGCTCGCGCGGCCAGCTGGCCGCGGACCTCGAGCGCTTCACTGCCGCCTCGGCGATCGCGGAGCTCAGCATGCGGTTCGGCACGAGCGAAGGCCACGCGGATCTGTATGACGCTCTCGTCGCAACGCTCGACTCGATAGGAGAGAGTCCGGCGAACGCGAGCATCGACGCGGCACTGGCCGGCGCCTGGCAGATCGTATCCGAGATGGGGTTCGCTCCCGCGCTCGACGCGTGCGCCTCGTGTCACGCGCCGATTGCGGACGACGCGACGGCGTCGTTCAGTCACCCGGCCGGCGGCGTGTTGTGTCGCCGGTGCACGTCGCTCGCCGGTAGCAGTCGCCTGCTGCCCGCCGAGGCACGAGCTGCGCTGCGCTCGTGGGTCGCCGGTGTGCGAACCCCGATCGCCGACGACCTGTCACGACGCGCGCACCAGCGGCTCCTCCGGGAGTTTCTGTCCCAGCATCTCGCCGACGGTCGCCCGCTTCGCGCCTACGACGTCTGGGAGCGAAACAGCTGGGCCGGGACGGTCGAGGCCGGAACATGATCATCGGCACCGCGGGCCATATCGATCACGGCAAGACGGCGCTGGTGCGGGCACTCACCGGCGTGGATACCGATCGATTGCCCGAGGAGAAGCGACGCGGCATCACGATCGATCTGGGGTTCGCACCGCTCGAGCTGCCTAACGTCGGCGTGGCCGGCGTCGTCGACGTCCCCGGACATGAGGCGTTCGTTCGCACCATGCTCGCGGGCGCGACGGGGATCGATCTCGCGCTGCTGGTCATCGCGGCCGATGAAGGCGTCATGCCGCAGACCCGGGAGCACGTGGCGATTCTCGGCCTGCTCGGTATCCGCGGCGGGGTCGTGGCGCTCACCAAATGCGACTTGGTGGACGACGACTGGCTCGATCTCGTTAGGCTCGACGTCGCCGAGCTTCTCACCGGCACCGCCATGGCCGACGCGCCGATGATCGCGACGTCAGTCATCACCGGTGCCGGACTTCTCGAGCTGCGCGAGGCGCTCGCTAGGGCGGCGGCCGAAGTGTCGCCCCGCCCCGAGGACGACGTGTTCCGCATGCCGGTCGACCGGGTATTCACGATCCGAGGCACCGGGACGGTCGTCACGGGAACCGTATGGAGCGGTTCCGTTCGCCGGGACGATGTCGTGCGCGTCATGCCAGACGACCGATCAGTTCGGGTTCGAGGCCTCCAGGCGCACGGCGCGGCCATCGACCGGGCGAAGCCGGGCACCCGTCTGGCGGTCGCGTTGGCGGGAATCGACCACGACGCCCTGACGCGCGGTGCCGTGCTGGTCTCCGAAGGCGGATGGCACCCGAGCCGCGTCGTGCGCGCCGACGTTACGCTCCTCGGGAACACGATTGCGGCCCTCTCGCCACGTGCCGCCGTGCGCTTCCACCTGGGCACCACCGAGGTGGGTGCCCGGGTCGTGACGCCCGGAGGGCCGCTGAGCTCCGGCGAAACCAAGGCCGCGCGCATCGTCCTCGATGCTCCGGTCGTCGTGAGGGCCGGTGACCGCTTCGTCCTCCGTGGTGGCGCGCCGATGGGCACACTCGGCGGAGGCGTGGTGGTGGATCCGCATCCGGCGCATCGACGCGCTCGCCCTTGGGCTGCGCCGCACGACTCGCTCGAGTCTCGGCTCGTCCTAACGCTGAGTGAGGCGGGAGGCGAAGGGCTCGGCATCGCGGATCTGTCGGTTCGGCTTGGCGCTTTGCCCTCGGACGTGGCGGCATGTCTCGAGCGACAGAGAGCCGTGCTTCGTATCGGCCCGCGGGTCTTTTACGGGCCGTACCGCGACGCGCTTGTCTCATCGCTGGTCGAAGCCGTGGACGAGCATCACCGGCGCAACCCGCTCGACGCGGGAGTTTTGCTTCAAACGATCCGGGCCCGCCTCGTTGGCCGGTCCGAGCTCGTGGACGATGCGGTCGTAACGGCGGCGAGCGGCGGGCAAATCGAAACGATCGAGGGCGGCCTCGTTCGTCGGACCGGTTGGAAACCCACCCTGTCGAATGATCAGTCCGATCTGAAGGCGACGCTCGCGGATGCGCTCCGCGCCGCCGGTGCGGAACCGCCGAGCCTGGGCGAGCTATCCTCGGCGCACGGGCCGTCGGTTATGCCGATCATCAGAATGCTGGAGCGTGAGGGGACGGTCGTCCCGGTCGAGTCGGACCGCTATTACGACGCGGGCGCATTGACCGCGCTAGTGGATCGACTGCGCAGCGGAATGGTGGCAGGACGTGAATACACCCCGAGCGAGCTTCGCGACGTGATCGGACTGTCACGTAAGTACCTGATACCGTTTCTCGAGTACTGCGATCGGCGGGGTATAACGGAACGGCGGCCGGCAGGACGGGTACTGCAGGGCATGTAGCTCGCAATACGACTCTTTGTCGTGATGAGTAGCGAGAAAGCTGTGATCTAGTTGCTTGACAAGCGTTTTCGCCGGTCCTATGTTCGCGCCAGGAACCGCTTGTTAAACGTCAACCCGGCTCAGGAGTTAGCGTCTCGGACCTATTTCGTCAGTTGGAGAAGTCAACATGAAGCTACGTTGGGGGGCACTGTGGTTTGTGCTCGTTCTCAGCGCGCTCATGCCACGAGTCCTGACGGCCCAGGGGGACCAGAACCCCAGCCGTGAGAGAAAAGCAGGGGTTCTCAAACAGAATTACCCGAACCCCTTCAACCCTGAAACCCGGATCCCATTCACGGTCGGCGATGAGAAGTGTGTAGATCCGGGCCGGCAGTACAGAGTTTCCCTGCGGATCTACAACATCTTGTCGCAACTGGTTGCGATCCCGGTGCTGCAGGGCGGTGCAGGCAACGTGGCGGGCGGAGTCAAAATCGCCAACTTGATGTTGACGTGTGGTGACTACGTCGCGTACTGGAACGGGAAGTTCATGGACACGAAAAACGAGGTAGCCTCTGGTGTCTACCTCTACGAGCTCCGAATAGACGGCCAAAGTCTCGTGAGGCGAATGCTCGTCACGAAGTAGCCGACAACTTGGCACGCCTGGCAGAGCGCCCTCCGGATCGTCCGGAGGGCGCTCTCGTTATGCAGGCGTGATGCAGGCGTGCCGGCGCTATTTCGCCGTCGGTCTACCGGGCGTACTGCCCGACGACGTGTCGTTGGCCCGCCGCTCGATCGCCTGCCACACCGTCTGCGCGCGGGCCGGGTTCTGCGCCAGCCGCACGGCGGCTCCCTCCAGCTGAGCCGGCGTGAGGCCCTCCTTTTGCAAGATCGAGTCTCGGCTGGCGGCGCGCCGATCTGAGTCAAGTCCGGGTCTGTCACGGACTTGCTTCAACGCGGCCATTACCGCCACGAACTTCGTCTCGCTCACGCCATTCAGGTCGCGTG
>JBKOYV010000172.1:0-7755 GCA_046725585.1 Gemmatimonadota bacterium | reverse complement strand
CTATGGCAATTCTGCCAGATCGGCCCATCCCGCCTGCTATCAACACCTCCCACGCGATCCACTAGAAACGCCCGGCGCGCCTTCGGACCTGCGCGCTTCCTCGTTATGTTCATGGGGGATATGAACGCAACGACATGAGCGTAGCCTCCGAGCGAGCCGACGAGCGCGACGCTGCGTTTATGCGGCGTGCGCTCACCCTCGCGAGGAAAGGGTGGGGACAGACGGCGCCGAACCCGATGGTCGGCGCCGTCGTCGTGAAGGAAAACGTGATCGTCGCCGAGGGATACCACGCCCGATACGGAGAGGCGCACGCCGAAGTCGAGGCGCTTCGCGCGGCGGGCGAACGCGCACGTGGGGCGACGGTCTACGTGTCGCTCGAGCCGTGCAATCACTTCGGCAAGACGCCACCGTGCGTCGACGCGTTGATCGCGGCGGGCGTTGCGCGCGTCGTTGCGGCGACGCGCGATCCATCGCCCACCGCGGGCGGCGGTGCTGAACGGCTGCGAGCCGCCGGCATTGACGTGGCGTTCGACATCGAGGCGAGCGCAGCGCGCGAGCTCAACGCCCCGTTCTTTCACGCGGTCGTATCCGACCGACCGTGGGTGACGCTCAAGCTCGCGGTCTCGATCGACGGTGCGATCGCCGACGTCAGCCGCGCCCCGGCCTGGCTCACCGGGAAGAAGGCTCGCCTCGAGGTTCATCGGCTGCGTGCGGGCAACGACGCGATCGGCGTCGGGCTGGGCACGGTCCGGGCGGACAATCCAGAGCTCACGGTGCGCGACGTCCCGCCGCCGCGGGTGCCTCCCGCTCGTGTCGTGTTCACGCGACTCGGACAACTCCCGCTCACGAGCGCGCTGGCGCGCACGGCGACCGAGGTGCCCACCATCGTCCTCGCCGAATCCGTCGATCTCGCCTACGCGCGGCGCCTCATGGCGCTCGGGGTCGAGGTCCTGGCCGGGACATCGATCGAGGAAGCTCTGCGAGCCCTCAGAGCGCGCGGGATCCGATCTCTGCTCGTCGAAGGCGGTGCGGGGATCACGGGTGCGCTGCTCGGTGCCAACCTCGTGGACCGGCTGATTATCTTTCAGGCACCAGTCCTGCTCGGGGCCGGCTCGCTGCCGGGATTCGAGAACGCGCCACCCATGGCCGCGTCGGGCGCACGGCGGTATCCCATCGTGCGCCGAGCCGAGCTGGACGACGATCTCATGACGGTGTACGCTCTCCATTCCATTTGATGTTCACCGGGCTCGTCGATGCCGTTGGCACCATCGATCGCGTCACGGAAACGGCGGCGGGGCGCGAGTTCCTCATTCGATCGCGCTACGACGACCTTGCGGATGGCGAGAGCGTGGCCGTAAACGGCGCCTGCCTAACCGTTCGTGATCGCGCTGATGGCCGCTTTACCGTCGCGGCGGTCGTTACTACGCTGGGCCGCACGGCAATGGCCGGTTGGGCGGCGGGCAAGCGCGTGAACCTCGAGCGCGCCCTGAGGGCATCCGACCGACTCGGTGGCCACATCGTGCAGGGCCACGTCGATGGCGTCGGAACCGTTCGCCGAGTGCAGCGATTCAATGACGCGGTCCTCGTGGATGTGGCAGTGCCGGGCGAGATCGCGGAGCTGCTCGTCCCGCACGGCTCGATCACGGTCGACGGTGTGAGCCTGACCGTGAACGCGATCCCGGAACCATCGGTCGTTCAGCTGTCGCTGATCGAGTACACGTTGCGCCACACAACACTCGGCGATTTGAAGCCGGGCGACCTGGTGCACGTGGAAGGCGATGTGATTGGAAAGTATGTTAGGCAGCTCATGACTCCGTATCGTCGGGAATCGGGAGGGAATCGGGAATCGAGGGCTCCCGGGTTTTCCGATTCCCGATTCCCTATTCCCGATTCCCCATGAACTTCGGAACCATCCCGCAGGCGATCGCGGATATCAAGGCAGGCAAGCTGGTTGTCGTAGCCGACGACGAGGACCGCGAGAACGAGGGCGATCTCATCTGCGCCGCGCAGCTCGTCACGCCGGCGTTGGTGAACTTCATGCTCAAGGCCAAGGGCATGATCTGCCTCGCGCTCACCGGCGAGCGCGTCGATCAACTCGGGCTGCCGCCGCAGGGCGACGAGAACACCGACGCCTTCAGGACTGCGTTCACGGTCAGCATCGACGCCGCACCGCGCTTCGGCGTGACCACCGGCATCAGTGCCGCCGACCGAGCGAAGACCATCCAGGTCGCGGTCGACCCGGCGACGGTTCGAGGCGATCTGCGGCGTCCCGGCCACGTGCACCCGCTGCGGGCGCGCGATGGCGGCGTCCTGCAGCGTGTGGGACATACGGAGGCGGCGGTGGACCTCGCGCGCCTCGCGGGCCTGTATCCCGCCGGCGTGATCTGCGAGATCCTGAACGAAGACGGCAGCACGATGAAGCGCGACGACCTCTCGCGCTTCGCGAAGGTCCACGGCCTCACGTTCATCACCGTCGCCCAGCTCGTGGCGTACCGGCTGAACACCGAGCGGCTCGTGCATCGCGTCGCCGAGGCGCGCCTCCCGACCGACATCGCCGGGAAGGATTGGCGCATCATCGGCTATCGCAACGACGTCGACACGCGCGAGCACGTGGCCCTCGTGTACGGCGAGATCGGCGACGGCGAGGGCGTGCTCGTTCGCATGCACTCGAAATGCCTAACGGGTGACGTCTTTCACTCCATGCGCTGCGATTGCGGCTGGCAGCTGCACACCGCGATGGAGATGATCGCGCGCGAGGGACGTGGCGTCGTCGTGTACCTCGACCAGGAAGGCCGTGGCATCGGGCTTCTCAACAAGCTCAAGGCGTACGAGCTGCAGGACAGTGGTCACGATACCGTCGAGGCGAACGAGGCGTTGGGCTTCAAGCCCGACCTTCGCAACTACGGCATCGGTGCGCAGATCCTGCTCGATCTCGGCCTCAAGTCCATTCGCGTGCTGACGAACAACCCGAAGAAGCTCGTCGGGCTCGAGGGATACGGCTTGAGCGTGGTCGATCGCATCCGCATCGAGGCGCCGACAACCGAGGAGAACGCCGGATATCTCGCCACGAAGGTGCAGAAGCTCGGTCACCTGCGCGCGCTGTAGATGAGCCCCGAGTTCAGCGGGGCTCCTCGGGGGCAGGGCCGGCGGTGCGCAGTCGTGGTCAGCCGGTTCAACGAGACCATAACGCAACGCCTGCTGGAGGGGGCGCTCGACGCGCTCGTGCGGCACGGCGTGGCGTTCGATGACGTGGACGTCTTCTGGGTGCCGGGTGCCTGGGAGCTGCCCGGAGCCGCCCGCCGCGTCGCGGCCTCGGAACGCTACGACGCGCTCGTCGCGTTAGGCGCCGTGATCCGCGGCGACACGCCACACTTCGAATACGTGGCCGGCGAGGCGTCGCGGGGCCTCTCGCTCGCCAGCGCGGACTTCGACGTCCCGATCGCGTTCGGCGTCCTGACGTGCGACACGCTGGCGCAGGCCGAGGCGCGTGCCGGTGGCGAGCACGGGAACAAAGGCTGGGACGCGGCGCTCGCGGCGCTCGAGATGGCCGATCTCTTCGATCAGGTCGATGGCTCGGCGGAGGACTGAGACGCGCGCGCGCTCGCGCGCGCTGCAAGCCATGTACGCGTGGGACATGCGCGGCGAGCGCGACCTCGAGCGCATTGCCGAGCGCGTGTGGAACGACCTCGGCGTCGCTCCCGAGGAGCGGAAGATTGCCGCGACGCTCATTCACGTCTTCTCCGGCCGCCGCGCGGAGCTCGACCGCGAGCTCAAGGCGGTGACGGAGAACTGGCGGCTGGAGCGCCTCGGTGCGATCGAGCGCTCAATCCTGCGCTTGGCCGCCACCGAGCTCGCGATCGCCGAAACTCCGCCCCGCGTGGTGCTGCAGGAGTCGATTCGACTCGCCGAGCGATACGGAAGCGAACAGAGTGCCCGGTTCGTGAACGGCGTTCTCGACGCGCTGGCGAGGCGGATGGGTCGCCTGTGACGTCGGGAATAGGGAATCGGGAATCGGGAATAGAGGGAACCGGGAGGCGGCGCGCCGCAGGCGCGGCCGCCGGGAACCGGGAACCGAGGCTCCGCGAGGAGTTACAGTTCCCGGTTCCCTGTTCCCGGGCGCGCGCGAAGCGCGCCGCCGATTCCCGATTTCCTATTCCCTATTCCCGACTGTGAGGATTCTCGTCGTCAACTGGCAAGACAGGGAGAATCCGCAGGCCGGCGGGGCGGAGATTCATCTTCACGAGATCTTCGGCAGGCTCGCGGCGAGGGGTCACGAAGTGACGCTCCTCTGCGGAGGCTGGCCGGACTGCCCGCCGCGCGCGACGCTCGATGGGATCGAGGTGATTCGAGTCGGCACGAGGCTCACGTGGCCCGCGCTCGCGCGCGGCGCGTACCGCCGGCTGTTTCGCGGTCACCCCCACGACGTCCTCGTCGAGGACATCAACAAGATGCCGCTCTTCACGCCCCGCTGGGGCGCCAGACGTGTCGTCGCGCTCGTGCCGCATCTCTTCGGCGGCACCGCATTTCAGGAGCTTGCCGCGCCGCTAGCCGCGGTCGTGTGGCTTTCCGAGCGGCCGCTCGCCAGTGAATATCGCGGTATCCCGTTCCACGCGATCAGCGAGAGCACGGCTGACGATCTCGTCGCGCGCGGCATTCGGCGCGATCTCATCCGTGTCATCTACCCGGGTATCGACGCGCAGCACTACACGCCAGACGCGGCGATGCGATCCCGGACGCCGCTCTTTGCCTACCTCGGCCGCATCAAACGATACAAGGGCGTGGACCTCGTGATCCGCGCGTTCGCCGAAGCCGCGATCCCCGACGCGACGCTGGAGATTGCCGGCGCGGGCGACTATCGGCCGGCGCTGGAGCGGCTTGCCGCGTCGCTTGACCTCGGGGCAAGGGCAAGGTTTCTTGGGCGTATCAGTGAAAGTGACAAGGTCTCGCTCCTCAGGCGATCGTGGGCACTCGCATTCGCGTCGCCGAAGGAAGGCTGGGGGATCACGAACCTCGAGGCGGCGGCTTGCGGAACGCCGGTAGTCGCCTCGAGCTCGCCGGGGATCAGGGAATCGGTGCGCGACGAAGAAACAGGCTTCCTTGTGCCGCATGGCGACACGGCGGCGATGGCAGTGGCCCTTCGGCGGATTGCCGGCTCGCCTGTTTTGGTGCGAACACTTGGTGCGAGCGCGCGGACGTTCGCCGAGTCGTTCACCTGGGAGCGGGCCGCGCTCGAGACCGAGTCACATCTGGCCACCGCGTCGTAACGCCGCACGCAGGAGGGGTTCGGTGGAGATACTGTTTCAATCACACCATGCGCAGGTGTCCGAGCGCATCCGCGAACGTGCTCGCACCGCTGTCACCAAGCTCAGTGCGCGTATGGCCCGCGCCGTGAACGCAGTCATCCGATTCGAGGCCGACGGCCCGACGCGACGCGTCGAGATTGTCCTCCACGCGCCAAGGCGACGCGCGATGGTTGCCGAGGGGAGCGCCCGCTTCTTCGGGCCTGCCCTCACCTATGCGATCGACCGCCTCGATGCTCAGACGCGCCAGGTGAAGCGCACACCAAAAACCCGCGGTAGGAAAATCGCTCGCGCGTGAATCGACCGCTCACCGTCGGTGCCCTCATCGCGCGCCTTCAGCGCGGGCTTCCACTGGAGCAGATCGGGACCGGCGGGCTCGATCGAGTCGTAACCAGCGCCGACATGTCGAGCCCGGGCCTCGTGCTCGCCGGCTTCGTCGAGCGATTCGCACCCAGCCGTCTTCAGGCCTTCGGCGAGACCGAGATCGCGTATCTCGGCTCGCTGTCGCCGGGGGCGCGCGCGCACGTGCTGGGGATGTTCTTCGATTTCGACCTGCCGTGCGTGTTCGTCACGAAAGGGCAGGACCTGCCGCAGGGATTCGCGGAGATCGCGGCGAACCGAGGCGTCCCGATCTTCCGCACGCCGCTCAAGACCGGCGAGTTCTACCGGCGCATCAAGCCGATTCTCGATGATCTCTTCGCGCCGACCACGACGCTGCACGGATCGCTGGCCGACGTCTTTGGCGTCGGTCTCTTTTTCACGGGCAAGAGCGGCATCGGCAAGTCGGAGTGCGTCCTCGACCTCGTCGAGCGCGGCCATCGGCTCGTTGCTGACGACCTCGTGATCATGACGCGCCGCGGCAACGACGTGCTGATTGGCCGCGGCCACGAGCTGCAGCGCCATTTCATGGAGATCCGCGGCGTCGGCCTCATCGACATCCCGGCGATCTTCGGCATCCGCGCCGTCAGGCAGCAGAAGCGCATGGAGGTCGTCGTCCACCTCGAGGAATGGGACCAGGACGCGGTGGTGGATCGTACGGGCCTCGACACCGAGACGACAACGATCCTCGGCGTGGAGCTGCCGAAGATCAAGGTGTTCCTGAATCCCGGAAAGAACATCACCGTGATCGCCGAAGTCATCGCCATGAACCATCTGCTTCGCTACAGCGGCGTCAACCCGGCAGAGGCGTTCAACGAGCGCCTCATCGGCAGGATGCGCGAGGCGGCTGACGTTAGGCAGTACCTGGTGGAAGACGATGAGTGAGTCGGACATCACGGTCCGGGCGCTCGTGGCCGGCCACGGCGATTTCGCGTCGGGGATCGTCTCCGCCGTCCACCAGATCACCGGTCGCGGCGAGGTGTTCGTCGCGCTGTCCAATCGGGACATGAGCGCCGCGGACGTCGAGCGCGCCATGCGCGACCAGGTCGACACGGGCGCGATCGATGTCATCTTCACCGATCTCCCGGCCGGCAGCTGTACCATGGCGGCTCGGCGCCTGCAGCGCGAGCGGCCCGCCGTCGTGCTCGTGACGGGAACCAACCTCGCGACGTTACTCGACTTCGTGTTTCATACCGACGTTCCGGCAACCGAAGCGGCCCGCCATGCCGCCGACAAGGGGCGCTCGGCGCTCGTCGTGACAGGGGGCGCACCGAGTGGCAATTGAGCTCTTTCGCATCGACGACCGGCTCATTCACGGCCAGGTCGTCGTCGGATGGGGGCAGCCGCTCGACCTCGCGTTCATCGTCCTCGTGGACGATGAGGTCGCGAGCAGCGAGTGGGAACAGGAGCTCTATCGCATGGGGGTGCCGCCCGAGATGGACGTGCACTTCGATACGGTGGAAGGCGCAGCACAGAAGCTCGGCGTCTATCAGCGGGACGAGCGGCGCGGGGCGCTCCTCACCGGCGACATCGAGACGATGGCGAAGCTGATCGAGCTCACGGGGAGCATCACGCGCGTGAATCTCGGCGGCATCCATCACCGCACCGGCCGCACGCAGCGCCTTCGCTACGTGTTTCTGGCGCCTGACGAGGAGAAGGCGCTGCGCGCGCTCGCGTCGCGCGGCGTCGACGTGAGTGCCCAGGACGTGCCCGCCGCCCGTCCGCTCGCGCTGCACGAGGTTCTCTCCGGGGAGGGGAACCGGTGAACGACCTCGCTCAGCTGCTGCCGCTCGCGATGCTCGGTGCCGTGCTCGGACTCGACGTCGTGAGTTTCCCCCAGGCGATGATCTCACGCCCGCTCGTCGCGGCCACGGCTGCGGCGACGCTGCTTGGCGATCCCGCGCGAGGGCTGCTCGTCGGCGCCCTGCTCGAGATGTTCGCGCTCGAGACGTTGCCATTCGGCGCGTCTCGGTATCCGGAATGGGGCTCTGCCGCCGTCGTGGGCGGCAGCCTGTTCGCGATTCATGGTGACGCCAGTCCGGGTGGCCTGACGGTCGCCGTGCTCGCCGGGCTGACC
>JBKOYV010000408.1:0-13192 GCA_046725585.1 Gemmatimonadota bacterium | reverse complement strand
GGCCGGAGACGAGTGGCGGCCGCATACTGCGGTACGGCTATGGTGGCGGGACGGGAAGGTCATCCGGATCCGCGACTACTTCCATGTGGACTACCTGCTGAGCCACTCGACGACTGAGGCGGACGAGGCGTTCGCCGATTGGATCCCGTGACCATCGAGCAGGCCATATGATGGCCTCGTCAGGGACGATGAAGCTTGGTCAGATAGAGGTTGATCGAACCGAACGAGAGCTTTGACTTCATCTGCAGGATCGTTCGGTGTTCATCATCGGCGAGCCAGACCTCGGCGCGGCCATCCTCGGAGAAGACACCTTTTGTCTTGATGATCGGCTGGATCACGATCGCGTTGAAGGTGCCGGCAGGCACGGTGACGCGCTCGCGCCGCACGGCCCGTATCGTCACGGGGTTGCGGTCGGGCTTGAAGTAGCGCTGGAACTCGTACGTGCGACCGAGCTCGAGCGGCACCGTCCGGATGAAATACACGAAGGACCCCTCATCGAGTGGCTCGGAGACCGACGGCTGCTCGCCCTTGTCGGTCGCGAGGTCGTTGTAGACGCGCCGCTCGGGGAAGATCTCGTACCGATGCTCACGGTCTCTCTGCCCCTCGTTCTGATCCTGATTGTAGCGGAGCGACGATAGGTCATCGGTTGCGAACCAACTCTCGAACTTGTCGTCGACGCGATAGCCCGGGACGCCGCCGTTGATGCGAAACACGGTGTGGTAGGCCTCGCGACCCCGCACGTTCTCGATGCCGCGCACCTCCATCGATCCTGTCCCTGCTTTGATGGCGCCGAATTGTACGTCATAGGTCAATCGCTCGCCGACGGCGAACGGACGTCCGGTCGTGCCTAACGCTCCGGGCTGCGCCCCGGCGGGATCGAAGGCGACAG
This sequence comes from Gemmatimonadota bacterium, assembly GCA_046725585.1. Classification (GTDB taxonomy): domain Bacteria; phylum Gemmatimonadota; class Gemmatimonadetes; order Gemmatimonadales; family Gemmatimonadaceae; genus JAJKIV01. Next base: position 12,303 of record JBKOYV010000408.1, on the reverse strand, counting down.
CCACTGCCAACACGGCCGCGGCGAGCTCCGCGCGCGACCTGCGAGCGACCCCAGGCAGTGGTCTTGGGTTCGGGTTCCGCGGCCCGCGCGTTGCGGCACAATTTGCGATGGGTTCGTTCATGGCATCACCTCCGTCGCCCCTATCATGCCGCATCGCAACCAGGACGTCGACATTCCGCTCACAGGGGCGCAACGGGAGATGACCGGCCCAACGATCCCATGACCGACGAGCAGCTGCCGAGCCAGCCTGACCCTTCCGTGCGAGAACGATGACAGCCGACTTCGCTCAATACTCTCGCCATTTCGGGTTGGACGGTCTTGAAGTCATGAGTGCCCGGTGGGTGCAGCATTCGTTTGCGCCACACATGCATGACTTCTACGCCATCAGCCTCAATTACGGCGGCCGTGGCGCATTCGAGTGTCGGAATGAGCGTCGTGACGCAGCGCCCGGCACATGCAACCTGATAGCAGCCGGCGAACTGCACACAGGTCGTGCTACGTCTGAAGAAGGCTGGAGCTATCGAAACCTGTACATAGAAATTCCTCGAATGGGCACGCTTCTCGAGAGCCTCGACTGGCAAAGGCCATCGGACGTCAGATTCAAGTCGCCGTTGGTCTCGGACACTGTCCTGGCCACGCGGCTCGCTAGCGTCTTTGCGAGTCTCACGGAGTCCAGTTCATTGTTGCAGAACGAGTCGCTGCTGCTGTCCGTTGTGGCTCGTTTGATCACAGACCACGTCGTGCCGGGGCGCGCCCTTCGCGATACGGGGCGAGAACACGCAGCGGTCGCACAGGTCAAGGCATGGCTCGAGAACAACTCCGAGCAGAACGTGTCGATACACTCGCTGGCCAGTCTAGCCGGCCTGAGCCCGTACTATCTCGTGCGAGCGTTTCACAAGCACGTGGGAATGCCGCCTCACAAGTATCAGGCAGTCGTGCGCGTCAATCGGGCGCGAAAGCTCTTGGCGTCTGGTGCAGCGATTTCAGAAGTCGCGTATCGCACTGGCTTTTGCGATCAGAGTCATTTGAACCGCGTGTTCAAGAAAATGCTCGGCGTTACGCCCGGGAGATATGTCGCGTTTCCAGTGCGTCCTTGAAGCGACGATCCAACGAAGTGCCTTCGCCAACGGCGTTAGGCGGATTGGGTGTACCGATCAACGAACTGCCGACCTCCCTGATTACCTCCAGCAGGAGGTCCACATCCTCTCGGCGCAAACGGTGATTGACGCTGCACGCCCGAAGCACCCTCCTTCCATGGACCTTCGTCCCCGACACGAACACCCGCCCGTCTTTCTCTAGCGCCTTCGGCAGCGCGTTGTTCAACCCGTCCAGGAATTCCCGATCTCCATGGACGGAAGTGTCAGGGGTTCGGTACTGAAAGCACACTACGGACAGCGGAACTGGCGCGACCCGGACGAAATCAGGCGACTCGTCGATTCGGTCCGCCAGATAACGCATGATCTCGATGTTGCTCTCAATGGCCGCGCGCAGTTTCCTTGCGCCGTATGCCTTGAACGTCATCCACACTTTCAGTGCCCGGAAACTCCTGGAAAGCTGGGGACCGTAATCCTTGAAATCGAACGCTCCATCGTCGTCGGCCTCGCTATCCTCTCGCAGATAGTCCGCCGCGATCTGGAACGTCTCGCGCAGCGCGGTCGATTGCCTAACCAGAATACACGCCGCCTCCGCCGGCACGTACAGCCACTTGTGAGGGTTGACCACGACCGAATCGGCCCGGTCCAATCCCTGAAAGAGCTCACCAGCGACTTGGGTCCCCGCTGCAGGTCCTCCGTAGGCCGCGTCCACGTGGAACCACAAATCCTGCTTCTCGCAAAACTCTGCTAGCGCCTCGAGGGGATCCACGGCCCCGGTATTGGTCGTGCCCGCGTTGCCCACCACGCAGATGGGGCGGTATCCGTTGTTCCGGTCTTCGACGACCTGCCTCTCCAACGCCTCCAGATCGATTCTGAAATCGTCCCGGACGGCGATTTTGCGCAACTGATTTCGTCCCATTCCGAGCAGCATCATGGCTTTGTCCAGCGAGGCATGCCCCTCTCGCGACACGTACACGGTGACCCAGGGTCCTCCCCGCATGCCCAGCGAGGCGGCATCGAACTGCGCCTTCTCCCTGCGGGCCAGCGTCAGCCCCACGAGGTTGCCGGTCGATCCGCCGCTCAAGAGACAGCCTCCCGCTTCGGGAGCATATCCGATGAGCTCCGCGATCCATCGGATCACCCGACGTTCCACCTCCGAAGCGGCGGGAGCAAAATGCCACTTGGCGCAGAGCTGGTTGACTGCGGACGCCAACAGCTCTCCCAGAACACCCGCCTGGTTCCCGCCCGCGTTGATGTAGCCGAAGAAACGGGGAGTCAGATACAACGTCGAATTCGCAAAGATGTTGGTCTCCACCTCCCGCAGGATCGCTTCCATCGACTGGGGCTCCTCGGGGATCGGCTCGTCGAACAACGAGGCGATCTCGATCCGACTTTTCGCGGGGGTGACCCTGACTCGGTCCAGCCCTTCATACAACCGACCTACGATTTCCGACGCCTTCCGCAAGTCATTCCGAAACGTCTCCACATCCGCATCCAGACTGGTTCCTTCAGCGAAAGCTCGTTTGGTCATCTCACACGCGTCCTGTTCGAACTTCCCTTGCTCGTCTTCCAGAGTCGGGAACGCCGGCAGACGAGAAGCCGATGCATGGCGCCGGCTCAGCTGATGTCGTCGTCGCGCACATTCGCTGGGCAAGATGTCGGTGCCGCAATCGGTCGTCTTGGACCGGGTTGCCTTTCGACTGCGGCGGCGCACATCGCCGCGGCCTAACGTTCGTTTGAACTGACGAGCGCGCTTCGAGAACAGGAGCGCGAGGGAAAACCCGAGCCGGCGCTCGTCGCGTTAGGTGGAAGCGAGGGCCAAGCCGGTCATTGTGTAGCCGCCGAATTAGCCGACCGAGAGCTCGTCAGGCGCATGACGGGGTCTCAGCCGCGCAGGAACCGCGCCACATGTTGCGAGAGTCAGCCGCGGTGGCCAGCAGGCGTATTCAGACATCGGGCGTGCCATCGAAGGCGGGATGCCAGTCGGCTGGCGGAGGACGCCGGTCACATCCGTCGCTCCGGGCACGCCTGGCGCCTGGCCTTTCTGGCGCGGTCGGCGCTGTTGTGTGTGCCGGAGTCGCGTTATCGCCGCGTAGCCCGCGCGGGCTGACCGGCGGGATCTGCCGCCTAACGCGTGCGTTGCTCCGGCGCCTTTGCTATCTTCCGGGCGTCCCCCGCTGCACCCCGCCGCGCTCACTCGCCGGCACATTCGGGGCACTACTGACCTGCCGCCTGACGCGCTGCTTCCACTCTACGCCAGACAACTCGCTCACGCTGGTTGGAAGACGGGTGCTGTACAAGCGACCCGGCGAACGCGATGCAGTGCTGGAGGCGACGGACCAGCGAGGACCGGTGTGGCGCGGACTGCTCGTGATCTACGAACGGCTCCGCACGCGAGGTGTTCATCTACATGGCGACCGTTTCGGCGTAGTAGTGCCAGCCCAGTGACGGGCATGCCGACGCTATAGCGGTACCGAAGAATTGGGTCAAGCGGCGAAATGCCGTTGCGGACGATCGGGTGTACGCAGTGCACGAGCGCGCCGACACGGAGAAACGCGCGGCGTTCTCAGCCCGTATTTTGGAACGTGCGCTCAACCGTGCTCTCCCTCGTAGCGTCCGGCTATGGAGCCGGGACCCGCCAGGCGCCGCATGCCCACGACGACTTGCAGATCACCGTGGTGTTGCGCGGCAACATCGAGGAGCGCGTCGGTGGGTCCCTCGAGCGCGCCAGTGCGCTCAGCGTCGTCGTCAAGGACCCGGGCGTCATCCACGAGGACCACTTCGGACGAGCCGGCGCGCTGACGGCGCAGCTCTCGCTCAAGCGCGCCACTTTCGCCGACCTGGTCGAGCACCCCGGACGTGCAGCCGCGTGGCGATGGGCGCACGAGGCGATGGTCGCGATTCCATTCCTCCGCATCGTGGCGCGCGGCCTGGAAGGACATCGCCAGTTCGCCCGCGATGACGACGACATCCTCGACCTTGTCGCCGCTCTGTCGGCGCGATTGCACGTACCAGCACGAGCGGGCCAGCCGCGGTGGCTGGAGGATGCGGTCGCACAGGTGCGTGACGACTGGCGGCCCGGGCTCACCGTGGGTGGCGTCGCGCGGGCGGCCGGCGTGCACCCGGTCTACTTCGCCCGTTGCGTACGCCGCTGGCACGGCATCGGAGCGGCTGACCTCCTGCGACAGTCGCGCCTCCGGCATGCGGCGCGTCACATCGCGGACGGCGATACCACGATCGCGACGGTCGCCCATGCAACGGGCTTCGCCGACGAGTCGCACCTCTGCCGTGAGTTTTCGCGGGCCGCCGGGACGTCGCCCGCGCGATTCCGCCGCCTCGCGCACGCCTTCGGCGCACGTGTCGCCGCCCTCCGGCCGTCCTGACGCCGAACGGCCGGTTTCGCGGATTCAAGCTTCGCCAGCCCGCGGCAGCTACGTTCGGGCGATGAAACCAAGAGGAAACAGTCGCCGAGCTCTACGCTCGAGACGCAATCGAGTGCTCGCCATCGCAACCGCCGCCAGCGCCACCGCCGCCCCCCTTTCCTCGCAGGGTCCACGACCAGCCCCGGAAGTGATCGCCCGCGCGGTGGATTCGCTCGCCAGGCGCATTGTCTCCTCGGACGTGACTCCGGCGCTCGGGGTCGCCGTCGTCATGGATGGCAAGACGATTCTGGCGGAAGGGTACGGGTGGGCCGATGCAACCAAGCGCATCGCCGCCACCAATCGCACCCTCTGGTACGTTGCGTCCACGAGCAAGTCGTATACGGGCTTCGGCATCTCGCTCCTCGCGCAGCAGCGCGTGATCGCTGTGGAGGCGCCGATCACCTCGCTCCTGCCCGGCGTGCGGTGGCCGGCGGGGATCGATCCGGTGCGCCTAACGCTGGCGAGCTTCCTCTCGCATACCCATCACCTCAACGACAACGCCGTCGTTCAGAGTGCGGCTTATACGGGCGCGTTTCCCGAAGCGCAGTGGCCACAGTTGATCCAGTACGCCACGCGGTCGCCCACGGACGACCTGGTGTACAGCAACTTCGGGTACAACGTCGCGGCCATGGTGATCGATCGACTGCGCCCGGAACGCTGGCGCCGCTACCTCGACAGCGCCGTCTACAAGCCAGCAGGAATGCACGAGACCTACGCGCGTCTTTCGGGCCTCGATCCTGGGCGCATCGCAAAGCCACACGCATTGAACCCGGCAGGCGGCTTCACGACACTGAAATTCGAGAAGGCCGACGCCACGATGAACTCGGCCGGTGGACACGTCGCCACGCTCAACGACCTCGCCCGTTGGGTGATCGTTCAGATGGACGGCGGAATGATCGACGGCCAGCAGGTGTTCCCGCGCGAAGCGGTCGCGCTGAGTCATCGGCTCATCGCTCGCCATACGGTGGAAGTGAGCAAGCACTTCGGGCCGTTCGACCGTGAGGGATGGGCCGCGGGATGGGACATCGGGTCGTACGCGGGTGAGCCGATGATCAGCCGCTTCGGCGGCTACAGCTCGATTCGTTCGCACCTCTCGATGCTACCCGGCCGGCGTATTGGCGTCGTCGCGCAGGTGAATGGACCCGGCGCGAGTAGCGCGACGGACATCGTCGCGACGCTCGCCTACGACCTGGAAGCGGGTCGTCCTAACGCGCGCGCCGATGCGGATCAGCGGTTGGACAGTCTCATCGCGAGGCTGTCCGCAGCACGCCAGCGCCAGGCTGCGAGCGATTCCGTTCGCCGATCGCGGCAGCGACCTTTGCGGCGGCCGGTCGCGGACTTCGCCGGTTCGTACTTCAACGAGGCGTTCGGAACGGTCGCCTTCGTCGTGACAGATGGGGCGCTCCGGTACCGGTGGGGCGTCCTCGAGGGACTGACCGAAGTGTTCGACGCAGAGAAGGATCAGCTGCGCATCGAGATCGCGGGTTCGGGGAACGTCATCTCGTTTCGCTTCGACGGGCCTGGAGCGGCGAAATCCGTCGACCTGAACGGGACGACGTTCGTGCGCCGGTGACGCGGCATGTTTTTCATGCTTGACGGCCGATAGATGCTGCGACCCAAGCCCGTCGCGCGAGGCCTCGCCGAGTTCCTCGGTCGCCACCCGATGCTGGCGGTGGAAGGGTCGATCTCGCGCGCGGCAACCCCACGCTCGTCGAGGATACCGCAAGCCTGTCACCTACCCCTGCAGCCCCTCCTTCTCGGACGGACGGCCCCCGAACGATATGATGTAACCATCCGGGTCCTCGATGTAGAAATCCTTCGTCCCCCACGCCGTCGCCATGAGCGGTCGAAGAATCGTGGCGCCATTCGCGACGCACTGCTCGTAGAACGCTTCGATACCGTCCACGCCGGCGGCCGCGTCGAGGTGCTCCTGCTCGCGCCGGTGCTGGCGTTCGGCGGGATTCTTCGGCGCCTCTTTCAGATGAAGCTCCAGGCCGTCCAGCAGCCCGATCGCGTAGAACCCTTCCCACGGCTCGCCGAACGTAAAGCCGATCTTCTGGTAATAGGCCATCGAGCGCGCCAGGTCGTCGACCAGGAATTGGGGCGCGAGGGATGTCACCCGTGGCTGAGCCTTGACGTTAGACATTTGATCTCCTGGAGGACCGTGGTGGCGGCGTACACCGCGAGCAAGATTGCTATCGCAGGGTTACCGCGTCTGTGGCGCTCGAGCCAACATACTTGATACGGCACGTGCGAGCTTGTCAGGACTCCGGCGTCAGCGCGGCGCGCAAGCGGGTCGTCTCCACGCCACACGCGCCGATACGCGTTGTGATCCCGGTTCGTTCCCAGGCCACATAGCCGGGCCGTTCCACGCGCACGTCGTAGGTGCCGCGCCGGCCTTCGGCCGCACCGAGGGTGGTTGCCGTGTCGTTAGGCGGCAGACCACGCCATCCAACGACGCGCACTGGCTCGACGAACGTGCCTTCGCGCACGCTGCCGGTCGCGGCCGCTGCCACGGGCAGTCCGGTACGGCTGTCGGTAACCTCGACCTCGATCGCCCGTGGGACCCAGCCCGGGCACGCGTCGGCCATAGTAGGGCCGCGACATCCACCAAGTATCGCGACGGCGGCGGGGACTACGCGCGAGAGTGTCATACGTGCATAAACCCTCCGAGCGCGGGCGGCGGTCACTCCGACGGCAACCGTCGCGCGGCGCGTGTCAGTCGCCGACCGCTTCACGTCGTCCCGAACCAGCGCTTCGTTATCGGATACGGCCGAACGCTCCGATGACATACGAGTTTCCAAACGCGTGCATGACCGCGGGAATCCACAGGTTCCTGGTACGATCGAACACGAGGGCGAAGATCAAGCCCATTGCGAAAATGGACCCGAACATCGGGACCGCGAGTGACGGCCTCGAAGAGAAATACTGGTAATGCTGTGGGCCGAACGTGTACAGCGTATTGCTGACGAGAATCCCGCTGAACGCGCCCCAGCGGCGGACGAGCTCCGCCTGCAGCAGCCCTCGATAGAGCACTTCCTGATAGAACCCGTAGACCAGGTACGGGATGAACACCGTCCAGATCGCCGCCGGATTCGTGAACGCCGCGCGCAGCGGCTCAGCGAAGAGCAGCGGAAACACGACGTTCACGAGAACGAGAACCTGCACGAAGTAGGATCGTTCCGCGGTGTTCCACTGAATCCAGCGGGTGAAGCCGATCTGTCCCAACGAGACGCCCGCGACCCGGCGCGTCGCCCAGAGGGCCACGAAGAGGTAGGCGGGTGCTGTGAGCCAGACCGGGACGACCGAGAGGCGTGTGTAGTTCACCACGAGCCTCACGCCCTCGAGGACCGCGACGATCATCAGGAGACGCGCGCCCGCGACATCGTTATAGGTGAGCGGGACACGCTCCTTGTCGAAGAGGAACACGTGTCCGCCGAACAGGACGCGAAGCCGGTTCGATGGGCGGGATGCGCTTAGTCGATTCAACCGCAGCTTCCCTGGCGGAGGAAGACTCTTGTCGTCATGCTGTAGACGGCGCGAAGTGCGACTCCCTCCGGGAGCGACCTCGCCGACTCCCACGGTACACGGTCTCCGCGACGATGCGTCACACCTCGGCGCCGCAGCACCAACTCGACCGCGAGGTACCGAACAATGTCCATGCATCGACGCACGGCCCTCATCAGTCTCGTGCTCATCGCCGCCGCGCTGCCGAACGCAGTTGCGGCGCAGGCCCCTGAGTCTTTGGCCGGCACCTGGAAGCTGAACGCCGCGAAATCGAAATACGACCCGGCAGAGCTTGCCAACAAGAGCGGCACCACGACGTACACGTTCAGCGACAGCAACGTCACTGTCGCCATCGACCAGGTGAACGCCAAGGGGCAGAAGGTGCATAACGAATACACCGCGACCCTCGACGGCGCCGACCATCCATGGAAGGGGACGATCGACGGCAAGCCGAACCTTGGGCAGGATGCCGTGAGCTTCAAGAAGCTCGACGACCATACCTACCACGTCGAGAACAAGCTGAAGGGGAAGCTGCTCACGACGAACCACATCGTTGTCGCCGCCGACGGCAAGTCGCGGACGATCACGATCACGGGAACCAATGCGGAGGGGCAGAAGGTCCACCACGTTGTGGTGTACGACAAGCAGTAGGCGTCGCGCCGGAGTGGCTGCATAACGACCGCTCCGGCGCTGTAGACACCTTCCAACCTGATCTCATGCCTCTCGAACGGTCGCTGCGCTTCGGTATGGTGGGCGGCGGGCCGGGCGCCTTCATCGGCGCGGTCCACAAACGCGCCGCGACGCTCGACGGCCTGGCCACGCTGGTCGCGGGCGCTTTCTCATCGGACGCGGAGAAGTCGCGTGCCCAGGGCGAAGCGTACGAGCTCGCGCCCGACCGCGTGTACGCCAGCTTCGAGGAGATGGCGAGCCGGGAAGCCGCCCTTCCAGAGGGCGAGCGCATTCACTTCGTCTCCATCGTCACGCCGAACCACCTGCATTTCCCGGTCGCGAAGGCGTTCATCGAGCGCGGCTTCCACGTCGTCTGCGACAAGCCGTTGACCACCACACTCGAGGATGCCGAAGAGCTGTGCCGGCTGGTGAAGAAACACGACGTCGTCTTCGCGGTGACGCATCCGTACGTCGGGTATCCGATGGTGAAGCACGCGAGAGCGCTCGTCCGTGACGGCGCCCTCGGCACCGTGCGCAAGGTCGTCGTCGAGTACTCGCAGGGCTGGCTCTCGACTCGAGTCGAAGAAACAGGTCAGAAGCAAGCGGGCTGGCGCACCGATCCGGCGCGTGCCGGTGCGGGCGCGATCGGCGACATCGGAACGCACGCCGAGCATCTCGCCCGCTACGTCACGGGTCTCGAGATGGAGCGCCTGTTCGCGGACGTGAGCACGTTCGTCCCGGGCCGCCGCATCGACGACGACGCGAACATGCTGGTGCACTACCAGGGTGGCGCGAAGGGAATTCTCTTCTGCTCGCAGATTTCCATTGGCGAAGAGAACCGCCTCGCCATTCGTGTGTACGGAACCGCCGCGTCTCTCGAGTGGCACCAGGAGGATCCCAACTTCCTGTACGTGCGCCACCCCGACGGACCGACCGAGGTGTACAAGCCGGGCCATGCCCATCTCGTTCCCGCGGCACAGCGAGGTACGCGCATGCCGGCCGGCCATCCCGAAGGCCTGCACGAGGCGTTCGCGAACATCTATGCCAACGCGATGCGCGTGATGGCCGCACGCCTAACGCATGAGAAGCCCGATCCGCTCGACCTCGACTTCCCGACGGTGCGCGACGGTGCTGCCGGCGTTCACTTCATCCAGGCCGCGCTCCGCAGCGGCCGCGAGCGGGACTGGGTCGACGCGTCCTACGACGCGCCAGGCGCCTAACGCGCTCCGCTGAGGATCGACGTCGGGGTCATTCACGGGCGAAGGCGGCGTCGAACGCGCGTCCCGCGGGAGCGAAGTCCACGGAGCGGACGAACGCACACGCCTCTCTCGCGCCGTGCTCGCGGTCCATGCCGATGTCTTCCCACTCGACGGAGAGCGGGCCCGCGTAGCGAGCGGCGTTCAGCCGCCGGATGACCTCCTCGAACTCGACGCGGCCGCGGCCGAGCGATCGGAATTCCCAGAACCGGTCCGGGTGGCCGAATGCCAGGTGTCCACCGAACACACCAGAGGGCCTCGGCGTCTCCGACCACCAGACGTCCTTCATGTGGACGTGGTAGATGCGGTCGGCGAAGCGGTCGATGAACTCGAGATAGTCCGCGCCCTGATACCCGAAATGGCTCGGATCGAAGTTGAAGCCGAAGCTCGCGCGATGACCGATCGCCTCGAGCGCACGCTGAGCCGACGAAACGTCGAAGGCGATCTCGGTAGGGTGCACCTCGAGGGCGAAGCGCACGCCCACCTCGTCGAACACGTCGAGGATGGGATTCCAACGACTCGCGAAGTCTTCATACCCCGCATCGATCCAGGCGTCGGGAACGGGAGGGAAGCTGTAGAGCAGAGGCCAGATCGACGACCCGGTGAAGCCGGGCACCACCTTCACACCAAGCCTGGCGGCCGCGCGCGCGGTGTCCTGCATCTCCTTCGCCGCGCGTGCGTGCACGCCATCGGCGTTGCCGTCACCCCAGACGCGTGGGGGCAGGATCGACTTGTGCCGCTCGTCCACCGCGTCGCAGACCGCCTGACCAACAAGGTGGTTGCTGATCGCGAAGACCTGGAGCCCATGCTTGTCGAGCAGGTCGCGTCGCTCGTGGCAGTAGTCGTCCTCGGCCAATGCACGGGCGACGTCGAAGTGGTCGCCCCAGCAGGCGAGCTCGAGCCCGTCGAAGCCCCACTCGCGGGCCTTCTTCGCAAGAGCCTCGAGGGGGAGGTCGGCCCACTGTCCGGTGAAGAGTGTGACGGGTCTCGTCATGAGTCAGGCGTTGGGGTCGAGAGTCCGAGCTACGTCATCGAGTTAGGTTCGCGAGAAACGCCGTGCGCCGCTAGCCCAGGGTGACCCGCCCTGGCCATACTGCCACCGTGGATTCGTCAGGCGAGTCGTCGAAGCGCGTGGACACCGCAATCCCGCTGCTGGAGACCAAGCTCTATATCCCGAAGTCGCGTTCTGGTCTGGTCTCGCGTCCCAGGCTAGTCGGCCGCATCCGCGAGGGGGCCGAGCGGAAGCTCACGCTCGTCCTGTCGCCTGCCGGCTTCGGCAAGACTACGCTGCTGGCTGAATGGCTTGCGGACAAGACCGCGGGCGAGAGAGCGGCTGGATGGGTGTCGCTCGATCCTAGCGAGAACGAGCCTGCGCTCTTCTGGGCCTACGTCATCAGGGCATTCCAGAAGGTCGACGCTGCCGTCGGGTCGCACGCGCTTTCGCTGCTGCAATCGCCTCACCCGCCACCCACGGAGTCGGTCCTGACGGCATTGATCAACGAGATCAATGCGATCGACTCCGACTTCGTTCTGATCCTCGACGACTACCACGTCATCGATGCCCCAGCCGTCCACGGTGCGTTGACCTTTCTGCTCGATCATCTGCCGGCGCGGATGCACCTTGTCGTCGCCAGTCGTTCTGAGCCGCCCCTGTCCCTCTCTCGACTCCGCGCCCGAGGGGAACTGACCGAGCTGCGGGTCGCGGACCTGCGTTTCACACTCGACGAAGCGTCGGCCTTCCTCAACCAGGTCATGGCCCTCGACTTGTCGGCGATCGACACTGCGAAGCTGGAGCGGCGGACCGAAGGTTGGATCGCGGGGCTCAAGCTGGCAGCCCTGTCGATGAAGGGGCGGAAGGATGTCCGCGAGTTCGTCGATGCCTTTTCCGGCGACAACCGATACATCGCGGACTATCTCGTCGACGAGGTCCTCCAGGCGGAGCCCGAGCGCGTCCGGCGGTTCCTCCTGGGAACCGCGATTCTCGACCGGCTGAGCGGTCCGCTTTGCGACGCAGTTACCGGCGAGCAAGGCTCCCAGTCGCTTCTGGAAAGCCTGGAAAGAAGGAACCTGTTCGTGGTCGCCCTGGATGATCGGCGCGAATGGTATCGCTACCATCATCTGTTCGCGGATGTGCTCCAGGCGCAGTCGATCAGGGAGGATCCCGATCGAGCCCGGACGTTTCATCGGCGAGCGAGCGAGTGGTATGAGGAACAGGGTTCACCAGCCGATGCCGTCCGCCACGCGTTAGGCGCCGAGGATCTGGAGCGCGCCGCCGGGCTGCTCGAGCGAGCGTGGCCCGAGCGAGACAGGAGTTACCAGTCCGCCAGATGGCTGGAACGGGTGAAAGCGCTGCCC
>JBKOYV010000275.1:0-17376 GCA_046725585.1 Gemmatimonadota bacterium | reverse complement strand
CATCCAGGCCACGCAACTTCCCGTTATCCGCCAGGCGGCCGAGCTCATGGCCGATTCCATCGCGGCGGAGCGGTGGGTGCACACGTTCGGGTGCGGGCACGCGACCATTCCCGTCGAGGAGATGTACCCGCGCATCGGCGGGTTCGTCGGCTTCCATCCCATGGTCGAGCTGCCGCTCACCTTCTTCACCCGCATAACGGGGGAGATGGGGATCCACCAGTTCCTGTTTCTCGAGCGCGCGGAGGGATACGGTCAGGCGATCATGAAAGCCTACACGTTCGACCCGCGCGACACGATGTGGATCTTTTCGCATACCGGCATCAACAACGTGAACATCGACGTCGCGCTGCGGGCGAAGGAGCTGGGTCTGCGCATCGTGGCGACAGGGTCAGCGGAGCAGGCGGCCTCGAGCACGCCACGTCACCCGTCGTGGAAGAAGCTATTCGACATCGCCGACGTGATCATCGATACGCGCGTGCCGGCCGGCGATTCATCAGTGCCGGTCGCGGGGCATCAGGACAAGGTGGGCCCGGTATCGACGATCGCGTTCGTGACGGTGGTGTGGATGACGATCACGACGGTGGCAGAGATCCTCGCGGCGCGCGGCGTTAGGCTCCACATCCATCCGTCGCATAACGTGCCGGGCGATACCACAGCGCACGATCGGCTGGACGCGGCGCTGAGGGAGTACAAGCGACGGCTGAGCGGAGTTTGAAAGGGAACGGGGAACAGAGGCTCCTCGGCGGGACAGCTCCGGTTCCCTGTTGCCGTCAAAATTCGAGCAACCCGCTGCTCAATACGGCAATCTCCGTCGGCATCTTCGCGGCCCCGTCATAACCCGGAAAGCCCCCGAACTGGAAGCACAGGCGGAGGTAGTCGACGAAGAAGAGCTGGTGTCGCTCGTTCAGAAGCTCGCCGTCGGCTCGAAGGTCGGGAATCGCCATCTCGTACGCATCGCCGCCGCTCGTGTCGGCCTTGTGCAGATCGTCCGGCGCGATGGTGATCGCTGAGGGGCTGCCCGCCTCCTCGTCTGCCTCCTCATCGTACTCGACCGCGCCCTTATCCAGCGCGTACACGACCAACGGATCCGTCGCGACCGGGCCATCTGCCGGCGCCAGCGTTGGGTGACTGCCGATCAGGTTCACTTCCCCCACGACTTCGTAAAAAGTGCGCAGCGACAGCGGCAACGCGGCGTATTCGCGCTCGAATCTGACGATCTGGTTATGAATGTCCGGGGGAGGGGACGTGTGCGCGCGAGCCTTCGTCTCACGCGTTTCCTTGCTCCCCTTGCTGTGGGCGGCGATCAGGTCGCGCGCCTTGGCCATCACGTCGGCAAGGTTCGGCAGCCCCGGCACATCGGGAGTCTTGCCGGTCCCCATAACCCGACGGACGAGTTGATCGAAGTCCATGCGCGTCACCCCCTGCGGCCCGCCGAACGCTACTTCGAGCGGATGGTCGGGCATGCCGAACGTGTAGTGCATGGCCGTCAGGCGTTCGACGAGCGTGCGCACGTTCGCCTGCACGCGGCGCATGGTCTCGTACGCGACCGCGAGCGCATCGGCGACGTAGGGGTCCTCCCGCACGCCGGCGCCTAACGATACGAGCTCCCGCCACACGTCGTGGTGGGCGCCCGCCTGGTACCGATCGTACAGCGGAAGCTTCCCGCCTGCGTGTGCGCGCAGCTGCTCGAGACGTATAACGGGGTCGACGGGAAGCGCGGCTTTGAGGATCGACCCCGACTTCACCTGCTTCTTTGGCTTCACCGCGGGCGCCGCTTTCGCTTTTACGTGCTGCGCGAACGTCGGGTCGAAGCCCTTGTACTCGCGAGGCGGGACGGCTTCCGGCTGCATGATCCACTTCTTGGGGACGGCTTTCCCGTTCCACGCGTATGCGTTCCAGCCATCGCGGTACACCACCGCCGGGCCATCGCCCCGATGGAGCAGATACTTCTCGTTCACGTGAAGCTCCGCCGGCCGGTCGCTCATGATCGCGACGCCCTCGAAGGGCCACCACAGGCCTGACGACCGGGCGATGTCCCACGCGGCCTCCATGAGCGCCGGCGGCTCGCGGTCGCCAACGCGGTGCTCATCTTCCGCCATGGTCGAGAACGGGTAGTCGCCGACAAACGAGCTGCCGATCAGCTGATCCGTCGTGGGGCAGTGCAGCGCACTCGGCAACGCGCCCCGATTGCTCCCCCAGAAATACATCTCGGCGCGAGCGAGGTCGTCGTCCTCGCCGTGCTGCGTGAACATGCCCGAGACGTCGTTCGACAGGCTGTAGCGGACGGTAAAGAACCTGGTCGTCAGCATCCGCGACGGCACCGGCGGGAATTGCAGGTGCTGGCCGAGCGGTCCGCCGGCGGCCGCGAACATCGCCTTCGGGTCGGCGACGCCGAGTTCGGTGCTCAACGCGGAACGCGTGCGGTCGAGCTGCTCTCGATCGTTTCGCGACAATCCCGACGAAAGCTTCTGCGACCACAACTGGTGATGCGGCGCCACCAGCAACGCGACCGTCCAGGACGCGCTGAACGGCGAGTCGAACCAGAGAAAGTGGGGTGGCTCGGGGAGATCCGCCGCCTTGTAGAGGCGTCGCACCGCGGCTTCCGCACGGGGACGATCCGCAGGACTGGTCGAGAGAAGCTGCTCGAGCCACTCGGACCGGATTTCGGACAACGACTTCATGATGCGCTCGACCTCTCGCGCGTTGGTGGCGTCGCCGAAACCGACGACGATCACGTCGCGGGGCGAGCGGTGCTTGAACGATCCTGCGGCTGAGGCGCGAGGTCAGGCGCGAAGCTCGAGCCAGCGATATACCACGTACCACATCGCGAGCGCGAGCGCCGGAATCCAGATCCAGCCGTCCGTCAGCTTGCCGCGCATCGACGCGACCACACCGATCGCGATGATCACGATCAGCATGAGGATCCAGATGTTGCCGCCCGACATCGCCTCCTGACCGAACAGGACGGCGTTCCGGAAGGCTTCCTGCAGTAAGTCCATCGTGGTGGACCGAAATGCGGCTCTCCCGGACGTCCCGTCGGACGGCCAGGCAACCACCCGTCATATTGTTGAATGGACCCGCCACGCGCCATGGTCGCGCGCCGATCGGGCGCCTGCTCGACCCGTCGGTAACGACCTGGAACGGTGGCCTCCGACTGGCCAGCGCCAGTCACGCCGTCAGCCGCGTCGCCGTTCGGGGAGCGGGTGGTTGTGCCCGGCGATGTGCGCCGTTAGGCGGGCGGAGGCGACGCCGCGCCCGCAGACCGGGCACGAGACGCAGCACGGCACCGGATGCAGCACGGCAAGCGGCGCTCGGTGGCAGATGCAGTCGCACGCGTCACCCGGTGGTGGCGTGGGGACGAACTTCGTGAAGGCCCGCTCCCGGCTTGGCAGCCCGCGCATGCCTCAGCATACGTCGCGGACCGGAAGTCGGGAAGCCGGTCCGGGGTCCTGCTGTCTCAACGTCGGCGGCGCATGCGCGTCAGGAGTAGACGACCGACGGTCACCCACCACACCGCCATCGCACATGATCAAGCTCCGCCTCCGGACCCTCACAGCTGGATTGCATCTCGCGTTCACCGCGGCCGCCGTCGCTCAGACCCCGGTCGTCATTCGCGGCGGGTGGGTCTTCACGGCGACCGGCGATCAGGCCGTCCGCAACCGCGGCATCCTCATTCGAGGCGGCGTATTCCAGGTGGTGAATGGGGCGATCTCGGCCGCGGACACACAGGGCGCGCGGATCATTGCGCTCACCGACAGTGACTACGTGCTGCCTGGGCTGATCGACGTCCACGCGCACTATAACATGACGCTCGGGCCTAACGGCGTGCGGGCCGACGAGTACACGTACAATCCGTTGATCTTCCTCGCGAACGGCGTCACGTCCACGTTCCCGGCCGGCGAGTACGACCCCGAAGGGATGATGGAGACCCGCAAGCGGATCGACTCGGGCCAGCAGGTCGGGCCGCGTCTCTTCAACTCGGGGCCGTACTACGGAACCGCGCGACGCGGGTGGAATCAGAGTTGGACCGCGGAAGACATCTACAAGGACGTCGACTACTGGGCGGCCCAGGGCGCGCGAGGGTTCAAGGCGAAGGGGATCAGCCCGCAGCATCTGAAGGCGCTCGTCGAGCGCGCGCACATGCACGGTCTCACCGTCACGGGGCACTTCGACTCGGGCTTCCGCAACTCGACGAACGCAAAGGACGCCATCCTCATGGGCGTGGACCGCGTCGAGCACATCCTCGGCGGTGACGCGCTCGATTCCATGAAGCAGGCGTACCCGTCGTGGAACCGGGTCGACATCAAGTCCAGGGAGTTCAAGGACATCGTCGCGCTGTTCGTGTCGCACCACGTGGTGTTCGATCCGACGATCACGGCGCCAGTCTATTTCGGCACGCTGCAGGAAGGGTTCGACTACTGGATCGACGAGCGGAAGTTCTTCACGCCGGCCGTTCAGGAGTGGGTGAAGAACAAGCCACTGCGGAAGCCGAACCCGCTGTTCGACTCATTGTACTGGGCGATGCGCCGTACGACGAAGGCGTTCTACGACGCCGGTGGTACGCTCACGCTGGGAACCGACAATCCGAGCCAGGGGGAGTTCCTGGCGGGGTTCTCGTCGCACCGCGAGCTGCACGCGCTCGTGCTCGCGGGCATTCCGCCGGCCGCGGCGCTCAGGATCGGCACGATCAACGGCGCGCGGGCGCTCAACGTCGGGGACAAGCTCGGGTCCATCGAGGTCGGCAAGTTCGCCGACCTGTTCATCGTTCGCGGCAACCCGCTCCGCGACATTCGCAACACGCGGCATGTGCGGACGGTCATGAAGGCCGGCGTTGTCTACGACCCGGCCGATCTGCTCAAGTCGGTGGAGGGGAAGATCGGTCCAAAGGAGAGCCGAGAGCCAGCACCTTCCAACCGATGACCGAGCACCCATGACGTACCACCAATCCCTCATGACTCGCCAGACAGCGCGACCAATCCTGGCGAGTCGTGAGTTCTACGTGGTGGGTCATTGGTGTTCGGTCATCAGTTACTTGAACCGTGCACGCTAGGCCTTACGCTCCCGGTTCATATCGCGGTTCAGCAACCAATTCTGCAGGACCGACACGAGCGATCCGGCGCCCACGGACAGAGCCACCGCGCTCGAGGCGGACCACAGGAACGCGATCGTCCCGAGCACGCTGAACACCACGAGTGGCGTCTGGCTGGTCGTCTGACCGGGCGTGGCTGGTACGCTCGAGATGCCCCACGCGGTTAGCGCGGCGACGCCAAGGAGCAGTGCGCCGTCCGGACGCGCGAGGTCAGCGACCCACAGGAACCGGACCTTCGCGCCGAGCCCGCTGCGCACCGCGGCGAACAGCCCGCCTAACACGGGGAACTGAATCGCCATGCCGACGAGCCCCGAGGGCGTGACGAGCTTGATGCCGTGCTTCGCCTGAAGCGCGCGAGTCTCGCGGAAGAGTCGCTGCGGGTCGTTCGCGTAGCGTCGCTGGAGTGCTTCCATCTCGGGCTGAAGCGCCGCGAGCTTGACCTGTTGCTCGCGGTTGCGTCGCGCGAGGCGAAGGGTGAGCGGCAGCAGCGCGAGCCGCGCGAGCGCCGACACGAGAAGGATTCCGCCGCCGAGACTGCCGCCGCAGATGTGTGCGGCGCTGAAGATCGCTGCGCGAAGGATCTCGACGAAAGCAGCCCACATACTCGCCTCTAATCCTGGATGGGAGACCTCCCCCTACGCGGCAAGACATGCGCTTGCTTCACGTCGCCGCTACGCCCCCAGGTTCTGCGCCAATCGCCGCCCCCAATACATCCCGAAACCGGTGCCGATCATGCTGAGGAGGAACCCGGTGAAAGGCCCGACCAGTGCGCCGAGCGCCCAGCCGGCGTAGCCACCGACGGTGGCGCCTGCGAATCCAAGCAGTTTGGTCATGCGGTTTACCCTGGTCTGTCCTTGGCGGTCGGGGCTGTGACTAGGACGATCCGTGCGGGCCGCGAGCCACTCTGCAGGTACGGCGGCGCCCTCAGCTCGGCCGGCCGCTTGGCCGTTACGTGGTCGCGCAACCGAATCACTGCACCGCGAGTGGGCGGCTGCATGCCTCGCCAGAGCACCCTAACGCGACGAACACCTCCGCACGGATGAGCCATCGCCCGTCGCGCTTGATCCACTGGGCGGCGTAGCGACCGCGGATGAGCGGTTGCCCATCGCGCGTCCCCCGCCCGATCCACGTCCCCGACTCGAACGCAAGCGGCCATCGCTCGTTGCCGCTGACATCCACTCGATCCGGCTCGCGACGAAAGACGGTCGCGCTATCCGCGGCCATTGCCGCGCGATAGTTGGCGCGTCCCTGAACGACGCGGCCCAACCCCGAACGGATCACGACGTCCTCGGTCCAGAACGACGCGGCGCGATCGAGATCGTGCGCGGCAATGGCGGTGTTCTGTGTTGCGCGTGCGGAGCGCACCGCGGAAGCCTCTCGGGAGGACTGCGGCGCGACGCGGCCGAGCACGTACGATCCCAGAGCAGCAACGACGACGAGAGCGAAGCGGATGGGGGCGGTCATGAGCGTCGGAAGTCAGGGAAGTAGGCGACCTGGACGCTACTGTTCGGCGGACCAGCGGGCAACCGCCAGCAGTCGGCTTTGCCACTCGACGTTAGGCGCCGATGTCGTCGCAACCCTTGCCAGGATGCGGCTGTCGAATTCCGTACCGCTTCTGCTGTTCCGATTCCAGATTCCCGATTCCCGATGACCACCCTGCGATTCGCCCTTCGGATGATCGCCCGGCGCCGCACTTTCGCCGCCGTCGCGATCGGGACACTGGCACTCGGCATCGGTGCAGCCACCGCGATCTACAGTGTCGTCGACTCGGTGCTGCTCAAGCCCCTGCCGTTCGAGGATCCGTCACGCATTGCGTCGGTCTGGATCACCCAGCCGGGCCTCGCGAAGGATCCTATCGTGTCCTGGTTGGCGACTGCGACACCGATGGGGAGCCGCGATTACCAGGCGCTCCGGCGGAACACCAGGACGCTGCGCGACGTCGCCATGTGGACCGGCGGATCCGTGACGCTCACAACGGATCGAGGGACGGAACGCCTGCAGGCACTTCGGGTGACATCGACTTTGCTGCCGGCGCTCCGGGCGCGCCCCGCGCTCGGGCGCGCCTTCGTCGCCGGTGAGGATGCGTTAGGCGGGCCACGGGTGGCGATGGTGAGCTGGGAGGCGTGGACAACGCGATTCGGCGCCGACTCATCGCTCGTTGGACGCTCGCTCACCCTGAACGACAAGCCGTGGGTAGTGATCGGCGTATTGCCGCGCGGACTTCGCGTCGATCGCACCACCGAGGCGCCGCCGTTCTGGATGCCCGCGTTGCAGGATTCGTCCGACATCCCGGAGCGTCGCAATCGATCCTACACGGCGTTGGCTCGGCTCGCGCCTGGGGCGACGTTCGCCGCCGCGACCCAGGAAGCCGCCGCGATCATCCGCTCGGTTGCCGCGGACACCGCACTCAGCGCGCGCGTGGAGGAGTGGCAGCGCGATCAGGGGCGCGATGCGCGCGGTCCGCTCTTCGTTCTCGTCGCCGCGGTCGCCCTACTGCTGCTAATCGCCTGTGTGAACGTGGCGATCCTGCAGCTCGGCGAAGCGGCGGGTCGCGCACGCGAGATGACGACCCGCGCGGCACTCGGGGCAAGTGCGGGTCGACTGGTCAGGCAGTTGCTCGTGGAGAGCGTCACGCTCGCGGGCGTGAGTGCCGCGCTCGGTACCGTACTCGCGTGGGCCATGATGCGCGTCCTCGTTGCCGCGGCTCCCGCGCGGATTCCCGGCATCGATTCGGTGACGCTGGACGGACGAGTGCTCGCGTTTGCCGTCGCGTGCGCGAGCGTTACCGGGCTGCTGTTCGGCGTGGTACCGGCGGTGATCGTCGGGCGGACGGGTACTGCATCGCTGGTTCGCATGGGCGCGGGACAGAGTGGTCGCGGCGCGAGACGGACGCAACGAGCTCTCATCGCCTCGCAGCTCGCGATCTCCATGGTGCTGCTGGTCGAAGCAGCACTCCTCACGCGCAGCCTTCGCGCGCTCACCGTGGTCGATCCAGGCTTTCGCGCCGTCGGTCTGACCGTGCTCAGCGTCGCGTTGCCGCGGGAGTACGATGATGATGTGCTGCGAACGTTCGTCCGCGAGGTCACGCGGCGTGTGCAGTCCGTGCCTGGCGTGGAGCGCGTGTCGGTGGCCACGCATGTCCCATTCGTTGACGGCCCGAGCAGCTCCCCAATCCAGATCGAGCCGGAACGCGGTGACGCCGCGTCGCCGGCGCGTCAGGCACAGCAGCGCTATATCCTGCCCGGTTATCTCGAAACGCTAGGCATCCGTCTCATCGCGGGGCGAGCGTTCGACCAGACCGACGGCGCTCGCTCGGAACCCGTGGTGATCGTGAGCCAAGCGGAAGCCCGGCGTGACTTCGGTTCGCAGAACCCGCTCGGGCGTCGGCTGAAGCACCAGGGGACGTGGCGGCGCATCGTCGGCGTCGTCGCGGACGTGAAGTATCGTGGTCTCGCGAGGGAAGATGAGGCGACGATCTACGTTCCGCTGGACCAGTTCACGTCGGGATGGCCGAAGTTCATCATTCGCGGGCCGGGAGCCCGGACGATCGAGCCGGGGTTCAGGGCCATACTGCGCGAGCTAGAGCCGCACGCGTCACTGGCGCAGGCGGCCGCGCTGCCGGATCTGGTCGAGAAGTCGTACGCGGGCGAGCGCTATCGCACGGTGATCATCGCGGTGTTCGGCGTGATGGCGTCGCTGCTTGCGGCGGTCGGGCTCTACGGCGTGAGCGTGCGGGCCGCAGCACGACGGAACCGGGAGATCGGCATCCGGCTCGCCTTGGGCGGCACGAGCAGCCGCGTCGTGCGGTTGCTCGTCGGGGACGCGATGAGCGGCGTCGGGATAGGCCTCGTGGTTGGAATCCCGGCTGCGTTGCTCGCTGGCCGGATCGTTAGGCCGTACCTGTTCAGGGTCGGACCGAATGATCCGATCTCCTTCGCGTTCGTGGGAGCGCTCCTCGTGGTCGTGACGGCCGCGGCGAGCTTCGTCCCGGCGCGTCTCGCGGGCCGTGCGAATCCAGCCGTCGTCCTTCGCGGAGACTAAAACGGGTTAGATCGAGGCGTCCGACCCCCTTGAACCGCACGCATGCGAACAGCGGATGTTATTCGTGTCCGGCACGAATTCTGGCGACCAGGTCCAGCTGAACCGCCGCACCGAAGGGCAGCTGCGCGGCGCCCGTCGCCGTACGGGCGTGGCGGCCGGCGTCACCGTACAGGGCGATAAGCAATTCCGATGCGCCGTCGATCACGCGCGGCTGCTCGGTGAACGTTGGCGCGGAGCGGACGAAGCCGCGCAGGTGCTCGATCGACACGATGCGATCGAGGTCGCCCAGGTCCTGCTTGATGATGGCGAGGAGGTCGAGCATGGCGTCGCGCGCTGCCGTCTTCGCTTCGTCCACGGTGAGCTCGGTACCAACCTCGCCGCGCCGCTGACTCACCCGTCCGGAGACGAAGAGCAGTTGTCCCGACAGCTTCGTGCTGAGGTAGTTGGCTACTGGCGCCTTTGGCGGCGGAAGCACGAGACCAAGCTCGCGAAGACGGTCTTCGACGGCGCTCATGGTGTGGCTGTTCTCCGCCAGCCACTCTCGACATACGCAAGCCGAAGGCCGGCACGCAGCTGGTTCCGATAGCTCCCGGACCCGTAGTTCGCTCCGCCGATGACGAGCGTGCAGCCTAACAAGTAGGCGACGTCCAATCGGTGGCGCACGAGCGCCAGGTGGCAGCCCTTGTTGCGATGTCGCGGCGTCGTCGCACCACCGCCAAGGCTCGCAACACCCTCGCGCACTCGGAGTGTCGCAACCGCTGCCGGCTCGCCTCCGACGCGCGCCAGGAAACGCTGCTCCTCGGCCGGGAACCGGCGTCGGGTTTCTTCGATCGCCGCGCCGCGCCACTCGGACGGCATCTCGAATCCGTCCGCCATCGTCGTAAGGTAATCCTCGAGGTTCTCGGCCGTGACGCGCTCGATCGTGATGTGCCGCGGAGGTGACGTCAGCTCACTCGACGGAACTCCATACAGGATCGCCTGCTGGAAGTCGAACTGGGCGAAGCCGGCGGCCGTCAGCGCCGCCCCGACAGCGTCCGTGAAGCCGGCCGGCGCAAGGTAGAACGCTGGCTCGAGGCTGTCGGCCGCGTAGAACGCGAGGATGTCATCGAGTCGCGAGATGTCGTCGTGGCCGAAGCAGAACACCTTGTTCGATGGACGTCCACCCTTCGCCTTGGCCGCGATCGTTCGCCCGAACCGGGCGACGGTAAGCGTCCCCGGCTCGCCCGGGCTCACGGGCAATGCGGGCTCGGGCGCGACGAGGCGCTCGATCCGCCGCGGGAGATCCAGCGTGAGGAGCGGAACATCGCGCCTGACGACCGTCGTCGTACCAGTCGCGTTAGGCAACCGGCAAGACCATCAGAGTTGCGGCGCCACGGTCCGCGCCGCCTCGGCCGACGTGATGACCGGAATGCACTCGAACTCCACGATGTCTCGCCACTGTGCCATCCAGTCCTCGAGCAGCCGAGCGTCGTCACACTCCATGACCTGATAGCAGTGTTTCAGGTCGGGTGTGACCCAGCTCGAAACGTACTGGAGCCCCTCGGGAGCGAGCCGCCCGCGGTCGCGAAACCGCCGATAGACGGGGCGCGCATCGCCATTGCGAAAGTGCTCGATGATCATGTAGAGCATCCGGATAAGCTGGTCAACACCGCGGCCAACGCAACACCCTGGCGCAACTACCGTAACAGGGCGCGCACGCGATCCGCGTACTGCCGACTGCTCCGCAGCTGTACGCCGCCCTTGAGCTCGAGAACGTGGCCGCCCGACTCGTGGGTCCGTACCGTCAGGATGCGATCCACGGCAACGATCACGGAGCGGTGGATGCGCACGAAGCGCTCCGGGTCCAGCTCGTCCTCGGCCTGCTTCATCGTCCCGCGCCAGAGATGCGTCTTCGGGCCGACGTGCAAGCTCAGGTAGTTGTCCGCGACATCCATCCAGTCGACCTGGTCGGCTGGTACGATGTGATGGGTGTTGCCGCGCCTAACAACAAACCGGGTGCGGAATCCGCGCGCGCGCTCGGCCACCGTCGCACTCGTCACGAGCGCCTGACCGTAATCCGGCGGCCGGCGACCGAGGCGCTCCTTCGCGCGAGCCACCGCGGCCGCGAACCGCTGGCGCGTCACCGGCTTCTGGAGGTAGTCCACGGCCCCGACCTCGAACGCCTTGAGCGCGTACTGCTCGAACGCGGTAATGAAGATGACGGCCGGCACGCGAGCCTCGTCGAGGGTGGCGATCACGCCGAAGCCACTCAGCTCGGGCATCTCCACATCGATGAACAGGAGATCGGGCTCGAGTCGCGTGATCAGGTCGAGCGCTTCGATCCCGTTGTTGCCTTCGCCGATGAGCTCGAGCCCGTCGGTTTCGCGGACGAGCGTGCTCACGCGCTCGCGCGCGAGCGGCTCGTCGTCGACGGTGATCACGCGGATCGCGGTCATTGCGCGGGGGCTGGCGGCTGGTGGGCGCGGAATGGGATGTCGATGCGCGCGACCGCTCCGCCGCCCTGCCCGGCGCCTAACGAGAACTGATGGTCGTCACCGAACGAGGCGCGGAGCCGCTCGCGCGTATTGCTCAAACCGACGCCCTCGCGCAGTGCGGTGCTGGTCGTTAGGCCGGCGCCGTCGTCCGTCACTTCGAGGTGCAGCCGATCGCGGTCGCGCCGGGCCGCGACGCGGACACAACCGCCGCGGGTCCGTCCCCCAATCCCGTGCGCCAGCGCGTTCTCCACGAGCGGCTGCAGAATGAACAGCGGTACGGAGGCCTGCTCCGCGTCCGCGGCAACGTCGATCTGGAATTGCAGGCGCTCGGCGAACCGCAGCTGCGCGATCTCGAGGTACGTGCGCGCGTAGCGTACCTCGTCCGCGAGCGCCACGAGCACGTGCTCCCGGTGACGCAGCAGATCTCGCAACAAGTCGCTCAGCTTCGCGAGCATCTCGTCGGCGGCCTCGGGATCCCGATGGATGAGCGTCGAGATGCCCTGGAGCGTGTTGAAGAGGAAGTGCGGGTGCAGTTGCCCGGTGAGGGCGATCAGGCGCTGCTCCGCCACCTTCGCGCGGAGGCGCTCGCGGTCGAGTGCCGACTGCACAGCGCGGCGCCGAGCCTCGATCGCCGCCGCGAGCCCAACGAGCGCGACCCACGGCAGGACGTTCTGGCGAAGCGCCTGTGGTGCATACGCCGAGAAGCCTGGACGTATCGGCGAGCCGTGGTAGACCGCGACGTACTCGATGACGCTGGTGATCGTGATGAGCGACACGACTACCGCTGCGGCGAGCCCGATGGCCCGTGCGCGTCCGTAGCGATCGATGTCGAAGCGGCGGGCGCCGAGGACCAAGAGGGGGAGCGTGACCGCGGCGGCGTACCAGACGATGGACCCCACCCCCAGGAGGTAGAGGAGGGTGCGGAAGTTCGGCGCGGGGCCGGGCAGCCGCGGCAGCGCCCGCGGTGCTCCGCCGCGCGGCCGGAGAAACTGAGGCGGCGTCGCGAGGAGCCCGAGGGTGATCGCGACGACCACGACTGCGAGCCAGAGCAGCGTGGGTCGCAGCCACTTCCGACGGCTCGACTGGTTAGGCATTGACTGGGTTCGGGATTTCAAGGGGTCAGAGCCCTTGAATCACATTCGACGAATCTGCCCCTTGGCGCCGCGCTCCCGGGCGGGTCGAATTTCAAGGGCTCTGACCCCTTGAAATGCCTTGAAATGAATCGATGAAATTGGGGTCTGCCCCCGTTCCGGGGCGAA
Source organism: Gemmatimonadota bacterium (assembly GCA_046725585.1). Classification (GTDB taxonomy): domain Bacteria; phylum Gemmatimonadota; class Gemmatimonadetes; order Gemmatimonadales; family Gemmatimonadaceae; genus JAJKIV01. The sequence goes on along the minus strand of JBKOYV010000275.1, from coordinate 4,513 downwards.
CGCACGGAGATTTGGGGCGAGCGTCGCCGACTACGGCTGCGCGAGAAAACGAAGGATCTCCCGCCTCAGTCGCGGCCCCTGCTCGGTGTCGAAGATCCGTTGGGCGTGCGCCGAGCCGTCGAGCACGAGCCACTTCTTGGGCGGCGGCGCTTTATCGTATTGCGCGCGGATACCCGGAAGTCTGGGCTTGTCACCCGAGCCAAGGTCGTTGCGGCTCGTGGCGTACAGCTTCCTGCCCTTGATGCGTTCGGGCGACGCGATCTCCATGGGTGCCAGCAGCACCAGGCGATCGATCTCACCTTCGGCGGCGTCCACCGCGGCCTGCGCGGCAGCACCGCCACCTGCACTTCCGCCAAGCACCGCGACGGACTTCGCGCCCGACGCGCGCACGTACCGCACGGCCGCGAGGACATCGACCGCCATGCAGGACTCGTCGTAGAGGCAGGCGGTCTCCTTGCCGGCCGCCAGCTCGGTGGCGGCGCGTGTGTCGAAGACCAGTGTGTGGTAGCCAGCCTCCGCGAGGGCGCGTGCCTCGTTCGCCCAGCTCGTACGCGACGAGTATCCGCCGTGGCCAATGATGACGATGGCTCGATCGCCCTTTCCGTACAGATCGGCCTCGATGCTGGCGCTGTCCGGCGTGCGAAAGGTGACGCGCGTCTGGCCCAGGACGATCGTTGGTACAGCGATCACGAAGGCGAGGCAGCAGCAGGCCTTCACCGCGCGCCTCCTCCACGCTTCCACTCCAGATACTGCGGTCTGGAACAGAGCCAACACGGACGATACCCTGCCTTGATGGCCGTTGCCTCGTCGGCGAAGAACACTCGGTATTTAGCGTATGGCCCTCCACGTGCGAGGGCGCGCAGCGCGCCGGGGCAGTCGAGCCGACCGTATATCCTGCTCCGGCGATGGCCGCCCAACGTGCCTTTCGTCGGGCTCTCGTACGGAAGGCCGTCAGGGCCGATCAGGCGGTACATGTTGACTCCGCGAGGAATGGGATTCGACGCTGCCCGCTGGTAGCCGACGGCTACGGGCTACTGCCGCTTGCTACGAGCTGCTGCTATTAGCGCAACGAGCCCGACCGGGATGGCGAGTTCTCGGTAATGAGTCGTCGGTAGTTGTCGGTAGTCGGTTATCAGTTCCGCTTCCCGCCTCCCGCCTCCCGCTTCCCGGTTTCCCAGACCGCTAGCGTCCCCCAATCGGACTGCTCGCCGTCCATTTCGGGCCGCTCCCCGCTCGTAGTCCGGCGCGCAGCCCGCTACTATTGTGTGCTACCAACATTGGCAGGTCGACCTTTCGGCGCCTCCGGGAGCCCCACGAGCATGACCCCGACATCATCCCGCGTCTCGACGGCCCTCTTCGCGCTGGCCGTCCTCGCCGCGTGCAGCACGCCGCGTCAAACCGTACAGTCCTCCGCGCCGCCGAACCCCGTCGTCATGAAGGGCGATTCGGCCGCCATCGCGAATGCCAAGCCCGACAAGGAGCGATACGCCGCCACAGAAGCGGACATCAACTTCATGTCGGGAATGATCCACCACCATGCCCAGGCCATCGTGATGGCCAAGATGGCGCCGACGCGCGGTGCGAGCTCGTCCATTCAGACGCTCGCCGGCCGGATCATCAATGCGCAGACGGACGAGATCAACCTCATGTCCCAGTGGCTGCGCGATCACAACCAGCCGGTGCCAACGCCCAATCCGAAGGGCATGACCATGAAGATGGGCGGTGAAGAGCACGTCATGCTCATGCCGGGCATGCTCACCGAGGAGCAGATGAAGCAGCTCGAGGCCGCCAAGGGCCCCGAGTTCGACAAGACGTTCCTCACGCTCATGATCCAGCACCACACCGGCGCCACGTCGATGGTGAAGGAGCTGTTCAGCACGAACGGCGCCGGGCTCGACGAAACGGTGTTCAAGCTCGCGAGCGATGTGAATACCGACCAGACCACGGAGATCGCTCGCATGCAGCGCATGCTGTTCGACCTGATGATCCAAAACAAACCGCAGTGATCCGCACGTAGTCCCCGAGTCTTTCTCTTCCTCAACAGCCCCCAAGAGGAATTCCCATGTCAGCTGAGTACCAGTTCGATCGACCGTCGGTGCGGCGCACCGCAGGTCGGATTCTCACGCTCTCACTCGCGGCAGGCCTCGTGTCCGCCGCGGCCTGCTCGAGCACGCCGAAGACCAGCCAGAGTGCCACGCCGAAGGTCGATCCACGCGTCGGCCTCAAGGCAGGCCTGTGGGATGCCCAGCAGGTGTCCTGGAACCTGAAGGTCGTTTCGGAGACGCGCCCGCCCGAGAAGTTCGTCGGGTCCACGAACTCGGACCTCGCGTTCAGCGGCAAGTACGCGATCCAGGGCAACTACAACGGCTTCCAGGTCTGGGACATCTCGAATCCGGCCAAGCCCGTCCTCACGACCGCGTACTTCTGCCCTGCGTCGCAGAGCGACGTCTCGGTCTACAAGAACCTCCTCTTCGTGTCGGGCGAGGGTAATGGCGGCCGACTCGACTGCGGTGGGGAGGGTGTGAAGGACACGGTCAGCAAGGACCGCCTCCGCGGCATTCGCATCTTCGACATCACCGACATCACGAACCCGAAGTACATCGCCAACGTGCAGACGTGCCGCGGCTCGCACACCCACACCGTGGTCGAGGACCCGCGCGACAAGGACAACGTCTACGTCTACGTCTCCGGCCAGGCTGGCGTCCGCCCGGCGGCGGAGCTACCGGGGTGCATGGATGCGGGTCAAAGCGAGAGCTCCTCCCGCTTCCGCATCGAGGTCATCCAGATTCCGCTCGCGAACCCGTCTGCGGCGAAGGTCGTGAACGGCGCGCGCATCTTCGAGGGCCTCACGAGGCCGGGGACGCACGGTGCCGCGCCGGACGACATCGCCGCGATCGCCGCCGCGAAGGCGCGTGGTGATTTCGTAGCGGACATCGGCGGCCAGGAGATGGTGCTGCCGCCGCAGTTCACGAAGCCCATGCTCGACAGCGTCGTGAAGGCTCGCGGTGGCACCGGCGAGCCGACGGGCGCCGACAGCGCCGCACTGCGCGCCGCGATTCCGGCGATGATCGCCCGCATGATGGGTGGCAACGCCGCGGCGCCTAACGGGCCGCGGCCGGGCCCCGATCAGTGCCACGACATCACGGTGTATCCGGCGATCGGCCTCGCCGGTGGTGCGTGCGGCGGCTACGGCCTCCTGCTCGACATCAAGAACCCGGCGAACCCGGTCCGCATGGATGCGGCGGCCGACACGAACTTCTCGTACTGGCACTCCGCGACGTTCAACAACGACGGCACGAAGCTCCTCTTCTCGGACGAGTGGGGCGGTGGCGGCGCGCCGAAGTGCCGCGCCTCGGATCCCAAGGAGTGGGGCGCCGACGCGATCTTCACGATCGACAACGGCAAGCTGAAGTTCCACAGCTACTACAAGCTGCCGGCGCCGCAGACGGACAAGGAGAACTGCGTTGCGCACAACGGCTCACTGATCCCGATCCCGGGTCGGGACGTGATGGTGCAGGCGTGGTATCAGGGCGGCATTTCGATCTTCGATTGGACCGACCCTGACCACCCGAAGGAGATCGCGTTCTTCGACCGCGGCCCGGCCGACTCCACGCGCATGTCGATGGGCGGCTCGTGGTCGGTGTACTGGTACAATGGCGCGATCGTGAGCTCCGAGATCGCCCGCGGTCTCGACATCACCGAGCTGACGCCGAGCGAGTTCATCTCGCAGAACGAGATCGACGCGGCGAAGACGGTGCACATGGAGTACCTGAACACGCAGGGCCAGCCGAAGTTCGTGTGGCCGCCGTCCTTTGCGCTGGCGCGCGCGTACGTCGACCAGCTCGAGCGCAACAAGTGCCTGTCGTCCGCGCGCATCTCGGCAGTGCGCTCTGCGCTGTCGTCGGCGGAGAAGGCGGCTGGCTCGGCGCGGAAGGACGCGCTGACGACGCTCTCGACACAGCTCAATGGTGACGTGAGCGGCTCGTGCGACGGCGCCCGTGTTCAGAAGCTCTCGAACGCCGTGAAGGATCTGGCGAACGTCGCGACCTGATTCGAACCGCGAACGACGCTGTTAGCTGGTTCCTGTTAGCTGCAGGTCAAGCCCTCGGGATGCCACGTGCCTCCCGAGGGTTTTCGCATCTCGGCGCCGGCAAGTCTGATGGCGCGCCGCCGCTGCTGGATCGCCCGCCGCAGCTCGCCTAACGACGCGCGGTCCCAATCACGAAACGTCCTGCGCTCGAAGTCATCGAGCTCGTCGGGCTGGCGCGGCTCGCCGGAAGTCGAGGCTGCCTAACGACACACTCAATCGGAGCGTGCCTCGGCCTTACCGCTGAAACCGAGCGGGCGGAGGGCCGCGCTGCCGGGAAACGCACTTAGAGTGCCTTTCAAAACCCTTGTAAGAAGTTGAGGCAGATCAAGGCGCAGCCGAGATGGAGGAAGGCTTGGTGCATCGCCGGGAGCCGTTCGTAGCGGATCGTCAGGCGGCGGTAGCGCGCCAGCCAGGCGAACGTGC
>JBKOYV010000349.1:0-18290 GCA_046725585.1 Gemmatimonadota bacterium | reverse complement strand
ACGTTCACGAACGAGCCGCGCGCCGTGGCGATCATTCGATCGATGATGCTGACCTCGCGCGAGGCGGTGGTAAACTACATGACCCCGTTAGGCCTCGCACACATCATGGCGACCGGCCACCACTACGGACCGGGGCCGTGGGCGGACGCGGGCCGGCCGGACTGGACGCCGTCGTACTATCATCGCGCCGACTCGTTAGGTCTCGGGTTCGACCGCACCGCGACAGGGAGCAACGCGGTAGGGCAGTACTACCCGCCGGTTCGTGACCGGTACGCGAGTCGCACGACGGTGCCCGATTCGGTGCTGCTCTGGTTCCATCATGTCCGCTGGACGGATCGGCTGTCCTCGGGCCGCACGTTGTGGGGTGAGCTCGTGCATCGCTACAGCGCAGGCGTGGACTCGGTGCAGGCGATGCAGCGGGAGTGGAGCACGATCCGGGCGGCGATCGACGCGCAGCGGTTTGCGGAAGTCGACGCGTTCCTGTCGATTCAGGCCCGCGAGGCGCGCTGGTGGCGAGACGCAGCGCTGTCGTATTTCCAGACCTTCTCGCGCCTTCCGATTCCGGCTGGCTACGAACAACCCGAACATCCACTGGCCTACTACGAACAGCTCCGATGTCCGCAGGACCCGCGGAAGCCGCGCTGCCCCGGCATCTAACGGCGTGCTTCCCGCCAGCAACCGTACTCGCGACCAGCCCATGACTTCTCACGACGCATACACGCCTCGCCCCGAGCACCATTTCACGTTCGGCCTGTGGACCGTTGGCAACGTCGGTCGCGACCCGTTCGGCGATCCCGTGAGGCCCGCGATCGACCCGAATCGCATCGTCCAGAAGCTGGGCGAGCTCGGTGCGTACGGAGTGAACCTTCACGACAACGACCTCGTCCCGCGCGACGCGTCGGAATCCGACCGTGACCGGATCGTTCGTGACTTCAAGGCCGCACTCGCACAATCGGGGGTCAAGGTCCCGATGGCGACGACGAACCTGTTCGGTGACCCCGTCTTCCGCGACGGCGCGTTCACCAGCAACGACCGGCAGGTTCGCACGTACGCCCTTCAGAAGACCATGCGCGCGATCGACCTCGGCGTGGAGCTCGGCGCGAGGACGTACGTGTTCTGGGGTGGCCGCGAGGGTGTCGAGAGCAACGCGGCCAAGGACCCGCAGGAAGCCATCAAGTGGTTCCGCGATGCCATCAACTTCCTGTGCGAGTACGTGCAGTCGCAGCGGTACGACCTTCGCTTCGCGCTCGAGCCAAAGCCTAACGAGCCACGCGGGGACATCTTCCTGCCGACCGTCGGGCACATGCTCGCCTTCATCTACACCCTCGACCATCCGGATATGGTGGGCCTCAACCCGGAGGTCGCGCACGACACGATGCCCGGACTCGATTTCTCGCACGCCGTCGCGCAGGCGCTCGAGGCGGGCAAGCTCTTTCACATCGACCTGAACGCCCAGAAGCCGGGTCGCTTCGACCAGGACCTGCGGTTCGGCAGCGAAGACCTGAAGGCGGCGTTCTTCCTCGTGAAGCTGCTCGAGGACTCGAAGTGGGAGGGCATGCGGCACTTCGACAGTCACGCCTATCGAACTGAAGACGAAGCGGGCGTGTGGGACTTCGCGCGTGGGAGCATGCGCACGTATCTCATCCTCAAGGCGAAGGTCGCGAGCTTCAACGCCGATACGGAGATCCAGGGGCTGCTCGGCGAGCTGCGCGAACGGGGCGCCAGGGCCGGCGAACGCGTCAGGTTCTCGCCCGACGTAGCGCGTCGGATCAAGGACGAAACCATTGACCTCGTCGCGTTACGGAACCGCGGCTACGCGTACGAGCGACTCGACCAGTTGACGATGGAGCTTCTCCTCGGGATCCGCTGACGTGGCCCGCTCCGTCTACCTCGGCCTCGACATCGGCACGAGCGGCGTGAAGGCCATTCTGGTCGCGCCGGATGGAGACGTCGTCGCCGCGACAACCACGCCGCTCACGCTGTCCACGCCACGACCGGGCTGGGCCGAGCAGCATCCGGATGACTGGTGGAACGCGACGGTGCAGTCGGTTCGCGGCGTTCTCGCGCAGAAGCCCGACCTGACCGTCGCGTCGGTCGGGATATCGGGACAGATGCATTCGTCCGTGTTCCTCGATCGCACCGGCCGGGTCGTTAGGCCCGCGCTCCTCTGGTGCGACGGCCGCACGACGGACGAGTGCGCGGAGATCACGCGGCGCGCCGGGGGTGAGGAACGTCTGCGCGACTGGGTGCGCAACCCGGCGCTCGAGGGGTTCACGCTCCCGAAGGTTCTGTGGCTTCGCGCGCACGAGCCGGAAGCGTACGCCCGCGTCGCCACCGTCCTGCTGGCGAAGGACTTCATCCGCTACCGCCTAACGGGTACGCTCGCCTGCGAGCCGTCCGACGCGTCGGGTACCCTCATGTTCGACCCGGCCCGGATGCAGTGGAGCGACGAGATCCTGGCGGCCGTGGATGTGCCGCGCGCCGTGTTGCCGGATGTCGGCGGCTCCTCCGAGGTGCTCGGGCGCGTGACGGCGGAGGCGGCAGCTGCGACGGGCCTTCGCGACGGAACGCCGGTCGTGGGCGGTGGTGCGGACAACGCCTGCGGCGCCGCTGGGGTGGGAGTGATCACGCCTGGCGAGGCTGTGGCCAGCTGGGGGACTTCCGGAACGGTACTCGCGCCGACGGCGCAGCCACTCGTCGACCCCGGCCTTCGCGCCCACACGTTCTGCCACGTGGTGCCACGCACCTGGTACATCATGGGGGTGGTGCTGTCGGCTGGCGGAGCGTTCGCCTGGTACCGCGACCATCTCGCGCGGGAGCTCGCCGGCACGCCAGGCGTCGACGCGAAGCTCGACGCCGAAGCGGCGGGCGTTCCGCCGGGAGCGGATGGCGTGACCTTCCTTCCGTACCTGCAGGGCGAACGGACGCCACACCGCGACGCCTCGGCGCGCGCCGCGTTCCTCGGTCTCAGCCTCGCGCACTCGCGAGCGCACATGACCCGGGCGGTTCTCGAGGGTATCGCCTTCGCGCTCCGGGATTCGCTGTCGATTCTTCAAGAGCTGGGGCTATCGCCCGGGCACCTCCTGCTTACTGGCGGGGGCGCGAAGAGCCCGTTCATACGACGCCTTCAGGCCGACGTTTACGGAGTACCCGTCAGCACGGTGGACCGGGAGGAGGGACCGGCGTACGGGGCGGCGCTGCTCGCGGCAGTCGGGGCCGGCGCATTTCCGGATGTCGCCAGTGCCGCGCGCGCAACCCTTACCCGAGGTGGCGCAGAGCAACCAGATTCGCAGGCGCACCGAGACTACCAAATCGCGTACGACCGCTTCCGGGCGTCGTACCACGCAGCGAGGCCGGTCGCATAGTCATTCCGAGCAGGTTGTCATCCCGAGCGGAGCGCACTTGTCATTCTGAGCGAAGCGAAGAATCCTCATCGTCCTGATAGAGGGCGCTATCGGGAGCCTGAGGATCCCTCATCTGCCCGCTACGCGGGCACCCGCGGCTCGGGATGACAGAGGGGCGGACGAGCTCGGGATGACAACGTTGTCTGACGCCTCGGGATATAGACCACCACCCCAGCCACGCGTAGATGCGCCACGTTGTTCGACGGCTGTTCGCTTCACAGGAAATCGGGCTCGTTCTCGTTCTCGTCATCGTGACCATCACGTTGACCGCGCTCGCCGGGTCTCACCCCGACCGGCAGACGGGCCAGGTAGTGAACAACTTCTGGAACTCGTACACGCTGATTCAGACCGCCACTGACGCGAGCTTCTTTGCGATCATGGCGATCGGCGCGACGATCGTGATCATCTCGGGTGGCATCGACCTGTCGGTGGGGTCGATCTACGCGCTCTCCGGCGTGGCAATGGCGCTCTTCCTCCGCGGCGCCGGAACCATGGGACCCACCGCCACGACGCTGCTCGGTCTCCTCGTGTGTCTTGGCGTCGGCCTCGCGTGCGGCATCCTGAACGGCGCGCTCGTCGTCGGGCTTCGTGTCCACCCGTTCATCATCACGCTCGGCACCATGTGGGTGCTGCGCGGGATCGCGTTCGTGGCCACGAAGGCCGAGAGCATCCTCGTGCCTGCGCCGCTGACGGCTGTGTCGAAGGCGTCGTTAGGTCTCGGCGGTGGGCTGTACCCGGTGCCCATGCTCTCCATGATCGTGCTGACCGTGCTCGGAACGATCTACCTGACGCGGACGACCATGGGCCGCCGGATCTTCGCGTTCGGTGGAAACCTGGAGGCGAGCCGGTTCGCGGGGCTGTCGCTGTCACGGATTCAGATCGGAGTCTTCGCTGTCTCGGGGCTCACGGCGGGCCTGGCCGCGTTCCTCGGCGGCAGCTTTTACGGCTCGGTCTCATCCGGAGACGCACAGGGGTACGAGCTGTACGTGATCGCGTCGGCCGTCGTGGGTGGCGCGAGCCTGCTCGGCGGCAAGGGGAGCGCATTGGGTGCGATGCTCGGCGCGCTCCTGATCGTGCTGATCCGCCAATCGATTCGTACGCTGCATTTCGACCAGAACTACGAGTGGATCGTGATCGGCTGCGCGATCGTGATCGCGGTCGTGGTCGATCAATGGAGCACCCGGCTCAACGCCCGTCGGTTGAGCCGAGCGGCGGAGCGGGCGCGGGCGGCGGCGTGACCAATCGGTCTGGTTCACCACTTGTGGGCATCAAGGACCGGCAAGGCAACTGCAACTGCAACTCCTAACGCGGATTTCAATGGCGATTTCACGGATTTCGCGGCTTTGCTCCGTGGCTGGGCGGGTGGCGTCATCTCAACGAGCCGGTTTGAAAGGGTGAACGACCTCGGGACGCATGCGCTTCCCGAGGCAGTCACCAAGAACGTGAAAGACCTGACCCGGTAATGGGAGGTTTCGATGCCCTCGGGACAAATCCGCTAAATCCGCGTAATCGCTTTCAAATCCGCGTTAGGTGTTGCAGTTGACGTCAGGTGGTCATGATGTGATGCGTACGGTGGCGCGAGGTAGCACGGGTTTCAGAGGTGACAGCTTTCAACGAGGACCTGACATGAGCAATCGAAAGAGTCGATCGGTGATGGTCTTGTGGGCGCTCGCGCTGGTCACGGCGTGTGGCGGAGGCGGATCGGAGAAGACGGCCGATACGCGGACCGCGGCGGCCACGCCAAAGGGGAACGGCAACACGTTCACGATCGCCATGATCGCCAAGAGCTCCACCAACCCGGTGTTCCTCGCCGCCCGCACGGGTGCGGATGCGGCAGCGAAGGAGCTGTCGGCCAAGACGGGGAAAGACATCCGCGTCGACTGGCGCACGCCGGCGCAGGAGGACGGCCAGGTCCAGGCCCAGCGCATTCAGCAGGCCGTGAACGATGGCGCCGACGCGATCCTCATCTCGTGCTCCGACGCCGGCAAGGTCACCGGCGCAATCAACGACGCCGTCGGCCGCGGTGTACCCGTGATGACCTTCGATAGCGACGCGCCCGACTCGAAGCGATTCGCGTTCTACGGCGTCGATGACGAGAAGACCGGCCGCCTCGTGATGTCCGAGCTCGCGAAGCTCATGAACGGCAAGGGCAAAATCGCCATCCTCGCCGGCAACCAGAATGCGCCGAACCTGCAGCGCCGGGTCCAGGGCGTGAAGGACGAAGCTGCGAAGACGCCGGGCATTCAGATCCTTGGGACCTTCAACCACATCGAGACCCCACAGGACGCCGCCGCGGAGGTCGTTCGTGTCGGCAATGCCTACCCTGACATCCAGGGCTGGGCGATGATCGGCGGCTGGGCGCTGTTCACGCCGTCGCTGGTCAACGACCTCGACCCGAAGCGCATCAAGATCGCGTCGGTCGACGCGTTAGGCTCGGAGCTCGTGTACGTTGACAAGGGCATCGCACCGGTGCTGCTCGCGCAGCCCGTGTACCAGTGGGGCTACGTCGGCGTGAGCACGATCGTCGACAAGGTGGTCAACAAGAAGGACGTGCCGGCCATCATCCCCATGGACCTCGTGCGCGTCACGAAGGACAACCTCGGTGAGTGGGCGCGCCAGCTCAAGGCATGGGGATTCAACGACGTGCCCGACGCGTACCTCAAGATGTAACGGAGCGTCTGCGCACCGCATGACGGAACCGGCTGTCCGCTTCGAGAAGATCACCCGGCGATTTCCAGGAGTGCAGGCACTCACCGACGTGTCGCTGGAAATCGCCGGCGGCTCGTGTCACGCGTTATGCGGCGAGAACGGTGCGGGCAAGAGCACCTTAGGGAAGATTCTCGCCGGCATTCACAAGCCCGACTCGGGGCGCGTGTTCATTCACGGCCGAGCGGTTCACTTCGAGAGCCCGCGCGACGCGCTGGCCGCGGGCGTGGGGATGGTGCATCAGGAGCTCGCGTTCTGCGAGAACCTGTCGGTCGCCGAGAACCTCTGCCTCGGGTCGCTGCCATCGCGCGGCGGGCTGCTCGATCGCGACGCCATGGCATCGCGTGCGACGGCGATGCTCGCCGAGATCGGAACGACGCTGGATGTCTGGCGCCCCGTGGGATCGCTGACGATCGCGCAGCAGCAGATGGTGCAGATCGCGATGGCGGTGAGCGGCGGCGCGAAGATCATCATCTTCGACGAGCCCACGAGCAGTCTCAGTCAGGTCGAGGCGGATCGCCTCTACGAGCTGATCGGGCGCCTCAGGGAACGCGGCGTGGCGTGCATCTACGTGTCGCATCGCATGCCCGAAGTGTTCAAGCTGTGCGACACCGTGAGCGTGCTGCGGGACGGCCAGCACGTGGGGACGCGCCCGATCGGCGGGCTGTCGGAGCACGAGCTGGTCCAGATGATGATCGGGCGCCCATTGGCCGAGTACGTACCGCGTCGCGAGGGCGTCGTCGTCGGTGATGAGCTGCTCCGGGTCGACGAGCTGTCGTCGCCCGGGAAGTTCGAGGACATCTCGTTCTCGCTCCGGTCCGGCGAGGTGTTAGGCATCGCGGGACTCGTCGGGGCAGGACGGTCGGAGCTGGCGCAGGCGCTCTTCGGCCTGGATCCCGTCCGGCGCGGCACGATCGTGATCGGCGGGCAACCCGCCCGCGTGACCACGCCGGCGGAGGCCATCGCGTTAGGCATCGGGCTGGTGCCCGAGGACCGGAAGCGGCAGGGGCTCGTGCCGCAGGAGAGCGGCGTGCACAATCTGTCGCTCGCGATCCTGCGCCGGTTCGCACGGTTCAGCTGGCTACGCCAACGCGAAGAGCGACGCGTGGCGCGGGAGTTCTTCGATCGGCTCCGCGTCCGGGCACCGTCGCTCGATACCGTCGTCGCCGGGCTGTCGGGCGGAAATCAGCAGAAGATCGTGCTCGCGCGCTGGCTCGCCGCGAAGTCCCGGGTGCTCATTCTGGACGAGCCGACACGTGGTGTCGACGTGGGCGCCAAGGCCGAGATCCACGGATTGATCGCCGAGCTCGCGAATCAGGGCGCGGCGATCCTCCTGATCTCGAGCGAGCTCCCTGAAGTGCTCACGCTCTCGCAGCGCATCCTCGTTCTCCGAGCTGGTCGAATCGTGGGCGAGGTCCCGCAGGCGCAGGCGACGCAGGATGGTTTGCTGCGCATGATGGCCGGGCTGGGACAAACGCACGAGAACCAGCCAAGCCATTCGACGGCAGGCACATAGCTTCTCTCCCGCGTCCGGCGCGCTCACCCTCCCAGCGCGCCGCGAGGCCGAATCGCGCACGCCGGTGTGACGGTTTGGTGACTCTTGACACAAAAAATCTCGATCATAGAATCGTGTCACTATGTCACCTTATCACCTTGTTGACTGACGTGTTTGGCGTCTAGACCTCACGCCCTCCGGAGGGAACTACTGATGGTACGCCGGACTCTCCTTGCGATACTCGCCGTGTTCACCTCGGTGGCCACTGCTCAGGCGCAAGCCGGCGGGCGGGTCACCGGAACGGTGACCGCGGCTGACGGTGGTCGCCCGATTCCACTCGTTCAGGTTACCGTGACCGGCACCGCTCGTGGCGCGCTCACGGACTCTGCTGGGCGCTTCACGATTACCGGCGTGCCGGCGGGGACACAGACGGTCCTCGCGCGCAGCATCGGCTGGGCACAGGGCACCAAGGAAGTCCCTGTGGTCGCCGGCCAAACGGTGACCGTGAATTTCGCGCTCGAATCCGCGCCGACGCAGCTCAATCCGCTCGTCGTGACCGGGTACGGTGACGTCGACCGCCGCCGTGTCGTTGGCGCCGTCTCGACGGTTCCCGCCGAGAAGCTGTTGGAAATTCCTACCGAGAACCCGATGAAGTCGCTGCAGGGCAGGGTTGCCGGCGTGGAGATCGTGGCCGCGAGCAACGAGCCCGGGGCCGCGATGAACGTGCGCGTGCGCGGCGTCCGCTCGCTCACCGCGAGCAACGAGCCGCTCTTCGTGGTGGATGGGGTCCCAATCAGTGGCGCCATTCAGGATTTCAACCCGCAGCAGATCGAGTCCATCGAGGTCCTGAAGGACGCGTCGGCGACCGCGGTCTACGGGAGCCGAGGCGCGAACGGCGTCATCATCGTGACGACGAAGAAAGGCACTAAGGACGGCAAGCTGCACACGACCTACAACCTGGATGCGTACTATGGCACGCAGCAGCCGGTGCAGCTCATCCCGATGATGAACCTGGACCAGTACGTCCGGTACATGAAGGACGCGGCCGCGGCGAACAACCAGGATACGAGCCTGGCGAAGATCTTCACTGCCAAGCAGCAGTACGCGGTTCAGAACAACATCTGGACCGACTGGCAGGACGCCGTTCTTCGCGACGGCCTTCAGCGCAGTCTCCAGGGTGGCCTAACGGGATCCACCGCCGACAACCGCTTCGCCCTCTCCGGCAATTACTTCGATCAGAAGGGCGTCATTCCGGGTCAGGGCTACTCACGCGGTGCGGGGTACGCGTCGGTCGAGCATACGTCCAGACGGTTACGCGTGGGACTCAGCGCGAATGCCTCGCGCATCGACACGGATCAGGGTGAGGGTGGAGCGGCGTACGGCTACGTGCTCGCGATGACGCCCCTCGGTCGGCCGACGAACTACATGAATCCTGACTCCGCCGGCCTGCTCGATCCGCGACCCGACGACGACCAGCTCAACATCAACCCGGTTCTCGAGTCGCAGTCCGCGATTCGCGAGCAGATCGTGAACCGCGTGTTCGGCTCCGCGTACGCCGAGCTCGAGATCACGGATGGGCTGACCTATCGCGTGAACATTGGCCCGGACTACACCCAGCTCACGAACGGCTGCTACAACGGCCCGTGGACACATGGCACGTGCGCCAACCTCGGCGCGAACAGCTCCAACCAGGGGCAGCCGCCGCAGGCCGGGCAGTTCAACCAGCAGGATTTCGCCTACACGGTCGACAACCTCGTTCGCTTCGACCGCAACATCGGCTCGGCTCATCACTTCGACCTGACGGGACTCTACAGCATTCAACACGACCGGTTCACGAAAGACTCGCTGTACGCGACGAACCTCCCGTACCCGACGCAGCTCTGGTACGACCTCGGCTCCGGGACGGCAGGCAACGAGGTGAGTCGCATCTCGGAGTGGGCGCTCCAGTCATACATGGGGCGCGTCAACTACACACTCCTCGACCGGTACACGGCGTCGTTCACGGCGCGTGCGGACGGATCGAGCCGCCTGGCGCCGGGCCACAAGTGGGCCACGTTCCCCTCGTTAGGTCTCGCCTGGCAGCTCGGCGACGAGCCGTTCATGCGCCGGTTCACGTCGATCAACTCGCTCAAGCTTCGCGGCAGCTGGGGCGTCACCGGCAACACGTCGGTCAATCCGTACCAGACCCAGGGCACACTGGCGTCGAAGCTCTACACCTTCGGCACGGCGCGCATCCGCGGTTACAAGCCGGGATCGATTCCGAACCCCGATCTCGGCTGGGAGAAGACCGCGAACACGAACATCGGCTTCGAGTACGCGCTCTTCAGCAGCCGCATATCGGGCAGCGTGGATTTCTACAACGCGAAAACGACCGATCTCCTGTTGACGCGCCTGCTGCCCGTGACGTCGGGGTTCACCTCGACGCTGCAGAACGTCGGCGAGACCAAGAACAAGGGCGTCGAGCTCGCGCTGTCGACGGTGAACCTCCGGAACTGGCACGGGGTCACGTGGACGATGGACGTCAACTGGGCGCACAACCAGAACGAGATCACGGCGCTGCAGACCGGGTCCAAGTCCGACGTCGGCAACCTCTGGTTCGTCGGCAAGCCGATCAACCTCTGCAACCCGATCCAGGGCAGCGCGTCGTCGTGCACGGGAGATCCGCAGCGCCGGATCTTCTACGACTACAAGTGGCTCGGCGTGTGGCAGTACCAGGACTCGCTGGCCATGAAGGCGTTCAACGCCAACGGCAGCACGTTCAAGTTCGGCGACCCGCGCGTGGCCGATATCAACGCCGACGGCAAGATCACGCCGGATGACCGCACATACCTCGGCGACAGCTACCCGGGATGGACGGGGAGCCTCTACAACCGGTTCACATGGAAGGGCTTCGACATCTCCGGGCTGATCACGGCGAAGTGGGACTACATGTTCATCGACGGCACGCCCCGCAGCTACTTCGGCCGGTTCAACAACGTGGCCGACCTGGACTACTGGACGCCGACCAACCCGACGAACAAGAACCCGGCGCCGACGACGGGCGCGGTGGACCGGCTCTACGCGAACACGCGGCTCTATCGCGACGGCTCGCACTGGCGCATCCGGAACATCACCGCCGGCTACACGTTAGGCGAGAACTGGGCCGCCCGCATCGGGGCGCGCAGCGTCCGCTTCTTCGCGACGGCGCAGGACCCCTACGTCCACACCAACTACATCGGCATCGACCCGGAGGTCGGCGGCGCGGTGCCGACGCTGCGCACGATCCTCGTCGGCTCGAACATCGCCTGGTAATCGCGCACCCTAACGAGACCTACACATGAGACGCTTCCTTCTGTGCACGCTCGCGTTCGGGGTCGCTGGATGCGTGAACCTCGACGAAGACCTGATCAGCGGTGTGAGCAGCCAGTATTACTCGACCCCCGACGGGCTCAATGCCGCGGTCGTCGCCAGCTATAGCCAGTTGCGTGGTTTTTACGGGCGCGAGCAGCTCCTCTCACTCGCCCAGGTGGGCACCGACACCTGGATGGCGGCGGACCAGTCCGGATCGAACAACAAGGACTTCGACAACTACGGCGGCGGGTTGAACGCCACGGTCGCTCCGCTCGCCAACACATGGAACCCGGCGTACCAGGCCATCAACACGCTCAACGCGGCGCTCGAGCGCGGGCCGAACACGCAGGGCATCGCGCCGACCGTGAAGAAGACGCTCCTCGCGGAGGCGCATTTCCTTCGCGCGCTCAACTACTTCACGCTCGTGCAGACGTTCGGCGACGTGACGCTCCAGCTCAAGGAGAATCAGGGTGTGGTTGCGACGGCGGTCCGCGACTCGGCGGCCGCCGTTTATCGTGTCATCCTCGCCGATCTCGACACCGCGGTGGCCGACTTGCCGGTGACGCAGACGGATTTCGGTCGCGCGACGAAGGGAGCGGCGCTCACCCTGCGGTCGAAGGTCTATCTCACCCGAGCGTACAAGTCGTACTCGCCCGGCAAGCAGGCCGACTTCCAGGCGGCGCTGGCCGACGCGAAGGCCGTGATCAACTCCGGTACCTACTCGCTCGAGCCGGTGTTCGCCGACCTGTGGTGTGTGGCGCGCGCCGCGGACCCGAACCGAACCGGCTACTGTGACAACACGAACTATCAGGGGAACAAGAAGGAATTCATCTTCACCGTGCAGTTCTCGTACGACCTCACGCACTACGATGGGCCCGACCAGTACAACTACCTGCACCTCGTCTACCTGAGCCAGTACGACAACAACGGTATCTGGACCGGCATCCCGCGCGACCTGAACAACGGTCGTCCGTTCCGCCGGCTCATGCCCACACCGTACGAGCTGAGCCTGTGGAACAAGTGGGCGGGTACGCCAGGCGCGAGCGACGTCCTCGATACGCGCTTCGACGGGACGTTCCAGACCGTGTGGATCGCCACGCAGAACAACGTCAGAAACGCTGCTGGCACGTGCCCGGCCTGCACGAGCAACGCGGTGATCAATGCCGGCGACACGACGGCATTCATGCCGAACTACCCGGTGACGAACGCGTTTCGCCAGAGCAAGCCGTACGTGATTCTCACCGCGTGCCCGAGCAATCAGACGAACGTCACCGCGGCCGGCTACTGCGGTGACCGCAACAACGCGAATGACGGCTACACCAACTGGCAGCGGTTCCCGTCGCTCAAGAAGTTCCAGGACAACCTGCGCGCGAACCTGACGGCCCAGGAAGGGGGCAAGGTGTTCGCGGTGTTCCGTCTCGGCGAGGTCTACCTGATTGCGGCGGAAGCGGCTCTCGGCCTGAGCAACACCGCCGAGGCGGCGACGTACATCAACGTGCTGCATCGGCGGGCGGCGAGCCCGGCTCACAAGAACGATTACGACATCACAGCGGGTCAGGTCACGCTCGACTACGTCATGGAAGAGCGGGAGCGTGAGTTGGCGGGCGAGTTCAATCGCTGGTACGATCTGGTGCGTCCCGGTGCCGACTACTTCATGAACCGCGTGAAGCTGTACAACCCGCACGCGGTATCGGTGGCGTTGAAGCACGCGCTTCGCCCGATCCCGCAGTCGCAGATCGACGGTGTGGTGGAGGGACCGAAGTATCCGCAAAATCCCGGGTACTGAGGTACGGATGCTGATTTGGGGACTGGGGACATCGGGACTGGGGACTCGGCCTGGAAGCCATTAGCGCCGAGGAGGCCTCCATGGCGGTAGAAGGCTCTTTGCCGAGTCCCCAGTCCCCAGTCCCCAGTCCCGATGTCCCCAGTCCCGATGTCCCCATGACAAGCATCCTCGAGCGGTCACCTAACGTTGCCCCGTACCGCGACGCGTCGCTCCCCGCCGAGCAACGCGTCGCGGACCTGCTCGCGCGCATGTCGCTCGAGGAGAAGGCGGCGCAGATGATGTGCGTCTGGCAGCAAAAGACGGACACCCTGGTCGACGCCAACGGTGCCTTCGATGTCGAGAAGGCGCGGCGTGCGTTCGGGCACGGCAACGGCCTCGGCCAGGTCGGCAGGCCGAGCGACGCCGGCTCGAGCGGCCACGAGCCGGGGAAGGGACGCACCCCGCGTGCGATGGCCGAGCTCACGAACGCCATCCAGCGTTTCTTCATCGAAGAGAGCCGCCTCGGCATCCCCGTTGTCTTCCATGAAGAGTGCCTTCACGGCCACGCTGCCGTGGGCGCGACGAGCTTCCCGCAACCCATCGGGCTCGCCGGAACGTTCAACCCCGCGCTCGTCGAGGCACTCTACGCGATGACGGCGGAGGAAGCGCGGGTCCGCGGGACGCATCAAGCGCTGACGCCCGTGGTGGACGTGGCTCGCGACGCACGCTGGGGTCGCGTCGAGGAGACGTTCGGCGAGGATCCGTACCTCGTCTCGCGCATGGGCGTGGCTGCAGTTCGCGGCTTTCAAGGCGATCGCTCGTTTGCAGACAAGGCCCACGTGATCGCGACGCTCAAGCACTTCGTCGCGCACGGACAACCGGAGTCGGGACAGAACTGCGGACCCGCCAATGTCTCGATGCGGGAACTGCGCGAAGTATTCCTCCGACCGTTCCACGCGGCGATCCGCGACGCAGGCGCGATCGGTGTCATGCCGTCGTACAACGAGGTCGACGGCGTGCCGTCGCACGCGAATCGGTGGTTGTTGCGGGACGTGCTGCGACGCGAGTGGGGCTTCGACGGCTTCACCATCTCGGATTACTACGCCATCTGGGAGCTCGGGTATCGGCCCGACACACACGGCCACTTCGTGGCACACGATACGAAGGAGGCATGCGCGCTCGCGGTACGTGCGGGCGTGAACGTCGAAGCGCCAGAGCCTAACGCCTATCTCCACCTGGTGGAGCTCGTGCGGAATGGCGTACTGCGGGAGTCCGAGCTCGACGAGCTCGTCACGCCGATCCTGTACTGGAAGTTCCGCCTCGGCCTGTTCGACGATCCATACGTCGACCCGGAGCAGGCGGAGCGGGTGGTCGGGTCGGAGCGTAACCAGGGGCTCGCGCTGCAGGCGGCGCGCGAGACGATCACGCTGCTCAGAAACGACGGGAAAGTTCTCCCGCTCGATCTCGCGCGCGTGAAGACCATCGCCGTCATCGGACCTAACGCCGACCGGAGTCTGTTGGGCGGCTACAGCGGTGTTCCGCCGCACGACATCACGGTGCTCGACGGCATCAAGGCTCGCGTCGGAAGTGCCGCGGAGGTTCTCTACAGCGAAGGGTGCAAGATCACGATCGGAGGGTCGTGGACCGAAGACGCCGTGACGCCGAGCGACCCGGACGAGGATCGCCGCCAGATCGCCGAGGCAGTGCGGGTGGCCTCGCGGGCGGACGTCATCGTGCTCGCCATCGGCGGCAACGAGCAGACATCGCGTGAGGCGTGGTCGCTCAAGCACATGGGCGACGTCACGAGCCTGGACCTCGTCGGGCGTCAGAACGAGCTCGTCGCGGCGATGCTGGGTGCTGGCAAGCCGGTCGTCGCCCTGTTGTTCAACGGTCGACCGATGTCGGCCACCTACGTGAGCGAGCACGTGCCGGCCATTCTCGAGTGCTGGTATCTCGGGCAGGAGACCGGGCGAGCTGTGGCCGAGGTGCTGTTCGGGGACTTCAATCCGGGCGGGAAACTGCCGATCACGGTGCCCCGATCGGCGGGTCACGTTCCGGCGTTCTACAATCACAAGCCGTCGGCGCGGCGGGGATACCTCTTCGACGACGTGTCTCCGCTGTACCCGTTCGGCTTCGGGTTGAGCTACACGACTTTCCGCGTCGCCGACGTTAGGCTCGAGCGATCAGCGATCGGCCGCTCGGAATCGACGTGTGTGATGGCGACGGTGACGAACACGGGTCCGCGCGCCGGCACCGAGGTCGTTCAGATGTACATCCGCGACCGCGTGAGCTCGGTGACTCGGCCGGTCAAGGAGCTCAAGGGGTTCACGAAGGTGTTTTTGGAGCCTGGCGCGACGACGACGGTGTCGCTCGACATCACGCCGGAGTCGCTGGCGTTCTACGACATCGACATGAACAACGTCATCGAGGCGGGCGAGTTCGAGATCATGGTCGGCACGTCGTCACGCGCGGAAGATCTCCGGACGGTCATGCTCGAGGTCAAATGATTCGAACGGGGTCAGACTCGTAATGCATCGTTCCATTGCGTCGCAATGGAACGATGCATTACGAGTCTGACCCCAAACGGGGCGAAAGAACGCATGGCGAAGATTTCGGTCACCGAAAAGGTCGGGTATAGCCTCGGCGATGCCGCGGCGAACTTCATCTTCCAGACGATGCTGGTGTTCCAGCTCGCCTTCTACACCGACACGTTCGGGATCACCGCGGCGGCAGCGGGCACGCTGTTCCTCGTGGTCCGCGTCTGGGACGCGATCTTCGACCCGCTCATGGGCGTGATCGCCGACCGAACGAACACGAAGTGGGGGAAGTTCCGCCCATGGATCCTCTGGACGGCCGTGCCGTTCGGCATCATGGCGTTTCTGACGTTCACCACACCGCCGTTCGGGGCTCAGGGCAAGCTCGCGTACGCCTATGTGACCTACATCGTGCTGATGATGGTCTACTCGGCGAACAACCTGCCGTACTCCGCGCTGAGCGGCGTCATAACGGGCGACCTGGCCGAGCGAACGAGCCTGTCATCGTACCGGTTCGTGGCTGCGATGAGTGCCGCGTTCGTCATCCAGGGGCTCGCGCTCCCGATGGTGAAGTACTTCGGCGGTGGCGACAGCGCGAAGGGCTACCAGATAACCATGGGGATCTTCTCGGCGCTGGCGATCGTGTTCTTCGTGATCACGTTCGCGACGACCCGCGAGCGCGTGCAGCCCGACCCCACGCAGCACAACTCGATTCGGCGGGACTTCGCCGACCTGGCGAGCAACGGGCCGTGGATCGCGATGTTCGTGCTCACGATCATCGTGTTCATCACGCTCTCGATGCGCGGCGGCGTGATGCTGTACTACTTCAAGTACTATGTGGGCCGCGAAGATTTATTCAGCCTCTTCAATGTCTTCGGGGTCGGGTCGACCATCCTCGGCGTGATGGGCTCGACACCGCTCGCGAAGCGATATGGCAAGCGGAACGTGTTCATCGTCGGCCTCTCGCTCACCGTCCTGTTCACCGCGGTCTTCGTCTTCCTGCCGCGCACGGCGGTGCCGGTCATCTTTGCGGCGGAGTCGCTGCGCCAGTTTGCCTACGGTTTCACCATTCCGCTCTTGTGGGCGATGATGGCCGACGTCGCCGACTACTCGGAATGGAAGAACCGGCGACGCGCGACGGCGATCGTGTTCTCGGCGATCGTGTTCGGCCTCAAGGCGGGGCTCGGGTTCGGCGGCGCGATCGGCGGGTGGCTCCTCGCCGCGTACGGTTACGTGCCTAACGTCGCACAGACGGAGCGTGCGCTGCAGGGCATCAAGCTCACCGCAAGCATCTTCCCGGCCATCACGTTCGCAGTAGCGGTGGTGTGCCTGTTCTTCTACACGATCGACAAGCGTCTCGAGATCCAGATCACGGACGACCTGGCCGAGCGTCGTCGGACGTACGTTCCGGCCGCCGAGGCCCCAGTGCCGGTGCCGGCGCCATGACTCGTTATGCGGCAATGATGGCACTCGCAGCGCTCGCGGCCTGCGCGAGGGCGACGCCGTCGGCGACGCCGGAGCCGGCCGTCACGAACCGCCACAACGTCGCGCTCAAGGACGCCTTCGCGGGGAGCTTTCTCGTTGGCGCGGCGCTCAACCAGGCGCAGTTCACGGAGCAGGACCAGCGCGGCGCAGCGATCGTGAAGACGCAGTTCAACACGATCACATCGGAGAACGTCCTCAAGTGGCAGTTGGTGCATCCGCAGCCCGGACAGTACGACTTCGCAGCACCTGACAAGTACGTGGAGTTCGGCGAGCGGAACGGCATGTTCATCGTCGGCCACACGTTGGTGTGGCATCAGCAGACACCGCGTTGGGTGTTCGAGGACGCAGCCGGCGCGCCGGTCAGCCGCGACTCGCTGCTCGCTCGGCTCCGAGACCATATCCGCACGGTCGTGGGCCGGTATCGCGGGCGCGTGAAGGGATGGGACGTGGTCAACGAGGCGGTCGACGAGGACGGGACGCTGCGGAAAACCCCGTGGCTCACCATCATCGGCGAAGAGTACCTCGTGAAGGCGTTCGAGTTCGCGCGCGAAGCCGACCCGACGGCGGAGCTGTACTACAACGACTATTCGGTCGAGAACGCGCCGAAGCGGAACGGCGTCATCGCGTTGATCAGGAAGCTCCAGGCCGCCGGCGTCCGTGTGGCGGCGGTCGGGCTTCAGGGCCACAACAAGATGACGTGGCCTACGGTCGCCCAGCAGGATTCGACGATCGCCGCCTTTGCCGCGCTGGGCGTGAAGGTGAACATCACGGAGCTCGACATCGACGTGCTGCCCGCGGCGACCGCCAGCCAGGCGGCGGAGGTGACGTTGAACGCGGCGCCGGCGACGGGGCTCAACCCGTACGTGGGTGGGTTGCCGGACTCGGTGGAGCAGGCGCTCGCCCGACGTTACGCCGATTTGTTCGGTGTCTACATGAAGCACCGGGACGTGATCGAGCGTGTGACCTTCTGGGGTGTGACCGATGGCGATTCGTGGCTCAACGGCTGGCCGGTGCGGGGCCGGACGAGCTATCCGTTATTATTCGATCGTGCGGGGCAACCGAAACCGGCGTTCGATGCGGTGATTCGAACGGCTCGTGAGCGTCCCATCTCGCTAGTGCCGGACTCGTCGTTGGCATCCCAAGGCGTTCGTGGAGACTGAATGAAACAGGGATTCGAACCGGTTCTGCGACAGAGCCTGGCCGACCGATTGGCGCGGCGCATCCGCGGAATGATTCAGAACGGTGCCTACCGGGAAGGCGACCGGCTGCCGCCGATCATGGAGATGGCGCGACAGTTCGGCGTCGGGCATCCGACGGTGCGCGAGGCGCTCAAGAAGCTTGAGACGGTGGGCGTGGTCGAGATTCGTCATGGCTCGGGCGTGTACGTGAGTCGAAGCCAGGACATGCTCGTGCTGGCGAGCCCCGATTTCGCCGGGAAGGTCACGAAGAAGCTGCTGCTCGACCTCATTCAGGCTCGCATGCCGATCGAGATGCAGGCGACGGCGCTCGCGGTGCGCAACGGGACGCAGGAACACTTCGACGAGATGCGTCAGCTGCTGACGACGGCGGGC
>JBKOYV010000435.1:0-12870 GCA_046725585.1 Gemmatimonadota bacterium | reverse complement strand
GACCACGTGCTTGGTCGGCGACAGGTTGATCGCGAGGCCACCGATGTGTACCGGGTCCCACAGCGGTCCGCACTCACCGTTCGCCTCGTGGCGCCCGAGGCAGACGTGTTTCGCGAACTCCGCGTTGACCCACGGGATCTCGAGCTCGTACGAGTCCGTGATGTGCGGCGTGATGAAGTCCACCGGCTTCTCGGCCGCCGCTGGCTCCTGGGCGGCCAGCGTGCCGCCGGTGCCGAACGCGGGGGACGCGACCATGAGCGCCATTGCCGCGGCCAGGCCGAGGGCGGTGGGAGTACGGAGCAGCAAAGCCAGAATGCGGCCGAACGGTCTCATGGAGTCAGCTCTTGAGGAGCAGTGGTTCGAGCAACGTCGAGAGAAAGAAGAACGCGACCAGGCTGAGGAGCGCAGCGCCCGACGGGAGCCCGAGCGCCTTCACGACGACGAGCGCGTAGACACCGAGCACGACGAAGCGGAGAATGGCGCCGACGCCCCATCCCGCGATGACGTTGGTCTTGGCCGAGAGTTTTACGATGGCGAACGCCATCACCTGGACGGCAAAGGCAACCGCCGCGCTAATCCAGACTGCTCGCGAGGCGTCGGGCGATCCGTAGGCCGCCGCGATCGCGAATCCGGTGATTGCGATGACCACCAGCGTTAGGCCGGCGAACGCGGCGACGGGCTTCATCGCGCACCGCCTGACGACGGCCCGCCGCCAGCTTTGCGCGCCCGCCTGGCGGCCTCGTCGCGCTCCAGATTCGCCATCAGCTGCCGATACATGCTATAGAAAGCGGTCGCGGCACCCAGAAACACCGCGAGGTAGATGAACACGCCCGTGCCGAATCTCTTGTCGAGCCAATTTCCGAGCGCGAGCGAGACGAGAATCGTGGCCGCGAACTGCAGGCCGATTCCGGCGAACCGTGCCGCGGTGCTTCGCTCACGCCGCTCTTCGTCGGAGGGCAGCTCCGAGGGCGAGGCGGGCGGCAAATTTTGCCGCGGTGTGCCAGCTCGCTCGCTGTCGGACGAGGGCTCGTCAGGATCCCCACTCATTCCGCGGCGGAATCTAGGACTTTGTGAAATTTTTCGCAAGCTAGACGAAAGGCACGTCGGACTATGTACGTAACGGTTGAGGCCGTTTCACCAAATGCACGAATTATCACGACTTATGTGTTACGGATTGCCTTGACCAAGCGTCTAGATGTTGATAGGTTGCGCCCACGGAAGATCCGTGAGGTCGGACCCGCCGACCTCCCGCCCCGACCGTTTGTTCATGCGTTTTCGGTACCTCGTCGCCCTCCTGATAGCAGCCGCCCTGGCGCTCGCGTACGCGTCGCCATCGCCGTCGCATTCGTACGAACCGGTGCTTGTGCGCCACCGTATCGTGCGCGACACCATTGCCGCATCGCTCGACGTCAAAGTCGGCGAAAGCGTGGAGTTCGCGTTCCACGTGACCAACAGCTCCGCCAAGCGCGTCGAGCTTCGCTTCCCGAGTGGCCAGACGCACGACCTCGTGGTGCTCGACGTACAGGGCCGCGAGGTGTGGCGGTGGAGCCGCGGCCGGATGTTCACCCAGTCCATGCAGAACAAGATCCTCGCCGCGAGCGATACGCTCACCTTCACCGAGACCTGGCACCCGGAGCATGCGGGTACCTTCACCGCCGTCGCGGTGCTTCTGAGCCAGAACTTCCCCACCGAGCAGCGTGTGGAGTTCTCCCTGCCGGGGAAAGCGGTCAGTCTTCGTTAGGCAGGACCGCCGGCGGCCCGGCGCGGACCACACCGGTCAGCCAGCCCGCCACCTACCAGCCGCCGGCCCCAACCCTTTTGCCCTGTCGCGCGTTAGCTTCCGTCTGCCACAGTGGGCATTCAACACACACGGGGACACAGGGTGGGGACACAGTTACGCGAGCAACACCGCACCGACGAGCGTGACCTCGAGCTGCTGCAGCAGCTCACGCAGGCGCGGAAGCGGCTCACCGATCAGATCGGGCGGCGCATCATCGGGCAGCTCGATGTTGTGGACAATCTGGTCGCCGCGATCCTCGCCGGCGGGCACGTATTGCTGGTGGGCGTGCCGGGAGTCGCGAAAACGCTCCTGATCCAAACGCTGTCGCAGGCGCTGGACCTCTCGTTCAACCGCGTGCAGTTCACTCCGGACCTCATGCCGGCGGACATCACCGGCACCGAGCTGCTCGAGGAGGATCACGCCACCGGACGCAGGGTCTTCAAGTACGTGAAGGGCCCGGTGTTCGCGAACGTCGTTCTTGCCGACGAGATCAACCGCGCCCCGCCAAAGACGCAGGCCGCGCTCCTTCAGGCGATGCAGGAGCACACGGTGACGGCCGCGGGCCAGACCCACACGCTCCCCGAGCCGTTCTTCGTGCTCGCCACACAGAATCCGATCGAGCAGGAAGCGACGTATCCGCTCCCAGAAGCACAGCTCGACCGGTTCATGTTCGAGCTGCGCATGGGCTACCCGTCCAAGGACGACGAGGAGCGCATCGTCGTCGCGACGACCGGATCCACCGAGAACGAGATCGTGCCGGTGCTGCACGGGTCCCAGCTCATCGAGCTGCAGAAGCTCGTGCGGCGGATCCCGGCGCCCCCGACGATCGTGAAGTACGCGGTGCATCTGGCCCGCGCGACACGACCGCAGGAGCCCGACGCGGGACCGGAGGTCAAGAAGTACGTCAGCTTCGGTGCCGGCCCGCGCGCTTCACAGTATCTCGTGTTAGGCGCGAAGGCGCGCGCGGCGATGGATGGGAGGCCCGTGCCCGACATCGACGATGTGCGCGGCGTCGCGCTGTCGGTGCTCCGCCACCGCGTCGTCATGAACTTCCAGGGCGAAGCGGAAGGGATCAGCGTCGAGAAGCTGCTGCCGCTGAACGAGAAGCGCTGAACTGATTCGCGTCGTCCGAGTGAAGCGAAGGATGACCGACTAGCAGCGTTAGGCGCCCGCATTCATGCGGGCGCGTTGCCGGCTCGCCTGACGCTCGACGGAGCCACGCCCTCCGCCATCCGGAAAGCGCGCGTGAGGTGGCTGTGGTCCGCGAAACCCGCCTCGTGCGCGATCGCCGCGATCGGCCGGTCGCCGCGAAGCAGCTCCGCCTTGACCCAATCGATCTGGCGCCGCCGCTGATACTGCCACGGCGTCACCTCGTACCGCCGCTTGAACGCCCGGGCGAGCGAAGACGGATGAAGCCCCGCCGCCGCCGCAATCTCGGCCAGCGGCAGCGCGCGTGCGAAGTGCGCGTCGATGAACTCGCGCGCCCGATCCAGGCGGTTGCTAGCCGGCCCGTCGCCAATCGATGGCCGCACGCGTGACGTCGCGCGGACGAGCCGCGCGAGGAGCGCGAGCACGAGTCCCTCGATCGCGAGATCGCTCGCCTGGTCGCGATGATGCAGCTCCCAAAGGAGCTCGTCGGCGACGCTCCGAACGACACCGTCCTGGATCACCGCCGCTCGACCGAGCACACGCCGGATCCTGCGATCGTCCAGGGCCGGCTGAAGCGGCAGGTCGACGATGAGGATTCGCGTGCCGTTCGGATCGAACTGGTTCGCGTGCGGCTCCTCCGACGGCCGGACGTGCATCATCCCGCTACGGCAGACCTCGACGCCCCGGCGATTCGTCTCACGGAAGCCTCCGCGAGCCACATACGAAAGCGCCGGCCTCGGGTGTGTGTGTTGGGGTAAAGACAGGCCCTTGGTGTAGACGGCCTCGACTACGCGATACCCCGCGACCTCGGTCGTGGCAACGCGTCGCCCGGCAATTCCGGCGATCATCGAGGCAGGTCGCGCTGGCCCTGCTTCCATACGTTTACCGACTCCTCATTCAAAACACGTGACTGAAATCTGCGACCCGGCCAACCGGGTGCGCCAACGCAATCTCGTCAACTTTTCAATGAGCGCGGCTCATGACAGCGCATGGTGACCTCGCATGGATCAGATCATCCAAGCCCCGGCTCGAATTCGACAAGCACGGCGCGGTGCGACGACCGATGATGCGATCAGAAAATTGATGGCCGTCGTTCACTCGAGCCAAGAAGGGGGAACGCACGATGATTCTCGAGGTCCGCCACCTTCGCATACTCACTGCGATCGCCGATCACGGGACCGTGTCGGCGGCGACCAAACACGTCTACCTCACGCAATCGGCGATCAGCCACCAGCTCATCGAGCTCGAGCAGCGCCTCGGTATTCACTTCTTTCATCGGACGCCCAAGGGCATGGTGCCGACGGAAGCGGGAGCGGAAATGATCGAGGTCGCGCGGGACGTCCTCGCCCGTCTCGCCGCCGCCGAGGCGTCGATGCTGCGCTCTTCACCGCGCTCGGCGGGGCGTCTCCGGGTCGGAACGGACTCGCCGCTCGCGCTCGCATGGCTGCCCGCCGCGGTCGCGATCGTTCGGCGCCGACTGCCGCACATTCGTGCGGAGCTTATGCCCGATACCAGCGCTTACGGCGTCGACGCGCTATTCGAGGGACGCTATGAGCTGGCGGTTGTCGCCGACGCCGGTCAGGACCCCCGGCTCGACATCATCCCGCTGTTCGATGAAGAGCTGGTGGCGCTGGTGGCGCCGGGGCACCGGCTCGCGGGTCGAGCCGTGCTCGGCGCCGGCGATCTGCGCGTCGAGCAGCTGGCGATCCACGCGGCGCGGCCTACCGAGCACCGCTGGCTCACCGAGAAGCTCGCGTCGGCAGGCCTGGAGCCGATGCGCCTAACGACCGTAACGCTCACCGAGGCGATCCTCGGTCTCGCCGAGGCCGGCGAGGCGGTCGCGATCCTGCCGCGCGCGGCGGCGGACGCGGCGGTCCGCGCCGGGCGAGTGACGGCATTGCGCATCGGGCAAGGGCTTCGGCGGCGATGGCAGCTCGTCACGCTCGCCACGGGGGTGAGCGCGCTTCACGTCCAGTGCTTCGCATCCGCCGTGCAGCAGGTCGCGGCCGACGCGGCGTCCCCGAAGGAGCCGACGCTCACGCCGTCGAAGCCTCCGCGCGTCGTCACCCGCTCGGCGTGACACCCGCGGCGCGAAGCGCCTGATCGAGGTCGGCCCAGAGGTCCTTCACGTCCTCGAGGCCGACCGACATCCGGACCGTCCCGCCTAACGGCGAATCGGCGGCGCCGTTGTCGCCCTCGTCCGTTCCGAAGTCGAGGTCGTACGGCAGCTCGACGATCGTCTCCACGCCGCCCAGGCTCGTCGCGATCGGGATGAGTTGCAGCGCGTCGGCAAAACGCCGGCCGGCACTCGTTCCGCCCTTCACGACGAACGACACCACCCCGCCGCCGCCGCGCATCTGCTTCGACGCGATCGGGTAGCCCGGATCGCTCTCGAGGAACGGATAGAACACCGCCTCGACGCCGGAATGCGACGAGAGCTTTCGGGCGAGGGTGAGCGCGCTATCCGCCTGGCGCCTGATTCGCACGCCGAGCGTGCGGATCCCTCGCATGAGGAGCCACGCGGCGTGTGGGTCCTGAACGGTTCCGACAAGGATCTGCATGTCTCGGATCCGGGCGATCAGCTCGCGACGCCCGGACGCCACGCCGCCGAGCACGTCCGAATGCCCCCCGAGAAACTTCGTCGCCGAGTGAAGGCTCAACGTGGCGCCAAGCTGGATCGGCGACTGAAGCGCGGGGCTTCCGAACGTGGCGTCGACGTACAGCTCGATCCCGGGCCTCAGCGCGTTGGCGATCGCCGCGATGTCGACGATGTGGAGCAGCGGATTCGATGGCGTTTCCACGTAGATCAACCGCGTGTTGCGCCTGATTCTCGACGTCACGGCGCTGGCAACGCGCGCGTCCACGAACTCCGTCTCGACGCCGTAACCCCGCAGCGTCGTGTCGAGAACCGTTCGCGTTTGGGCGAAGATCTCCCGGGAGGCGATCACGTGATCGCCCGAGCGGAGAATCGCGAACAGCGAAGTGGAGATCGCCCCCATGCCGGAACCGAAGAGAATTCCCTCCTCCGCGCCCTCGAGATCGGCGATGAGCCGCGCGGCCGCCGCGGCCGTCGGGTTCCCGAAGCGCCGGTAGAACGTCGTCGAGCCGTCCTGGAACATCTCACGATGCCTAACGGCTGACGGCGCGGAGTAGGTCGTTGCGAGCACGATCGGCTCGCTGAGCGGATAGTTCGTGCCGTTCGCACGAACCCGAACGAGCCGTGTGTCGAATTCGAGAGCCATGTCAGTAGCGAGGCGAAGAGAGGGGTCATGCGAGCGTGCGTGATGCGGCGAAATTGGGCCGCACCGCCCGGCGCGGCAAATGAGGCGGGCGCATGACCATCATGTTTCGCAGGTCGGGCAGCGATCATCCACGCCGACCTCGACGGAGATCAATCGAGCCCGACCACGGGTACGTGCGCTAGCTTTCGACGCGTTGCGTCCCGACGCGGCAGATCACCCGCCAGCAGCGCGAGGCTCACGGCGATGTACGCCACCTGTCTCTTCTGTAATCGCCCACTCGGCTCCAACGAGTCGATCGAGCATTTCCCCGTCGGACGACGACTCGCGTTCGACTCGGCGAAGGGCCGTCTCTGGGTGGTGTGCCCCGCTTGCGAGCGGTGGAACCTCACGCCGCTCGAGGAGCGCTGGGAGGCCATCGAGGAGGCGGAGCGGCTTTACCGCGGAACCCGTCTCCGCGCCGCCACCGACCAGATCGGGCTGGCCCGGCTGCGCGACGGGACGGAGCTGGTGCGCATCGGGGAGCCACTGCGACCCGAGTTCGCCGCGTGGCGCTATGGGGATCAGTTCGGCCGCCGGCGTCGTCGGCAGATGCTGGTAGCCGGCGCCGGCTTAACGGCGATCGGTGCGGTCGTCGCGGGTGGCGTAGCGGCTGGCGTTGGCGTTGGCGGGCTCGGTTGGATACTCGCGCGCCTCGCCCGTACGGCCGTGCGGGGAAACCCCCGCAGCGTGGTCGCGCGCATCCGCACGGAGGACAGGCAGATCCTGCGCGTGCGCCTCGGGCATCTGTCCGAGACGTCGTTGGAGCCCGGAGCGCTCGCTCCCATCGCGCTCGATCTCCGACACGAGAGCGGCCGTTCGCGGTTCGAGGGACAGGAGGCGATGCGCGTCGCGTCGCTGCTCATGCCCAAAGTGAATCGCTACGGCGGGACGAAGCAGACCATCGCCGAGGCGGTGAACGAGCTCGAAGAGCGCCATGGTTCGGAAGGTTATCTCGAGAGATTGTCGCAGACGGCGCGCATCATGACTCAGCCGTCCCCGCGTCACGTTAGGCGCCTCACCATGATGCACGATATGCCCGACCACGGGCTCTTCGGATTGACCCGGGTGCAGCGACTCGCCTTCGAGATGGCGCTGCACGAGGAGGCGGAACGCCGGGCTATGGAAGGTGAGCTCGGTGAGCTGGAACGGGCGTGGCGCGAGGCCGAGGAGATCGCCGCGATCGCGGATGACCTCCTGCTTCCAACGGGCGTGCAGCAGAAGCTCGAGCGACTTCACGAGTCGTCGCTCGAGCCACGTTCCGGCAACGGATGACGGAACGTCGGCCGACGTTAGGCAGGCTCCGTCGCGAGCTGCGCGCGGAAGCCGACGCCGACGACGCGGTCCACCTGCAGCGCTTCTTCAGGACGGGCCCCGGCCAGTACGGCGAGGGCGACAGGTTTCTTGGCGTTCGCGTGCCTGTGCTTCGCCGTCTCGCGCGCGAATACGGTACGCTGTCGGCAGACGACGCACTCGTGCTGCTGCAGTCCAGGTGGCACGAGGAGCGTCTCCTCGGGCTGCTCCTTCTGGTCGGGATCTACAAGCGTGGCGAGGATCCCGACAAGCAAGCCGTCTACGACGCCTATCTCGCACACACCCGACACATCAACAACTGGGATCTGGTCGATGCGTCGGCCGAGTACATCGTCGGCCCGCACATCGGTCCAGACAGGCTCGACGTGCTCGAACGACTCGCCCGATCGCCGGATCTCTGGGAACGGCGGATCGCGATGCTCGCGACGTTCCACTGGATCAAGCAAGGTCGGTTCGCACCTGCCCTTCGCATCGCGACGCTGCTGCTGAACGATCGCCATGATCTCATTCACAAGGCGGTCGGGTGGATGCTGCGCGAGATCGGCAAGCGCGATCGAGCCGTGGAGGTCGCGTTCCTGCGGGAGCACCACGGTGCGATGCCGAGGACGGCGTTGCGGTACGCAATCGAGCACTTTCCCAAGCGAGAGCGGAAGCGGTACCTTGGCGGCACGATATGAGCGCAATCGTCGCGACACTCGCCCGCGCTTCGCTCGCGGTGACGCTTGCCGCGACCGCGCTGCCCGCGCAACAGCTGATGGACACGGCGTTCGTACCGCGGCTACGTGGCGGCCCGTAGTATCCGCGCGGCCAGGGCCCGATCGCCCTCATCCGACTTGGCGCCGGCCGCCTCCGGCGTCTTCGGTGAGGCCGCGATGTTCTCGGCCCACGTCACGGACCTCAGCGGCTGCCGATGGGGATGAACGCGCTGTACGCAGCCGGGAATCCGCAGTTCGTGCTCAACACGCTGCACTGGCTGGCAGGTTTGCTGACCGACCGTTAGAGCATCGCGCAATGGGGCTCCGCACGTCGAGTGGTTGGTTCGAGCCCGACCAAGCTGGTACTACCCTCCGTTTGAACCATCCAGCGAAGTTGCTCTGCGCGGGTCCGGTACGCTGCCGGACCGCACCTGACCCGACTCCCCAGGCCTCCGATGTCCGCTCCCGGCAACCTCGCCCGTCGCGCACTCGCTTCAGCGATCGCGCTTGCCATGCTGACCGCTCCGTTGCGCGCGCAGGCTGCGCGGCGCGGCCATTTGCTCGTGGCGAACCAGCAGTCGGCGAACGCATCGCTCGTCGACCTCGCCACCGATAGCATGCGGTTCATCGACGTCGGCACCGGTCCTCACGAGGCGGTGATCGCGTCGAGCGGACGGGTTGGCGTCGTGACGATCTACGGCACGCAGACGCCCGGGAACGAGCTCGCGGTCATCGACATCAAAGCCGGCACGCTCAAGCGGAAGATATCGCTGGGGCAGTACACGCGGCCGCACGGCGCCATGTTCCTGCCGGGCGACGAATCGCGTGTCGTCGTGACGTCCGAAGCGACGCAGAACATCGTGCTCGTGAACATCGAGAGCGGCACGGTGGAAGCCGCGATTCCGACGAACGCACAGGGGTCCCACATGGTCAGCCTAACGCGGGACGGCTCTCGCGCGTGGACGTCGGACGTTGGCACGGGGGCGGTGTCGGAGATGGATCTGGCGAAGAAGGTGTTCGTGCGCATGATCCCTACCGGACCGCGCACGGAGGGCATCGCAGTCGCCCCGGACGGCAGCACCGTGTGGGCGGGCAGCAATACCAACGGCACGGTGAGCGTGATCGACACGAAGGAGGGCAGGATCGTCGAGACGCTGAGCGGCTTCTCCCTGCCCTACCGGCTCGCGATCTCCCCAGACGGCAAGACGGCGATCATCTGCGACCCGCAGGGCAACGCGGTGCACGTCGCGGACGTCGCGACCCGCAAGGTGGTGTGGAAGCTGGACGCGTTAGGCTCACCGCGCGGCGTGACCATCGCGCCGGACGGCAGGACGGCGTTCGTGACGCTCGCGAACGACCCGGCCGTGGGCGTGATCGACCTGGTCGACAGGAAGCTGGTGAGGAAGATCGGGGTCGGGGCATCGCCCGATGGGGTCGGCTATGGGCCACCGGCTCCATAGCCGGGGATACGAGCCCCATGGGGCCAGCGATCAGGGACCGCCCCCAAATGACGCCTGACTGACGCGTTGCCTTTCCTTACCTCCGAGGCGACCTTCACGGGTCCGAACGGGAGGGGATCGGGTGATCCGTCTGCGGGCGTTAGGGCAATGCGTGATCGAGGTGGACGGGCATGCCGTCACACCCGAATCAGACGTGCTGTTCGCCCTGTTGCTGTTTCTGAGCAGCAGCCCCGGACACACGGTCGCCCGATCCGACCTGCTCGATCTCCTCTGGCCGGAGAGCACGCCGAGCAGCGCGCGACACCGCCTGCGTCAGGCGCTGTATCAGCTGCGGAAGCTTGGCGCGCCACTCGACACGCCGGACTCGGTCGTCGTCGTGCGCGAGACGGAGGTCGAGTGCGACTATGTGACGTACTCGCGGAGTGGGCAGGCCGTCGTTAGGTCGGCCTACGAGGCGACGCGCCTGGACTACCTCCCGCATTACGCGCCAACGTTCTCGCCGCGGTTCGCGCGGTGGGTCGAGGCGGAGCGGGAGCGCGTGTGTGGCACGCTGCGCGGGTGCCTGCTGGCCGCGATCGCGGAGGCCCGGACTGTCGGCGATCACGGCGACGTGATCGCGCTCGCCCGCGCCTGCCTGCACCTCGATCCGCTGAACGGCGAGGCGACGTTTGCGCTCGCCGAATCGCTCGCGGTCGCGGGCAGCCGAGGGGAGGCGCTCGGTGTGCTGGATCAATACCGGATCGAGCGTCGGGCCGACGAGGAAGCGGTGAGGGCCACTGCCGCGCTCAGACGGAGAATTCTGGAGCTGTCGCAGCGGCGCGGTTCCAGCGCCTTCCGGGAGGCACCACTCACGGGCCGCTCGGCAATCCTCGCCGAGCTCACGTCGTGGATAGCGAGCGGGGCGAAGGGAACGCGCATATTGGCGCTCTCGGGGGAGCCGGGGATAGGAAAGACCCGGTTGCTCAACGAGGGGCTGCGAATTGCCGCGTTGAAGGGGATTCGGTGCGTCGAGTATCGCCCGAGCACGGCGGGTGGGGAGCGGCCTTTGGCGGGGCTGTTCGATTTGCTTCCGCACCTGCTTGCGCTACCTGGCGCGGTTGGGTGTTCGCCGCCGTCGTACGCGCGGTTGGTTGAGCTCGTGCGAGGTGTTCAGAGCGAGAGCTCAGTCCCGGAAGACCGAACGGACTCGACGTTCCGATTCGCGATGCTTAGACGAGCCGTTCTCGATCTCATTGAAGCGGTCCTTGCTGAAGGTGAGGTTCTCGTCGCGGTCGATGACGCGCACGCGCTCGATCGTCCGACGTTGGAAGTCTTGATAGACGCAACGCGCTGCGTCGGGCATGGACTTACACTGCTGATTGCCACACGGCCGTTCGGTGCGCCTGGAGCCCTGCTAGATGGTCGCACCGATGTTCAGTTGCTTCGTGTGCCGCGTCTCAGTCCGTCCGAGGCGCGCGCGGTGATTGCTCACGACCTTACTCCAGAGGAGGCGGCGAATCGATCGGCGCTGATCGACTGGGCGGTTGATCTGGCCAACGGGAACCCGTTTTTCCTCGTCGAGTTGTCGACGCATTGTCGTCGCCCCGAAGCGGGCGATTCGCTGCCGGCGTCGCTGCAGATTGCGCTCGACCGAAAAATCGACGGGTTGCCCCCGACGGCACGCCTTATCCTACAAACCTGTGCCGTTCTTGGCGACCAGTCGACACTCGGACGCGTCGAGGCGACCCTCGGGCTCGCACCGTATCAGATGGCGCAGGCGCTGTCCGAGCTCGAGGCGGCCGGATTGGTTGCATTTCGCGATGGACGCGTCGCGTGTCGTCACGACCTGGTGAGCGACGCAGTGTTGCGGGGCATCAACGCGACGTTAGGCGGCTACCTCCATCGTCGATGCGCGGCACTCCTCGATGAGGAGTTGCGAGCCACGCCCTCGGCGTCATTGGCGTGGGATTGCGCGCGTCACTGGGACGCCGCCGACGAGCCGGCACGGGCGTTGGCGTTGTCGAGCCTTATCGCCGACCAACTCTTGTATCTCGGTCTTCCGAAGGAGGCCGCCGACCTGTGCGCGCGGGCAGAGCGCTACTGTAGGACACCGGAGCAGCACGCAGACCGACTCCTACGACTCAGTCGAGCACATCGACTGCTCTACGACTGGGAACGAGTAGTCCAATCACTCGTGGAGCGCCGTGCACTGCTCGTCGGAGCCCATGTGCCTGCGCAAAAGTACTCGGACGACGAGATCTCGTTGTTCGAGGCACGGTGGTGGCGTGACTGCGACGGCCAGATTATGCGTCCGGCAATGAAGCGCG
Organism: Gemmatimonadota bacterium; assembly: GCA_046725585.1. GTDB lineage: Bacteria > Gemmatimonadota > Gemmatimonadetes > Gemmatimonadales > Gemmatimonadaceae > JAJKIV01. The sequence goes on along the minus strand of JBKOYV010000435.1, from coordinate 888 downwards.
TCTTAGACAACCGGGCACCGACACTCCATCGCCTTCAGATGGCGGTGCTCGTGCTGATTGTTGCGGATAACCAGCATCGAAAACTCGAGGCTGAACGCATTGTTAGCGTCATCGAATCTCTAGACGCCAGTACACCCCGCGAGGACGTCGAAAGGTCGAAGGCGCGGCTGATCTATCACACTGCGTTCGGCAGTCTCGACCAAGCGCTCGCTGACGGCATACGATTAATTGAAGCCGAACGGCGAAGTAGAAATTCAGCCGGCCTATTGCGTGCGCTACGATGGGTCAGTGTACCGCTGCGACGCATCAATGACATCCAAGGTGCCGTTTGCGCGCTGACGGAAGCCTACGAACAAGCGTCTTCGCTCGGGCTACGCGGAGAGATGTGGAACGCCGCGTTCTATCTCGAAGGCGTCGCGTTGGACTGTGAGAATCTCGACCTCGCACTGCAATGGGCGCCAATAGTGGTAAGCCTTGACGCTGACGCAACTGTCAACGGCCTTCGAGGATCGGATCACTTTTATACGCAGGCACGAATCGAGTTCATGCGAGCGGATTACGCGCGATCACGACACTACCTCGAGCAATCGCAAGATCTCAAAAGGACGACGCCCGCAAGCCGAGGTGAGCAATCGATCCTCGCGCTTGACGTCCTCTTACGCGTGCGGAGTGGCGAGCGGCGAATTCCACGCCAGGTGCTGAGAAGGCTTGTCAGCCTCCATCTAAGAACCCGTGACGCAGGCGTGCGGGATTTTGAGACCGCTGCAGTTGTCGCCGGGCTGCTTCACTGTGGCAATCGCGCTGAGGCGCGCTCAATCTTCGAATACTACATGCGTATTCGTCGATCTCGAATTACCAACCATGCGACGCTGCAATCAGTACAACTGG
>JBKOYV010000305.1:0-6029 GCA_046725585.1 Gemmatimonadota bacterium | reverse complement strand
CTGGTGGCCGGAGCGGTGATCGCGTTCGAGCCGATCTTCTCGGTCGGCGCCGACACCTACTATCTCGAGGACATGATCTATGTCACCGCAACGGGTGTGGAGGTGTTGAGCGCCGGGCTTCCGTACACGGCGCCGGAGATCGAGGCCGCGATGCGTGGCCGTTAGACGCCTCGACTACTGGAACCGCACCGTCGCCAGCCACGTGATGCTCAACGGCACCGTTTCGAAGGGCCGAGCGGTTTCATCCTCGAGGTAATAACGCTCGACGCCGACCTCCTTCGCGGCCCGGAGGACCGCGCGATAGTCGGTCTGCCCGGTGCCCGTCGGCACCTCGCTCGAGTCGGGGTTCGCGCTCCCGGTGTGCACACCCGTCACCACGCCCTTCTTCATGTCCTTGATGTGCATCAGCTGCCATCGACCCGGGTATTTCCTGAGCAGCGCCGCCGGGTCGTTGCCGGGGAGCGACGCCCAGAACACATCCATCTCGAACTTCACCGCTTCCGGATCCGTCTCCCGCATCAACACGTCCATCGGCAGTACGCCATCAGGCCCCGGCTTGAACTCGTAACCGTGGGCGTGGTAGAAGAACTGAAGTCCCTCTGCGCGCGCCGCCTTGCCCCAGCGGTTGAAATCGGCCGCGGCCTGCCGTGCCAGCGCCACCGTGATCGGGCCGTCGGGATGCGGGATCCACGCGGTCCCGACGTACTTCGGGCCGAGCACGCGCGCGGCGGCCAGCGCGGACGCGAGACTGTCGCGCAGCTGGTCGTAGCCCACGTGCATGGACGACGCGGTCAGGCCCGCACTGTCGAGCGCCTGCCGGAACTGCTGCGCGCTCATGCCATACGTGCCCGCGAGCTCCACCTCGCGGAAGCCGAGGGCACGGACGCGGGCAAGTGTCCCCCGGACGTCCGTCTTGAAGGCCTCGCGAAAGCTGTACAGTTGCACGCCGAGCGGGCCCTGGAAGTCACCGCCGAGCTTGAGCTCCGCTGGAGTGGCACTCGACGCGCTCGGCGCCGCGGCGCTCGAGTCTGTCGTCGCGGTGTCGCGGCCGGCAGAGCTGCACCCTAACGCCGTTACCACTGCCAGGACAGGGAAGATGCTGGAAACCCGCCGCAGTCGTCGATGCACGTTGCCCCCGATAGCGAGAGTGTCGGCCGGCGTTAGCAGGGACTGGGGACTGGGGACTCGGCCGGGAGCCTTCTTTTCGCGAGGAGATCTCCTCGGCGCTAATAGCACCCCAGCCGAGTCCCCAGTCCCTAGTCCCCAGTCCCTGCTCCACTAGAACCTGAGGGTCTGCCTGCCTGCGTGCAACGGCACGCGCCTGCCGTTCCATACGAGCTCACCCGCAAGACCTGCCGGGAGGGTGACCGTCGCGCGGAGCCCCGCCGCTCCGTCGCGCTCGAGTGCCACGTCAATGTCGCCTAACGGGTGCGGCACGCGACCCTCGGCGCGGCGGAGCGGGCCGAGCGCCGGGGCGACGCGTACGGTCCTGAAGCCGGCACTGCCGGGCCGCACGCCGAGCACGGTCGCAAGGAGGCCGTAGTTCGGGTGGGCCGCCCAGGCATGGGAGTCGGAGCGTGTCGGCTCGGGGTTTTCGGGCGCCGACGTCAGACCTAACGACAGCATGTTGCGCCACGGGGCGAGCTGTTCGAGGTATCGGTCGGGGAGCCCGGCGTCGCGAAGCGCCTCGAAAACGTAGAAGCTGAAGTAGTACGTGGCGCGGACGAGCGTCGTATCGTCGAGCACACGCTCCATGAGGTTCCGCTGCGCCGCGCGCGGGACCGCACCGGTCAGGACAGCCAGCACGTTCGTCTGCTGACTGTACGCCTCCACGCCAGCCGCGTCGCGGAACAGGCCGCGTGCCGAGCTCCACGCGCGCGCCCGCGTGGCGGCGAGGAGCGACTCGGCGCGCGCCTGATACGCCGTCGCCATCCCCGGCGCGCCCGCGTCCGCCTCGAGCGCCGCGGCGCGCTGAAGCGCGTACGCGTAGAGGAGTGTGATCGTCGCCGAGTGGCCGTCGAGAGCGCCGGCGGGCACGCCGGCCGGCCACTGCGGCGCCCAGTCGACGTAATTCCAGTGCTCCATCGGTCCCAGCATTCCCGTGCTGTCGACGTGCGCCGCGTACCAGTCGAGGATGCCGCGGATCCCAGCCAGACGTTGCCTGACGAACAATCGGTCGTCGCGGTGCACGTGATAGTCGTGCACAATGGCGACGTAGATGAGCGAGAAGGGAGGAATGAGCTGCGGCAGCGCGGATGGATACCGGCTCTGCGTGATCCCGTCGGGAATGCGCGAAGCATCGAAGTGCTCGATCGCCTGCCGCACGAGCCGATCGTCGCCGCTCATGTAGAGCGAGATGAGTCCCTGGAGTCGCGTGTCGCCCACGTACTGCAGCTGCTCATAATACGGCGTGTCCATGTACGTCTCGAATGCGCCGATCCGAGCCCCGTTCCAGTCCATACGCCACACGTCGGCGAGCCACGGGACGTCGCTCGTGAAGCGAGCCCGCTCCTGAAACGGGTAGCCGGTGAAAACGCCGTGGAGGTCGTGCACGACGAGCGCCGTGTCGCGCGTCTCGATGTCGAGCTGGATGTATCGAAACGATCGCCAGTAGAGCGGCTGGAAGACGCGGTGTCCACCGCCGTCGGGATGAAACACGTCGCGGATGCCCCGGATGGTGCGCCCGTCGACGTCGTTCCGGTTCCCCTTGTTCCCTTGGGCGTCGATCAACGCCTCGGCGTAGGTGAGCGTGACCGTGCTCCCCGCGCCGCCGCTGGTCTCGAGCACTGGATAGGCGTTGGTCGTATGCGACTGGTCGACCAGGACGGAGGCCCGCGTGCGCGGCGGGATGACGAGATCGCCCGCGGCGCGAAGGAATCCGTCGTGGACCTCCACGCCCGAGGCACGGCGCACGCTCGTCAGGCGCTGCGGCGTCTCCTCCATCGGTGGGATCGAGCGCGGCATGAGCTGCCAGCCGAGGACCTCGCCGTAGGTCGGATGAGCGACGTCACGGAGACTCACCCGTCCGACGACCGCGCTTCCCGGCGGCACGTCGAAGGCGGCGAGCGGCGCGGCCGGGCCGCCTGTTGGCGCCGCGGACACGGGTCGCCACTGCGTATCGTCGTAGCGCTCGGCTTCCCAACCCCATGGGTACCGGCGCGCATTCACCTCCTCGCCTGGCGCCGCGGCGTAATAGCCGCCGACCGTGGCGTTCGTGATGACAATCGGCGCGTACGCGGAGTCGACGAAGAGTTTCCATCCCGGCCCCGTGTTCACGAGGGCAGCCTCGCGGGCGCTGTGCCCTTGCACGAGCAGGCCGGTTCGATGGCTGTGCTGGGCGACCGGCCGCGCTGCTCCCCAGTTCCAAATGACCACGGCGAGCACGTTAGGCCCGGAATGGAGGCGAGGCGCGAGGTCCACGGTCTCGTACCGCCAGTGCGCGATGTCCGACCGCTGCGGGCCACTCGCCACTGCAACGCCGTTCACGAAGAGCCGGTACCGGTTATCGGCCGAGATGTGCACGATGAACTGTGCGGGGCGCGCTGGCAGATCGAAGGTGCGGCGCGCGTGAAAGACGACGAACGAATCGCCGGGAATGTCCGGCGGGGCGATCCAGCTGGCGGCAGGCGCACCGTCGAACACGGGCTGTGCCTGCGCGCCGGCCGCTTCTACCGCGACGCTCAGGGCGCTCGAGGCGAGCACCAGAATCGCGACGCGCGTGACATGATCGAGGTCAGGCGACATGGCCTAGAGCGTTCGTTAACGGGGAACGGCGCTCGCCCTACACACACTCGGCATCCAATGCTCGCTCCAACTCCTCGATCAGGATGTCGAGGTCGCTCTCGATCGAGCGGTAGCTCGTGATGCACCCGCGGAGCGCAGGCGCCTCGCCGGTCAGTCGCACCTCCGAAATCCACACCCGCCCACGACGACACACGCGCCGAGCGATGCCCGCCGCCGAGCACGATCCGTCAGTGACACGCGGATGCGTGAAACAAACGACCGGGAGCACCGAATCGTTGACTACGGTCCATCCCCGCTCGACCAGTTTCGCTCGCAGCGCTTCGCCCATCGCCGCCTGATGCTCGATCGCCCCACGCAACCCATCGGTCCCCAGCGCGGCGATCGTGCAGAACACCTTGAGCCCGATATGGCGACGCGACCACTGAATGCTCATGCGATAGAGATCATCCTCCCCTTCGACCCCTTCCGGCACGTACCCGGTTTCGATGTCGAACATCTGCCTGAGCGGTTCGCGGTGCTTGCAGAAGAACATCCCCGCTCCCATCGGTACCGAGAGCCACTTGTGCGCGTCCCAGGTGACCGAATCGGCCAGCTCGATGCCGGCGAGGTGGATACCTAACGACGGAGACACGAGCGCGCCGCCGCCCCACGCGGCGTCGACGTGGAACCACACCCCCTCGCGCCGCGCGAGCGCAGCAAGCTCGGGCAACGGGTCGATCGCACCGCCGGCCGTGGTACCCGCCGTGCCCACGACCATCATCGGCTGCCATCCCGTCGCACGATCGGCTGCAATCCGCGCCGGGAGCGTGGCGAGATCCATACGCCATCGGGAGTCGACCTCGACGACTCGGACGGCATCGTCGCCGAGCCCCGACATCCTCGCGATCTTGTGGAAGGAATGATGGCTCTCGCGCGAGACGTAGATGGCAGGCCGGACGCCGGCGATCGCCAGCCCGTCGCGCAACGTGTCGCCGTGACGCGACGCGATCGCCGCCAGCACGGCGGTCTGGTTCGCCTCGCTCCCCCCCGTCGTGAAGTGCGCCGTCATGGCGTCCGGATCCCAGCGCATCGCGCGCGCGAGGTAGCGGAGGGTGTGACGCTCGATCTCCGCGGCCGCCGGGGCGTGCCACCACCCACCAACCTGCGGATTGTACAGCGCTGCGAGCGCATCACCCCAGACACCGGCCTCGTGGACGTCGGGGTTGAAGAGCCCGAAATAGCGCGGATGCGTCCCGTGCAGTGTCCAGCGCCGCATCATGTCGGCGACATCGGCCACGATCGCCTCGAGCGGCCTGGGCTCGGCGAACGAGAACCGCTCGGCCAGGTCGGCGCGGATCTCCGCCGGCGTCACGTTAGGCGCCACGGGAAGCGCACCAACCTCCCGCGGAAAGCGCTCGACCTCGCGCGCGACGAGCGCGGCAGCCGAGGGGACCCGCTCAGTGTGTTGCGTGTATGTCATGCCGAATCATCGCATCGGCGGCCCGAACGCGCTTGCGAAATCTTTCCCTGCCGGGTCGCGTCGAATCGCGCCGGCCAGGTTGCGCGTCGCGCACAAATGCGTACGCCCGCGGCGGCGTCAGCCGTGTCATGACGCGCGTGTGACAGCCGTTGACGCCACGCTCATCGCCGTCAGTTTTCGAGGGTAGGCTCCCTCTTACTCCCCTGCCTTCGAGATGCCTCTAGACCCACGTCTTGCGAAGGCCCTGTCCGGGCGCTACCGCCTCGAGCGCGAGCTCGGATCGGGCGGGATGGCTACGGTCTATCAGGCGACCGACCAACGCCATGACCGGTCTGTCGCGATCAAGGTGTTGCACCCGGAGGTTGCCGCGTCCGTCGACAGCGAGCGGTTCCTGGGCGAGATCCACACGACCGCCAAGCTCTCGCACCCGAACATCCTTCCGCTGTTCGATTCGGGGAGCGATGACGGGATCCTCTATTATGTAATGCCACTCGTGGTGGGCGAGTCGTTGCGGGCTCGTCTGGAACGCGAGAAGACGCTCGACACGGCCGAGGCGCTGCGGATTACCCGCGAGGTGGCCGATGCGCTCGGCTACGCGCACGCGAACGGTGTGATTCATCGCGACATCAAACCGGAAAACATCCTGCTGCAGGCCGGTCACGCGCTCGTCGCCGATTTCGGGATAGCTCGTGCACCCAGTCTGGCGCGCAGCGACCGCCTAACGGGTGCCGGGCTGTCGGTCGGCACACCCGCGTACATGAGTCCCGAGCAGGCGTCCGCAGATCCGCACGTCGATGGTCGTGCGGATCAGTACAGTCTCGCGTGT
>JBKOYV010000053.1:0-3960 GCA_046725585.1 Gemmatimonadota bacterium | reverse complement strand
TTCTTGAAGTACCTGAACGAGGTGCTTGGCGCGAAGCACAAGGCGATCATTGTTCCCGAGTGCGGGCACAACGATCGGTGCATCTACACGACGGATCTTGTCTTCCCGGTGATCTTCCCGCGGTAGCTGCGCTTTGAGATGGTCGGGTGCATCTAACGGCCACGCATCGTGGCCTCGATCTCCGGCGCCGTGTACGGAAGCCCCACGCTCAACACCTCCACACCCGTTGCGGTGATATGGATCATGTCCTCGAGATAGTAGGCGTCGGCGCCGACCGAGAAGATCGGCTCGAACGCGATCACCGCTCCGGCCACCAGAGTCTGGAGAGGCGTCTCGCCGCTCTCGACACCTACGCCGTGGATGCTCCATCCCGACATGCCGTCGGGCGTCAACAGGATTCTGGCGGCCTCTCTGCCCTCCGTCGTCCTGAGGGATCCGGTCTGTCGCTCGATCTCGGCGCGGCTCGCGGCCATGACCTGGGCGATCGAGACGCCCGGCTTCATGGCTCTCATGCCGGCGCGATACGCGTCGATGAGCAAGTTCCATATCTCGCGCTGTCCGGCGGTGAACTTGCCCGAAACCGGCACGGTGCGCCCGACATCGCCGCCATACCCATGGTTCGTGCAGCCGAGATCGATGCGCACGGTCTCACCGGTCTTCATCGTGCGATCGAGCTGGTCGTACGAGTACACGGATCGCACGAGCATCGGGATGTGCGCATTCGGACCAGACATCGTCCACGGCCAGAACGATGGCCCGACGGCTCCGGCGTCGAGGCACGCTTGCGCGGCGCGCATCTCGACCTGGCGCTGGCGAACGCCGGGAGTCACGGCGCGCATCGCGGCCCGCACGGCGATCGCGGTCGCCCTCGCGTTGTCACGCAGCGCGGCAACCTCCGCGGGTGATTTGACGAAGCGCATCGCGCGAAACGTCTCAGCGGCGCTCGCGATGCGGGCGTCGGGGAATGTCGCGGAGAGACTTTGCGCCCAGAGCTCCTGGTCGCCCGCGATTGAGCGCATCCCTGAGGGAACGCCGGGTGACCCGGCCCGCCGGGCTTCATCGACGTAGAGCGTCTTCACCCCGTCGCTCAGTCGGCTTCGAACGTACGGGATCAACGAGTCCCACGATACGATCTGCGTGAGGCCGAGCGTGGCGGCGCTCGACGGTTCGGGCACGACCCCGTCGACGGGGAAGCCGAAGGCTCGCGGCTTCGGTGGAACGAAAAGCCGCGCCTCGCGGCGAGGCGCATCGATCGCGAGAACGGCGTTAGGCACGCCGCCCAACCCCGTGAAGTAGAAGAACGACGCGTTCTGGATGAAGCCTGGCTCGCTCTCGGGCTTCTCGCGTGGCGTCGCGTGAAGCAGGGTGATGCCATCAGGAAGCCGCTCTATCAGCGCCCGACGGCGATCGGCGTATTCGCCCCGGGGGATGTCCTGTGCGGCGAGCGAGAGCGGAGCTACGATGAGCAGGAGGCTCCAACCGGGAAGGAACGGGATTCTCACGAGAGAGCTCAAGCCCGAGATGGGGATAGTGCGCGAGGTTGTGGACTCAGAATACCAAAACTCCTGTCGCGGTGGGAGGGTCTTGATGGACAAGATTGGGCGCGAGCCGGGCATGATGGGCGAATCGACGTTAGGCAGCCACGCGGGCGTCAGGGTGCACATGAGCGTTCTCCGGATCCGACGCCCACGCGACGTCATGCCGGCGAAGCTCCCAGTACAGGATCGGCACGACGATCATGGTGAGCAGCGTCGCAACAACGGCGCCGCTCATGAGCGCAACAGCGAGACCCTGAAAGATCGGGTCGGTGACCATCACCACTCCGCCGACGACGACCGCCGCCGCGGTGAGCGCGATCGGGCGGAACCGCACCGCGCCCGCCTCGAGTACCGCATCGCGGAGCGCTCGGCCGCGTGCCTCCGCGAGCTGGATGAAGTCGACGAGCAGAATCGAATTGCGAACGACGATGCCGGCGAGCGCAATCACGCCGACCATCGACGGTGCCGTGAAGAACGCGCCACTGATCGCGTGACCAGGCAGGACGCCGATCAGCGTGAGCGGAATCGGCGCCATGATGACGAGCGGCACCGTGAATGATCGGAACCACCCGACGACGAGCACGTAGATCAAAACCAGCACGACGGCAAACGCGAGCCCGAGATCACGCAGGACCTCGATCGTCAACTGCCATTCGCCGTCCCACTTGATAGCGGTCTGATCGAGGCGATCCGGCTGTACTGCGTTGTAGCGCGCTATCGAAGCGCCATTCACGTGGATCGCATCCAGCTTCTTGTTCATCGCGAGCATGGCGTACACCGGCGACTCGATCGCGCCGGCCACGTCGCCCAACACGTAGATCGCGGGGCGCAGATCCTTTCGCACGCGGCTCGACTCGCGGGTCGAATCGAGCACGGTCACGAAGCGAGCGAGCGGCTGCGGACCGGTCGGCGTCGCGATCGGCAGCGCAAGCAGCGCGTCCATTGACGAGCGGTCCTCGATCGGCAGACGTGGCACGATCGGGGTCGCTTCACGCGCCGTCGCCGAGGTCGCGATGCCGCTCGGCGCGCCGGAGAGCGCCAGATGCAGCGTCTGTGTGATCTGCTCGACGCTCGCGCCCGCAGCCGCGGCGGACGCACGGTCGACGTGCAACACGCGCCGCTGCTGTGGTGCCTCCACCGTCCAATCCACATCGACCACGCCCGGCGTCGATTCGAACACCTGCTTCACCCGCGCCGCCGCGGCGAGCCGCGTCGAGTCGTCGGCCGCGTACACCTCTGCCACGATGGTCGAAAGCACCGGCGGCCCGGGCGGAATCTCCGCGACCTTGACCGCCGCCCCGTAGCGCCTCGCGATGCTGTCGATCCCCGGCCGCACCGCGACCGCGATCGCATGACTCTGCCGTGAGCGCTCGCTCCTGGACACGAGGTTCACCTGCACGTCACCGACGTTAGGTGTCGAGCGCATGAAATAGTGCCGCACCAGGCCGTTGAAGTTGAACGGCGCCGCCGCGCCCGCGTACACCTCGGTGCTCTTCACCTCCGGCACAGAGCGCAGATACTTCGCGATCTCCTGTCCGAGCCCATTCGTCGTCTCGAGAGTCGTTCCCTCGGGGAGATCCATCACGATCTGGAATTCGCTCTTGTTGTCGAACGGCAGCATCTTGACCTTCACGGCCTTCATGGCCAGCAGACTGACGGAGACCAGGAGTAGCGCGACGAGCCCTCCGTAGAACGCGCGTCTCGCCGCTGGCCGATCCATGAGCGGCGTGATGATGCGCGCGTAAAGGCGCGCGAAGCCCCTCGGCTCCCCACCGTCGTGTGCGCGGCCTGCCCCGAGCGAAGTCGAGGGGTAGTGGATCTTGGGTCTCGCGTGCACGTGTCCCGCAAGCAGGCGAAACGCCAGATAGGGCGTCACGATGAACGCCACCGCGAGCGACGTGAATATCGCCACCGAGGCGCCGACGGGAATCGGCCGCATGTACGGACCCGTCATCCCCGAGACGAATGCCATCGGCAGGATCGCAGCGATGACGGTGAACGTCGAGAGAATGGTGGGATTGCCCACCTCGTCCACCGCCTCGACCGCCGCGGCGTCTGGCGTGCGGTCGCCCAAGCCCAAGTGTCGGTAGATGTTCTCGACGACGACGATCGCATCGTCGACGAGGATTCCGATCGAGAAGATGAGCGCGAAGAGCGTGACGCGATTCAGCGTGTAGCCCAGGGCGTAATACGCAAACAGCGTAACGGAGAGTGTGACGGGAACGGCCACGAGCACCACCGCCGCCTCGCGCCAGCCGAGGAACATCAGGATGAGCAGCGTGACGGAGATCGTCGCGAGCCCCAGGTGCAGAATCAGCTCGCGCGCCTTCTCCCCCGCTGTCTCGCCGTAGTCGCGCGTCACATCGAGTCGAACGTCGCGCGGCAAGAGACGTCCCCTCGCGGCTTGGACGCGCGCGAGCAC
>JBKOYV010000199.1:0-2866 GCA_046725585.1 Gemmatimonadota bacterium | reverse complement strand
TCCGGCGCCGATCAGGGGCGTCATGATGTCGGCGAACAGAATGGCCGCGTCGAGCGGCATCCTGCGGAGCGGCTGCAGCGTCACCTCGACGGCGACGTCGGGCCGCTGTGAGATCTCGATCAGCGTCAGGCGTTCGCGAATGGCACGGTACTCGGGAAGAATGCGCCCCGCCTGACGCATGAACCACACGGGCGTCCGTTCGACAGCCTCCCGCCAGGCGGCGCGGACGAGCAGCGGAGCACGTGCCATCGTGGCCGCGCTACCCGAGCAGCGCGAGCGCATCGCGAAGCGGGCGATGCACCGCGGTGAAGATGGGCGTGTCGCGCAGGGTGTAGCGGCGTGCCTCCGTCGACCGCAGCGCGATCACGAGATCCTGATGACGCTCCAGCGTGTCGGTCTCGTAGGCGACGATGAACTCCTGATCGTCGAGCCCCGTCGTGTACAGCAGCACCTGACGCACGTCGCCGAAATCGTGACCGATGCGCATGTGCTCGTTCATCATCCCCTGGCGCGCATCGCGGCTCATCAGGTACCACTCGATGGTCTTCGTGAACGGGTAGACGACGAGGTACCTGAGCCGCGTCGTCTCATCGATGGCCTGCTCCTGCGTCGTACGGCGCTTCGTGTAGATCGACGGCCGCGTGAGCCCCCACAGCGAGTGCGCGATCTCGCAGTACTTCCCGAGTCCCGTCGCGAGCAGGGCACCCAACGTATCCTGGACCGTGACCGCGTTGCTGCTCTTCCACCACAGCATGAGCTGCGCGTCCGCCTTGAGACCGAGCGTGCTGTAGGCGTGTGTGGTGACGTCGGGCGCCGCGCCAGCGATGACTTCCTCGAACTCCGATCGCCCTGTCGCCCGAGTGGTCGCCTCGAGACGCCGCCATGCGGAATCGACCTTGAGAAAGAGGTACTGCACGAACTGGGAGGCGACCGGTGTCGCTTCCTCGACGCGCGGTTCGGGGGCGGGAACGCTGGCAGGGGCGACAGCAGTCATGCGACGTAGGGTTCCTGAGAGATGCTTTGATCGGCGGCCCGGTCTTCGGGCCCGCAGCGCGCCGACGAGAAGTCGGTAGCAGCGCCGAACCCGAACAGGCGCTCGACGACGACGGCCATGTTGACGCCTTCGGGGTCGCGCTTGAGCGCGAGCGTTGGCTCGTGGAGCAGCTTGGCCGCCATGCGCGTCGCGAGGTCGCGCAGGACGGCGCGCGCTTGGCTGTCGAGACCCGGAAGGCGCGCGAGCGCGCGCTCGAGCTCCACGTCGCGAATGGCGTTGGCGCGCGCGTGGAGTCGCGCGATGGTCGCTGCGACGCCGCGGCCACGCCACCACTCCATGTAGCGCTCGGTCTCCTGCTCCACGATCGACTCGGCCTGGCCGACATCGCGCGTACGATCGGCCCGGCGGATCGCGGTCTCGGCTCCGACCCGCTCGAGGTCGATGAGCCTAACGTTGTGAATCGTTGCGACGGCCGGGTCAATGTCGCGTGGGAGGCCGAGATCGACGCAGACGAGCGGACGAGCCTCGATCGAGCGAGCGCTCAGCAGCATGCCTGCGTCGACGACCGGACTCGGCGAGCCCGTACACCCCACGATTACGTCGGCCGTGGCGAGCGCCTTGGGCAGCTGATCCCACGGTCGTGCGACGATGTCGTATGCCGCTGCCAGCTCGGCCGCTCGCTCCGCCGTACGGTTCAGCACCGTGATGCGAGCGTTCGGGATCGACGCGAGTTGCGCGATCGCGGATCTCGCGGTCTCGCCGGCGCCGAGCACGACCACGTTCGCACCGTCGAGCCCGTCGCCGTCGCGGACCGCGAGTCGGACGGCAACCGAGGCGACCGACTCCCCGTCGCCTAACGACGTCGTCGCTCGCGCGCGCTTCCCGCACGCAACCGCCGCGTCCCCAAGCCGATCGAGTACCGGGCCGAGCGTCCCGGCCTGGCGGGCCGCGACCAGGGCGCGCCGGACCTGGCCGAGGATCTCTGCCTCGCCCACGACCATGGAGTCGAGTCCGGTTGCGACGCGAAGCAGATGACGCACGGCCGCCTGGTGACCGTAGGCGTACGTCGAGTCGCGCACGGTGCGGAGCGGGACCCCGGCCCGTGTCGCGAGGAACTGGCGAAGGAGCTCGGCCCCGGACGCCTCGTGGCCGCACACCGCGTACAGCTCGACGCGGTTGCACGTCGACAGCACGAGCACTTCGGCCACGCTTTCGCGCAGCTCTGCAAGCACTCCAAGGAGTGAGTCGGCCGGGACGGCCAGTCCTTCGCGGAAGCTGACCGGGGCGGTGTTATGGCTAATTCCAACGACGACGAGCTGCACGGTTTCGCGTCTTCGCGGGCGGTTGGATGACGCCATCAGCGGCGTATATGCTCGCATAGGATACGCATAGCGGCGAAACCGATGCACCCGGAGTGAAACGGAGATCCGCCTCCGTAGTTCTGCGGAGGCGCGGCAGGTCGAGATCATTGCGCCGCGGGGCTCGTCTGGTTCATCGCGCCGCGGGGGTGGTCGGGATCATCGTGGCGCTAGCGCGGGGCACTCGGCTCCGGCGGCCACCGCTCGCGGACGTCGGGGCCCGCGGGCACGTGGGCCCGTTCTCGGACGGTGGCTCGGCCCCGTTGTCTCGGGCCTACGCGCTAACGCCGCCTACGGCCCGACGCCCCGCCGACCAGGCGAGGATGCCGACCGCCAACCAGCGAGCAGCCAGCAGCCTACTCCCGACTCCCAACCTGCCGCCCAGGTCCGTACAAGACCCTGCCGGCCTTGGCCCCCGTGTGCTTGTCGTGATCGATCGTCACCACGCCGTTCACGAGCACGTACTCGATCCCCGTCGGAAACAGCATCGGCTCGTCGTACGTCGCGCGATCCT
>JBKOYV010000332.1:0-17647 GCA_046725585.1 Gemmatimonadota bacterium | reverse complement strand
AGGCAGGATGCGCAGTGAATGACCAGTGAGAGTGGAGGGTCTTCCACGTATCACCATGGCGTTGATACACGGTCGTTGAATTCCAGCGACTGCCCACGGACTCCACACCCTGGGCGTCCCGGATGTAGTTGACGAGGTTGTACGTCAGGAGCGCCATGGTGCCGTCGACAACGACATGCGGGTTGAGCATTTCGTAGCGGGCAATCTGGATTTTTCCGACCCAGGGACGGTAGTAATCCACCATGGCCTGATGCCCATCGATACGGAGCTTCGTCGATGGATCGAAGTAGCTGACGTCCGCTCCATACAGATCGAGAAACCCGTTGGGATCGCCTCTTCCCCAGCGGTCGAGGGCCTCGCGCTCGAGCGCGAGGATCTGGTCGGAAGTAGTTCGGGTATCGATTGTTTCGTTAGGCCGTTCTGGTGTATACACCGCGACTCCTATGGCTTGAATGGCGCATCGGAACGGGGCGCCTCTGGAAGCTGTCGGTCCAGGGATTCGCGGCACTTCACACAGCCGCGAAGGAACTCTGGCCACGTCGGCACCACCGGCAATGGGTCGGTCTTCTCCGGCAGCAACCCCCACAACTTCGGGTGATGCCAGCACAGCTCGTGACCCGTACTATCGCGGTGCGCGCGAATCCCTGCACGCAAGCGTCGTACTTCGGCCACGAGCTCTTCGCGGGAAAGTGCTTCGAGCTCGTCGTCCACATTGTCTCCGGGCGAAGGGACCGCGCAGCTACCGCGGGAAGATCACCGGAAAGACACGATCCGTCGTGTAGACGCAGCGATCATTGTGCCCGCACTCGGGAACGATGATCGCCTTATGCTTGGCGCCGAGCACTTCGTTCACGTACTTGAGGAACGCCTCGCCACGAGCGCGTCGGGTGGGGCCCTGCGCCATCGCGTTCGGCGACGAATCGAACCCGCCGAGGGGCAACACGTCCACCTGGCCCAGGAGGTAAGTCGTCGGCCGTTCCACGAGCTGCTTGCGCAACTGATCGTCAGTCAACCCGGCGGTGTATCCTGTGCGATTCGCCAGCCCGGCCGGCCAGCGGTTGTAGTTAGGCGCTTTCGTCGTGTCGAACGGCCCATAGGTGAAATCGCCGTTCACCTTCTCGCCGTTGGGCCCCAACGCTTCCTTGTCGGCCGTCGCGGGATCCGCGGTTCCGCTCGGAAGCGGACGGTCGGCGACCGGCCACGCGTAGCTCGACGGGTTCGCAACGACGTAGCTCACCTCCACGCCGTTCAGCTTGTCGTGCACCTTGTTCGCCATCGCATAACGCGTAGCGAACTGGCCGCCAGCCGAGTGTCCGGCGACGACGATCTTCGTGAGGTTCGGAAAGATCCGCTTGTCGGCGAGCGTGCGCAGGAGGTCGTCCATGAGATCGAACGACCCGTAGGTGGGATTCGTGGAGAGTACGCCGCCTGAGCGCCAATTCTCGCCCCGCTCGGGCCACAGCACCTCATTCTGCGCGACCGTGTCGTTCCCCGCGGCGAAGCGCGGGGCGAGGATGATGGTGTTCTCGAGCGCGCCGGCGAGAAAGCCGGCCCCGGTGCTCGTCTCGAAGTAATGATCCGCGTTTCGACCGGCGCCGTGGACCATCACGAGCGCCCGAACGATGCCCGGGTTCGCAACGTCGAGCGGATAGCTCGCATAGACCTTCGTCCGCGACGGCCCGCCGCGGATCAGAATCCATCGCTCGCATTCGGTGGTCGCCTTCGTACACGTCGCGGCAGAGGTCGGAGGCGTAAGGCGCCGCTCGCGGACGACTTGAGGAGACGCAGCAGCGATGGCGGCGAGCGTCGTGATCGTGAGAAGGGTTGCACGCATCGGGATGTGGGTCTCGAGGGGCTGGCAACTTAGCCTGGCGAGGACATCTGCTGCCAGGTTGGGGTCGGTAGTGAGTCTGCCAACGCCCCGCGCTACGAGCTGAAGCACGGCGAGATCACCGACGGTCCGACGATCACCGTCTATCCACTGTTCAGCGCGTTCTGGGGCGTGACAGGCGGCGCGGCGGATCGACCGGCACAACGATCGGAATTGCCGGATCGACGTTCACGTCAGTGGCGCGTTGTTATCGACCGTGACCATCGTGGACAATGGAGCGAACGACTTCGACCCGCGGGTCGGCCGTCTCGCGATCAAACTCACCGGCGAGGGCTACTACACGATATGCCAGACGGTGATGCCGGCCGGGTACTCGGCGCCCAGTCCCTCGTGCAAGCGCGTCCAGGTGTTCGAGGGCGAGCCGACGAATGCTGACTGGTTCTACAATCCGCCCAACTGAGAGGGGATGGAGGACGGAAGATGGGCAACCTCCATCCTCGATCGACCGACGTACGAACGACCCCGGGTTGAACGCCCGGGGTCGTTTCGCATCGGGGGCAGCTCGCAGGTTGTGTGGTTAACGCGGCGGCGAAGCCGATCGGCCGTTTCAGTGCACGTTAGGCGACTGCCGACAACGGTGCGACTTCTCCCGCCGCTTCACGGCAGCACGTCACGGCAGCCATTGAAGCGAGGGAGCGAGCGCGTATGCCGCGACCGGCTCGCTCCCCACGCATTCCCTCGCGGCCCTCACGCGGCCGGAGTGTATGCGCAAAGCGAGGTAACCTGCCAAAGGGCGAGGCCTGCCGCCGCACAGGCGAGCACGGATGCCCAAACCACGCGTCTGCGCTGAGATACCGAGTGTCGTAGTGGCCCTTCCGCATGAAACATCTTGTCGGCGCCTAACGGAGAGCGTTCAGCTGCAGGCGAACAGAATGAGAGCCGCCGCGGCGGCTCCGACTTTACGATAAGACCGCCGGACGCGACGGCCATCCTCACCGCCTGCCAGTTGCAACGTCTGTTAGGGGGCAGTCGCACATCGAGTCACAATGCGCACCTGTTGGTGCGCCGCTCATCGGCTGGGTCCCGGCTGGTCGACATCCGCCTCCCAATCGGCCAGGAGGCGCTTGAGCGTAGCCACGAGGTCCGGACGGCGGGCAGCGAGGTCGGTCCGTTCGCCTGGATCAACACTGAGGTCAAACAGCAGCAGCTGGCTGGCGTCGACCAGCAGCTTCCATTGTCCGACCCTTGCGGCGCGTTGCTGGCGATCGGGCCGAGCCCAGCGCCAGAACAGGCGGCGTTCGAGGAGCGGTGCCTTCCCGCGAAGGATCGGGAGGATGTTGATCCCATCCGGACGGTAGCTTGCGGGAGGGCGCGCGCCGGTGGCAGCAAGGATCGACGCCGTGATGTCCATAGTGATGGCCACCTGCCCGGAGATCTTCCCGGGCGGGAGCTCCCCTGGCCAGCGCAGGATCAGCGGCACCCGGATGCCGCCTTCCCATAGCGTGCCCTTGCGATGGAACAGCGGCGCGTTGCGCGACAACCACTCACCGCCGTTGTCATTCGTAAAAACCACCAGGGTACTGTTCGTCAGGCCGCGCTGGTGGAGCGCCGCCAGGATTTCTCCCACGCCCTGATCGGCCCGCTCAAGCATCCGCACGTAGTCCTGCCGGGTGGCCGCGACGGAATCGTCGGGCATCTGGCGCAGGGGACGCCCGGCACGTCGCTCGGCCTCGGTGGGGGGCCGATCTGGAGGCTGGAAGGGCCAGTGGACGGCGTTGTAGGCCACCTCGAGAAAGAAGGGCCCGTCGGCATGGCGCGTGATAAAACTGACGGCGCGACGTGTGATTTCATTCGTCAGGTATCCGGTGGCCTCGACTGGCGTCGTGTTCTCGAAGAGATCCGGTGCGCCTGGCCCGACTCCCGCGATCTCAGCCCGGTTGGTGTAGTACGAGTGGGCGCCGCCGAGGAACCCGTAGAACTCGTCGAATCCGTGGGCGTTCGGCCCGAACTCGGGCTTCGAGCCGAGGTGCCACTTGCCGACGAGCCCAGTCGCATATCCGTTCTTCTTGAGCAACGCCGGTAACGACGTTTCTACGGCGGGCAGGCCGCGCTCCCGATCCGTCGGCGAGACTGTGAGCACCCATTCGAGCCCGACACGTTGCTGATAGCGTCCGCTAATGAGGGCCGCGCGCGTGGGCGTGCAGACGGCTCCGTTGGCGTAGGCATCGGTCAGGCGCACGCCTTCGCGCGCGAGGCGATCGATGTTGGGTGTGCGGACGTCCGACGCGCCGTAGCTGCCGAGATCGCCGTAACCCAGGTCGTCCATCATGACGAGGACGACGTTCGGTGGGCGCTGGGCCGGCGCCTGAGCACTCGCGGCTAGAATCAGCGCCACGAGGATGAAGACTCGACGTTGCATCGCGCGCTCCTTGGGGCTGGGGCTAAGCGCCGATGGACCGGCGCGGCCGAACGGACCTGTCAGTCAACTCGGTTTCCAACGGCGTGTATTGCCGCCTAACGCCCGAGCCAAGCTGCAAAGGGTTCATATAAGAGTGATGGCGCAGCCATCACAATCACTAAACCCCTTGTCCGCTTCAGAGGTCGTTAGGCAGCAACCACGTATTCACTCTGCACGAGCCCACTCGGATACGCCCGCGTGGCCACGTGGGCGAAGCGGAGGTCGTGCGCGACCGGCCCAAAGAGCGGAATCCCCGTCCCGAGGACGACCGGCACGCGCGTAATAATCAGGCGCTGGATGAGGCCCGCCGTCAGAAAGCGCTGGATCGTCACGCCGCCGTCGATATAGAGATGGCCCATGCCCCGTGCGGCCAAGCGATCGATGACCTCGGCTGGCGTCGCGGCCATGAATGTGCACATGGCGCCGGGCGGTGCTTCGAGTGTCGCGGGGCTTGAACTGAGCACGATGACCGGCTTCGTGCCGTAGGGCCATTCGGGAACGACAAGACCGTCTCGAACGTCTTGCGTCCAATGACGAGCGCGTCCACGGTGGCCATGAACTCAGTGTAGCCGTGCGGTTCGCCGCCGCCCTCCGGGAGCCAGTCGAGCCCCCCATCGGAGCGCGCAATGAAGCCATCCAGGCTGGTCGCGATGAACACGGAGGCTTTCATGGCATCCTTGGCTGATGGCCGCCTAACGCCAATTGAATTGTCACTATACACTATGAGCCGCGCGAAGTCCTGCGAGCGCAGGCAGCATACCAACGCTCGCCGAATACGCCATGACGAGCATGCATCACAAAAACACTCAGGTGCAAGCCATGGCCTTCGTAACGTAAGGCCATATCCTGCGAGCGATCGCAGGAATAAATACTACATAGGGTCGCCTGCCGCCGAGCAACCGTACCCTCGCACCCGTCCGGTCACACCCGCCCCTCCCCAAAGGCCAGCCTAACGCAACGGCCCGGCCTTGTCGCTCTACTCCCTCACACCAGCGCGTAGAACAGGTCGACGAACGACCGCGCCGAGCCGTCCATCCCGGCCACCTTCGGGTTCGCCGACTCCACGAGCCAGTACTCGTCAGGCGCATGGGCCCCTGCCCCGTGGCCGAGTCCAAAGATCCCCGCCGGTAGCTTGAGCGGCGCACCCGTGAACGTGTTACCCGGCCACGACCCCGCGAGGCGCGGCCACACCAGCGGCTCGATGCCCGACTTCCGGTATGTCGCCACCATTGCCTGCACGAGCTTCGAGTCCGCCGGTGTCTCGGTCGGGTCGTACCCGCCCGTCATGTTCACCTCGATGTCACCGAAGCCCTTCTTCCGGAGATGCGCCTTGAGCAGCTCCAGCGTCTCCTTCGCCGTCATGTCCGGGACGAGCCGCATGTCGATCTTCGCGACCGCCTTGTGCGGGAGGATCGTCTTCCCGCCCGGCCCGGTGTAGCCGCCGACGAGCCCCTCGATGTTGATCGTCGGCTGCGACACGAGACGCACCAGCGAATCGTGCCACGATTCGTCTGCGATCCACCGTTCCACACCTAACGCTTTCTTCGTCGTCGCCTCGTTCTTCTTTGGAATGGCGTCCTCGAGAATCTTGCGCTGCGGCGGAGTGAGCGGACGCACCTTGTCGAAGAAGCCCTCGACCGCCGGCGTGTGGCCGTCGGCCTTGACGAGCGTGTTGAGCGCCTGCACGAGATGCCATGCCGGGCTATCCACCTGCGCCGCGAGGCTCGAGTGAATGTCGAGCTTGGGGCCGCGGCCCCACTTCTCGCCCGACGACACGAGCTCGAGCTCGACCACGCCCTTGGCGCCAAGGTCGACTTCCACAGCACCGTCCAGGGACTGGTTGCCTAACGGGATAATGATGCCGACGCACTTGCGCAGCGCCGCCTCCACCTCCGGCTTGAACACCACCTGCCGGAAGTTGGGCGAGCCGATCTCCTCCTCGCCCTCTGCCACGAGGACGAGATTGACCGGCAGCTTCACGTTGGCTGCCTTGAACGCGTGCAGTGCCGCGAGACACGCCATCTCCGGCCCCTTGGAGTTCGTCGCGCCACGGCCGACCATGATCTTCCCGACATTCGGCCGGTCCACGATCCGGGCCTCGAGCGGCGGCGAGCTCCACTCCGCGGGATCGAACTGCTTCACGTCGTACATCATGTAGACCGCGAGCCACGTCTTCGCGCCGGCGTCGAGCGTGGCGAAGACGCCCGATTTGCCCGCGGTCGGCACGACGTCGACCTGCGTGAAGCCGGCGTCGCGCGCCAGCTTCGCCATGTACTCGGGCCCCTGCGGGTAGTTGCGGTTCTCGGCCGCGATGGACGGCAGCGCGATCCAGTCCTGCAACATCTTGACGGTCGCGTCGTGCCGCGCCGCGATCTGCGCGATCACCGCGTCGCGATCATCCATCGAGATGAACGACAGCGCTGGCTTCCCTAACGCGATGGCCGTCGCTCCCGCCATGGCGCTCTGCACGAAGTCGCGTCGGGTGACGACGCTCTCCGGAAATGGGACGCCGTCGGTGGGTTTCGGGTTCATGGGCTCTCCAGCATTGATGGTCGGAGGTGGGCGCTAAGATGCACCGCGGCGCGAGCAGCCACTAGCCAGGGGACCTCTGACCGACCGAACATTGCGCACGAGCCTGACGGACTCGTAGGCTAACGCTTGACCGCCATCGCGCCGGAACCGGGAGACCCACGTGGAAACACTCACCACGGCATCACCTCGACACGCCACCACGTTCACGCCGGACCACGATCGGCCGTTAGGCGACGCGGATCGGCGCGACGCGCCAGGCGCGAGCTGGCCGCTGTGGCAGCGCCTCGCCTTCCGCTTCTTTTTCGTCTACCTGGTTTTCACAGTCGAGCCGTGGGACTGGTTTCGACTCATCCCCGGCGTGTCGTTCCTTCTCCGCCCCTATGACGCCGCGATGGACTGGGCCGTCCGCGCGAGCAACGCGCACGTGTTCAGGGTGCGCGAGACGCTCATCCCCGTGAACGGCAGTGGCGATACCTCTTATGCATGGGCTCGTGTTTGCCTGGTGCTGAGCCTCGCGGCCGTGGCGTGTCTGGTGTGGACGGTCCTCGACCGGAAGCGCCCGCATTACCAGCGTCTCCTGTACTGGCTCCGGCTTGCCGTGCGGTACTACATCGCGGCCGCCGCGCTCGGCTACGGCATCATCAAGCTGTTCGTACTTCAGATGCCCTTCCCCACGACGAGCCAGCTCGCCACCCCACTCGGGGATTTCCTGCCGATGCGCTTCTCGTGGATGTTCATCGGCTACTCGACGCCTTACGAGATCTTCTCGGGCGCGATGGAGACGGCGGCCGGGCTACTGCTCCTGCATCGGCGAACAATCACGGCTGGTCTCTTCGCGGGCACCGGCGCGTTCCTGAACGTCGTGATGATCAACCTCGCCTACGACGTCCCGGTGAAGCTGTACGCGGCGCACCTCCTGTTCGCGTGTCTCTTCCTGCTCGCGCTCGACAGCAAACGGCTCATCGGGTTCCTGTTTCTCAATCGCACCACACTTCCAACGGCGGCCTATACTCCGGTGTACGCGCGTCCGTGGCAGCGCTGGGCCAGCGCCGGGGTGAAGCTGTTCATTCTCTATCAGATCCTCTGGGGCCCGCTGCAATCCAGCTGGACGCGCTACCAGGCGGCCAAGCATCCACCACCAGCCGGGCCGTTCGCCGCTGGTGTGTATGACGTCCGCAGCTACGTCGTGAACCGGGACACGATCCCGCTTACGAGCACCGACTCGCTTCGATGGCGCGACGTGATCATCGACAGCAACATTGCCGGGAGCGTCGGCTCACGCGACCCGGTCTTCTGGCAGCGCTATCGGCGCGGCTACTTCCGCTACAAGCCCGACACCGCCGCTCGTACTGCCGCGTTGTGGAAGACATCGACGATCCCTGGCGACAGCACGTTCCTCTTCACTATGCG
Organism: Gemmatimonadota bacterium; assembly: GCA_046725585.1. Lineage (GTDB taxonomy): Bacteria > Gemmatimonadota > Gemmatimonadetes > Gemmatimonadales > Gemmatimonadaceae > JAJKIV01. Next base: position 9,416 of record JBKOYV010000332.1, on the reverse strand, counting down.
GTACGAGGTGCCCGACTCGACATCGCTGCGCTTCATCGCGCCGATCCGTGGGGACACGGTGCGAGTGGATCTCGTCCGCGTCCCGCGCCACTTCCAGTTGACCGAGCGTCAGTTCCACTGGCTATCCGAGTACAATCGCTAAACGCAGTTGGCGCTCGCCGAGAGCAGGCATCCAGAACGGAGGGGTCGGACGCATGAGCGGCATGAGTGACATCCTGGGCATCCATCCAGGCCGCCCACGGCTCCGCGCGCCACGAGCCGAATGAAAAAGGGGACCGGCTTTCCGGGACGTGACATCCCGAGCGGCAGTTCCCCCTTTCACTTCGGCTCGTGGTGAGAGGAAGCTTCCCGATCGAGCAGGATTCAAAGCATTTCTCTCATTCCGCTCATGCGTCCGACCCCTCGGTTCTGGATGCGTGCTGCAATTCCGTTCAAGACGCCGGCCGGCACGGAACGCGAATTGACATCATGATGACGCGACGAGAAGCGCTTGCTGCCCTCGGCTCCATGGCCGTCGGCACGTTGGTCGTCCCGACCATTCAGGGCGACTCCACACCACCGCTCGCCCCCGGAGCTCCCAACTCGCCGCAGCGGATGGCGCTCATCGAAGCGTTCAAGGCGAAATCCGGCAAGATCCCGGAGACGTTCGAGGCGCGGACGTACAAGAGCGACTGGGCGATGCCCTATCGTCTCTTCCGGCCTAACGCGAGCGGACGACTGCCGCTCGTCGTGTACCTCCACGGCGGCGGTGGACTGGGCACCGACAACGAGAAGCAGATGGGGCTGGGGAACATCTTCGGGACGCGCGTCTGGGCCCTGCCCGAGAACCAGACACAGTTTCCGTGTTATGTGGTCGCTCCGCAGACCGACCGCGGGTGGGTGCGCTACGGACCGCCGGCGCCCGGCGACAGCGAGTCGCGAGTGATTCCCGGTCTGGGCGAGGGCGCACGGGTCGCCTTCGAGCTCATCGACGCCCTCGAGAAGGAATTCCCGATCGACAAGCAGCGGATCTACGTGACGGGACAATCCCTGGGCGGCGCGGGAGCGTGGCATATGGTCGCCCAGCGTCCTCGCTTCTTCGCGGCAGCGGTCAGCTGCTGCGGCGGCGCATCCCTCGACAATGCCGCGGCCGCAGCCAGCACACCGCTCTGGAACTTCCACGGGGACGCCGATCCCACGGTTCCCGTGAAGGTCTCGCGCGATCGCATTGCAACGCTGCGCAAGGCGGGCGGTCATCCGCTTTCCACCGAGTACGCCGGCGTGGGCCACAACGTGTGGCAGTGGGCGTATACCGAGCCGTCGGTCGTTAGGTGGGCGTTCTCCAAACGCCGTGGAGCCTGAGCTCCATCTCACTCCGCGTCGAGCGGTCTCCTCATGATGAGGTAGGGCGCCTCAGTGAAGCCAGAGCGACGGTACGCGCGGACGGCACGCTGGTTCGAGTCGTGGACATAGAGCCGTAGATCGAGCGCTCCGGCTTCCCGCGCCATCCGGGCGAGGTGATCCATCAGCAGCTCCAGTAGTCCCCGGCCGCGGCGTTCAGGCACGATGAACGCGCTCTGAACCCACCAGTAAAACCCGCCGTGAAAGTCGCTCCACTCCGTGACCACGGACGTGCTTCCGACCACGCGACCGTCGCGCGCCTCCGCCAGCCAGTACCTCGAGAGCGGCGGGTCCGCGAAGGCAGCGGCGATCCCTCGCCTGACCACGTCCGGATCGACCGTCGCGCCCTCGGCCTCGCGCGCCTCGTCGAGCGTGAAACCAACCAGGGTGTCGAGATCCGCGACATTCGCTTCCCGGAGTGTGTACTCAGCCGTGACGGAGCGCTTCCGCGAGCTCGTCGTCCGTCAGGACAATGGGGTTTCCTTGCATGCTGCTCGCCTGCCGCGCGGCCGCGCATATGCCGTGAATGTCCTGCTCGCGAACTCCGTACGTGGAGAATCGCGGCACCGCGAGCTCGTCGACCAGCTCGCGGAGCCACGGCACCGCATCTTCCGCGCGAGCGCCGGCGTTCCCCGTCACGAGGCGAGCCACCTCGCGGTACCGCTCGAGGGCCGCCGCGTTAGGCTCCCTCGCCCGCAGGGCTCGCAGATTGATCTCGACCACCGGCGGGAGCAGCCTCGCGCACGCCACCCCGTGTGGAATCGGGAACATGCCGCATAGCGGGGCAGCGAAGCCGTGCACCGCTCCCAGCTTCGCGTTGGCGAGCGCGAGACCGCCGCAGAGGCTCGCGGCCGCCATGTCACGCCGCGCATTCGCGTCGACACCGTCGTGAAACGCGCGCCGGAGCGCCCCCGCCGCGCGACGGATTCCCTCACGAGCCATCGCGTCCGACAGCGGGTTCGCCTGCGGAGACACGAACGGCTCGATGCATTGGGTCAGCGCATCCAGCCCCGTGCTTGCCGTGACCGAGGGTGGAAGCGTGTACGTGAGTTCGGGATCGATGAGCGCGACCGCTGGAAGCATCAGCGGACTCCTCAGGCTCACCTTCACCCGCTCCTCCTCCGCCATCAGCACGGCGTTCCGCGTGACCTCTGCGCCGGTGCCCGCGGTCGTGGGAATCGCGATGAACGGCGCGGCTCGATTGGTGAGCGGCCGCGCCTTGCCAATCACCTCGAGGTAGTCGCGCACCGGCGCGGTGTTCGTGAGGAGCGCCGAGATCGCCTTTCCCGCGTCGATGACGCTTCCGCCGCCGAGCGCTACCACGAGGTCGCACTGCGTCTCGCGTGCCTGCCTAACGCCATCCTCGACCGCCCGGATGGTCGGCTCGGACCCAACGCATAATCTCGTCGTGGCAATCCCTCGCTCGCCCAGCTGTTGCACGAGCGGTTCGGCGCGTCTGCTCCCGCCCTCGACGACGAGCGCGCGCGAGCCGAACGCCGACGCGAGGTGTGGCGTCTCCTTGACTCGTCTCTCGCCAAACAGAATTCGCGTCGGCGCGGCGAACTCGAAGTTCACCGCGGGCGCTCCCACGCGGAATCCTCCGGAAAGAGCGCGCGGTATTTCACGCTGCGGCGCGGCTCGGCCATCATCGACTCGACCGTATCGCGCCACGTCGCGTAGTGCGCCGTCTCCTTGTGACGCGCGGGATCCTCGGGAGTTCGGTAGATCTCGATCAGCAGAAAGCGTGTCGGATCGTCCTCCTGCTGCACGACATCGAATCGCACCACGCCTGGCTCACGGATGCTGTTGCGCGCGTTCTCGAGCGTCGCCGCCGCGAACGCGTCCACGCTATCCGATTTCACGTGAACGAAGACGTGCACGATGAGCATGAGAGCCTCGTCAGGCCAATCGTTTCTCGAACCAGTAGTTGGCGTACGGATCCGCGTTGAACGCAGCGACCTCGACGTACCCCGAGCGCCGGTATAGGCTGATCGCTTCCGTGAGCGCCCGATTCGTTTCGAGCCGAAGGATCGCCACACCAAGATCTCGCGCTTCGGCCTCGAGCGCGACGAGCATCCGCCTGCCCAGACCAAGGCCACGCGCGGAGCCTGCGACCCACATCCGCTTGAGCGATCCGAGGCCAGGTCCGATCAGCTTCACCGCGCCAGAGGCGACCGGTTCGCCGTCGACGCTCGCCACGAGGAACGCGCCTAACGGTGGCCGCAGCTCTGCGTCGTCGGCCGCGATGCTCTGCGTCGGATCGAACCCTTCCTCGAAACGGCTCGCCAGCTCGGAGAAGTATTGCTGTACGCACCAGCGGGCCGAGGCGCTCGCGGGATCGACGCGCTCGATGCGCACGCCGGCTGCCTGGAGCAGACGGTGGACCTCCGCCATCGCGTCGACGAGACGCTTGCGCTCTGAGTCGCCAAGCGGAGCCAGGATTGCCTCGGCCGCGCGGTCCGATCTGCGATTCATCTCCTCGACCTCGGCCCGCCCCGCCGGCGTGAGATGCGCAGTTCGCACTCGCTCGTCGCGCGAGCCGGCGTGCAGCTCGACGAGCCCGGCGGAGACGAGAGACTGGATGAGCCGGCTCAGGTAACCGGAGTCGAGCCCGAGTCGCGATCGCAGGTCGCGGAGGTCGGCTCCGCTCGGTCCGATCTCGAACAGGACGCGCGACTCACCGAGGGGCCGATCGCGTCCGAGGAAGTGGTCGTCCAAAGCCCCGGCGCGTTGGGTGACGAGCCGATGGAAGCGCCGGACCTGCGCAACTTGCTCCGGAAGCATTGTCTGACTTTAGTCAGATAATGACGACGACGCAAGCGGACGCGACCGCGAAAAAGGAAACCGGTGAGGACTCGCGTTAGGCGACCCTGCTTGGTCAGCCTCGACGCGCGACGACGAGCAGATGGGCGCTCGTGCCGAGCAGCGTCGGCTCGGCCTCGAGCGCGGCGAGGGCCGAGAACAACACGGCCCGGCGGCGCTCGTCAGCGAGCCGCGCGTCAAGGTCCGGCAGCAGCCAGCCAGGCCCCTCGATGGCAAGCGTCGCTTCATGCGTCAGGCCAGCCTCCGAACACTCCTCTGCGAGCTCCTCCGGTCGATGGAAGTACGCGGTCGTGAAGTACGCCGGATTCCGCGTCGGGTTACGGTGCCGTCCATCCATCAGATCGGTGGCTGCGAGCGACGCGAACACGGGGTCGTCGAGGTAGCCACCGCGCAAGCCGTCCAGCATCGATGCGAATCGCGAGATCGCCGCCGCGATGATGACTCCACCCGCCCGGCATACGCGGCCGGCTTCGGCGAGCGTCTGCAGCCGATCCGCGCGCTCCGGCAGATGATAGAGCGGCCCGAGGAGCAGCACGGCGTCGGCGCTCGCGTCAGGCAACCGGAGCGCACGCGCATCGCCGACTTCCGCGCTGGCGAGCGCGGCTCCCGACCGCGTGCTGGACTCGGCGCGTGCCTGCTCGATGTGCAGCGGGATCGGATCGACGAGGTGGATGCGGTACCCGCGGTCCGCCAGCCAGATAGCATATCGTCCGGGGCCGCCGCCGACATCCGCGATCACGGCGGGCGGCGGCGGGAGATAGCGCCCGAGCAGAGCCTGCGTTCGCGCGAGCTCGAGGGCCCCCTGGCCGGCGGTGAGCCTGTCGCGCTCGAGCCCATATCCGTAGAACGTCGCGATGTCGTCGCTGTCGGAAGACGTGTCGCTCATCGATCAGTACGCATTGCAGGCTGCCTAACGCGGTATCGCGCGCGGTGCCGATCAGTAGAGCTGGGGTGGCGTCCCTTTTCTGTCGACAACGGCGCGAACGTAACCCTCCCACTTGCCGATGATGCCCTTCCACTCGGCCGAGGCGAAGTAGTCGTCGCCGGATTTTTCGAGGTCGAACTCCGGCAAGTAGAGGCCGACGACACCTCGCTCGAGGATTCCGTCGTCGAGAACTCCGCGCTCTCGAAGAATGAGGACCGGCAGGCCGAGCTGATAGGCCATGGCGGGCTCGATGTGCGACCAAGGCGTCGTGAGCCAGGTGCCATCGATGGGCGTTTCCTTCAGCCCTTCGACATCGGTGCGAAGGCGTGCGGTTCCCTTCTCCACGTAAGTGCGCCGGAAGGCGACGGTGATCAGGCCGTTCGACTCGACCATGAGGCGGCGGATCGCCGTGAGTGGGGCGTCCATGTCGTAGTCAGTCACGCCGAGGGTTCGCGGGCCGAAGCCGCGCTCCTCGAGGTACGACCTGATGTGGTCGATGAACTGGTTCTGCCGGCCGAAGCACGGCTTCGGATAACTCAGGAACACAGAGATGCGCATCCGGGCTACCTCGGCGATCTGCATCGCGGCCGCTGCTTCGATGACACCGATCGAATGACCAATCTACCTCGCCCACGGGACGGAGACGGCGACTGGGAGATGACCGGGAACGGGGAACCGGGAACAGAGCCTCTCTATCGGGACCCCGAGGATCCCTCGCCTGGCGGCTCGGGATGACCTCTGTCATTCCGAGCGCAGCGAGGAATCCTCATCCTCCCGGTAGAGGGCCTCTGTTCCCGGATCCCCGTTCCCCGTTCCCCGTTCCCCGATTCCCGATTCACTGCGCCGCCCCGGTGGACACCGGCTCCAATAGGGCATTGAAGAACATCTTGAACGTCCCGTACGACTGCCCGCGATAAAGCGGTCGGAACCCGAACATCGTCACCCGCCCGGAGCCTAACGCCACATCGGCCGCGGCGACCTTCCCCGCCAGCTTCGACGCCCCCTGCAGGAACCCGCTCAACAGGATCGATTCCGGCTGACTCGGGTACCGCGCGATCACCCGGGCCGCCGACCCTGCCGGCAGCTCGAGCGACGTCGAGTTCACGAAATAGACGGCCGCCGAATCGCGCATTCCCCGCCCCACCGGATGCGACGCGTCCACGAGCACGCGGAGGATCGACCCCGGCGCGTAGATCTGCTCGGCGTCCGCTGCGGCGTTGCGACTCCCACCGCCACCGCCGGCCGTCACGAGCTTGACGTCGATGCCAAGCGCCGCGGGCGCGAGCTCCGTCGCTCCGTCGACGAGCACCAGATGCCCGCCCTGCTCGGCGAACCGTTTGAGCTCCGCGACTCCCTCGGCTCCAAGGCCGCCCGAATATGGCGGCGGCACCTGCGCGTCCGACATCCCGTTCCGGATCTCGCGCAGCGTGAGGTCCGGAATGACGACGACGTCGAACCGTTTACGCAGATCGCCGGCCCGCACGACCGAGTCGCTGATGGACGTGTAGGGAAACTTGAAGTCATCCATCACCCACCGCGTCCAGCCCTCGTCCATGTTCGCCGTCCACGACTTGTAGAGCGCCACGCGAGGGGTTCCCGTTAGGCATGCGTAGCGTCGCGTGTCGCGCACCGCCGCGGTGGTACCGAGTACGGCGGCAGAGTGCGGCGTGCATGCAGTGCGAGCCGCTGGATTCCCCACCTGGCTGCTCTCCACCGAGAGCGGCTGATCGATCTGATCCACGGCGACGCCCATCTGCAGCGGCAGCGTCCAGCCAGCCACGTCGTACGGCCGCTCGGGCGGACCGCCAGGATACTGCTCCATGCGCGGGAACCGCTGGACCTCGAGCAGATCCTTCGCGTGCGCGCGATAGGGCTGGTCGAGCCGGACGACGTACGAGCCCGCCGCGTAAGTCTTGCCTCCAGCCGAAAACGACGCCTTCGCGCGACCGACCTCTACCCGACCGACGCGCAGAACGTCCACGAGGCGCTCGACAGCGCCGGAGTCCGCCTGCCCGGCGGGAATCACGAACGCGTACGGCGGCTTCGACCCGGCTTCGATCGCACGGCGGCCCATCGCGACGAAATTCCGCACGTAATCCTCGCGCTGCTCCGACGCGAGCCTGACGAGCGCTTCCGCCGCGATCAGCTCGTAGTCGATGATGTCGCGGAGCCGCCACGTCCCGCCGGGCCACGGGTTGGGGAAGTTGATGCGCCGCTCGTACTTCGGTAGCCCGCGCGCGTGACCGCGAAGCTGCGACGTGTCCTGCGTGATCGGCGTCGCGATCCGCACGCTCGCTGCTTCCGTGATCACTCCAACCATGTTGTGGCGCGTGGGCGTCGAGCGCGCACCACCATGCCACCACAGATCGTAGATCACGCTCGTCGCGACGCCGGACTTGCCGCGTTCCTCGAGCGCCATCGCCATTTCGGACCCGATGTGGGCGATCCCCCTGACGATGACCGGGTCGAGGTTCGGGTTCACTGGATCTACGAGCGGCGGTACGAAGATCCTCGCGCCCTCGGCGCCCATCTGATGCACGTCGTAGAAGATCTCGGGGAACCAGACGCCATACAGGTAATCGGTCACGAGCCGCGTTTCCTTCTGCGTGACCATGAACCAGTCGCGGTTGTTATCGTGACCGACGTACGGGTGATAGAGCCACGGCAGTGGCCCACCCTCCCACTTCGTGCCGAGGTTCTTGCGATACCACTCGGTGATCATGCGCTGGCCGTCGGGGTTCATCGACGGCACAATGAGCACGACCTCCTTCGCGAGGTAGCGTTGCAGCGTGTCGTTCGTCGCCAGCCGGTAGGCCAGCTCCATCGCCATCTGCGACGCGCCAATCTCGGTCGCGTGGATGTTGTTGGAGATGAACACCACGCTCGGCTGCGATGCGACAAGCCGGCGCTCCTCGTCAGGCGTTAGGCGTCGCGGGTCGGCCAGCTTCGCCTGCGCGGCACGCAAGACTGGCAGCTTCGCAATGTTCGCCGGAGTCGAGACGGCCGCGACGATGAACGGCTGGCCGTTCGTTGTGAGACCGAGCGTGTCCACGTGCACGGCGGGTGACGCCAGAGCGAGCCGCTGGAAATACGCCGTGATCTGTCCCCAATCGGCGAGCGTGCGGTCGGCCCCGACCGCGAAGCCGAGATGCTGCTGCGGTGACGGGACTGTTCGCGCTGAACCAGTGGGCTGAGCAGCTGCCGAGGCGGACAGCGCTGCGGCGCAGGAGAAACTGAGGAGCGGGACGCGTATCGAGGTCATTCTCGATGTTCGTCCGCGCCGACCCTGCCCGCAAGGCAGCGTGCTCAGCTCGAGACGGCAGCCTCCTCGCCCGTGCCCCGCCTCAGAACGGACAGTTCCCGGGCGCCGGCTCATCCTTCCGCAATGTTGCGCCCGGCGGAGCGAGGTACGTCACGATGTTCTCCGCCGGTGTGCCGCTCTCGTTGCGCGCGATGTGTGCGTGATCGCCAACATCCAGAAATCCTTCGCCCGCCTTTCGACGCGTGGGCGTGCATTTGGGATCGTCCGACTCGTAGAACGTCATCTCTCCCGTCTTCACGAGGATAAACACCGGCCCCGGATGGCTGTGCCATCCACTGTGCGTCCCTGGCTGGAAGACGATGCTCTGCACCGCGATGTCGAGCGCGGGCTTGGACTTGATCTCGACATGCCAATCATCCGTGATGCGTTTCACCTTGAGCACCGGATCGCCCGGGTCCCAGAACCTCGCGCGCGCCAGGAGAGTCGACTGCGACGTTCCTACGGTGAGCAGCGGTGTTTGCGCTTCGAGGTCGCGAGCGTGTGGCGCGACGGAGCTCGAGCCGTCGCTGCATGCGAGGATGGCGAGCGCGAACGCGAGAGCGCGGGCCTGATGAGTGCGGGTCAACGACATGGAAGCCTCCCGTGGGCCGAGTGATGGGTGGCGGCACCACCAGGCTGTCTCGTGGCGTAAGCGGGCCGTATGTTGGAGCCGCCGATGCAGGCCAGTGGGTCGTTCATTGCGGCTAACGAGGAGTCACGACGGGACAGGACATCGCGCGCGTGGACGAAGCAGAATCGCTTGACGACCTCGTCGCCGTTGCCTACGAGGAGCTTCGCGCGATCGCGCACGCTCGCCTCGCGTGGCGCGGCGCTGGCGGGACGCTCTCCACGACCGCCCTCGTTCACGAGGCCTATCTCAAGCTCGCCGACCAATCGCCGTCGAAGTGGCGCGACCGCTCGCACTTTTTCGCCGTTGCGTCGCTCGCGATGCGTCACGTGCTCGTGGACTTCGCGAAGGCGCGAGTC
>JBKOYV010000314.1:0-19998 GCA_046725585.1 Gemmatimonadota bacterium | reverse complement strand
ACAGGGTGGAGAGCAGGGACCCGCCGATCCCCGATGCGCTCGGCGTGGACATTCCACCCAGGAGATTGCTCACGTCGTCCACGAGACCGGCGTTGTCGCGGCTCGTGAGGATGTCGAAGATGCGGGGGGTGCCGCTGACGTCGGCGCTCTTGGTGAGCAATCCTCCGAGCACGGAGGCTACGCTCGCTTGCAGGCCGCGCGCTACGGCCGCGTCGGACTCACCGAGCCGTTGCGCGATCCGGCCGACCGCAGGAGTGGCGAGCGAGGTAAGGGAGTCCAGGAGGGTGGCCATGCGCGGATCCTCACAGCGAAGGCGTTCCACCGCTTGCGGTCCTGCAACGACACGCGCCGCGCATCGTCAGCGGGAATCGCGGGGCATACCCCTTCAAATAAGTGAGGCCGGGCGGCTCCGACAGACCGCCAAAGGTCCCATCCCGCCGACGGATGAGACAGGCAGGATGATCGTTGAGCGGGGTTACCTCCCGTTATGGGATGACCGACGACTCGTCATCGCTCGCTGGTCTTCAGACGGCGTCCGAAAGGGAGGTAAAATTGAAATCCTTCACTCGAATGCTCGGCATCACCTGACCCGCCGCCGTCCGCTCCGCTTTGCCGAGCTCCTCCAGCTTGTTCAGCATGAAGAGCGGCGACTCGTTCCAGCGGAAGTTCTTCAGCGCCTTGGTGATCTTGCCGTTCTCGATGAGGAACGTGCCGTCGCGCGTTAGGCCCGTCACGAGCACTGTGCGCTGGTCGAGGAAGCGGATGTAGAAGAAGTGCGTGACGAGAATGCCGCGCTGCGTACCGGCGATGAGCTCGTCGGTGCTCTTCGAGCCGCCGACCATCTCGAGGCCCCCGGGGAAACCGCCGCCAAATCCGCCACCGCCACCGCCACCACCCCCGGCACCGCCACCGGTCGGCTCCTTCCCCTGCTTCTGCGCCCAGAAGCGCGAGTACGAGAAATTCTTGAGGATGCCGTTCTCGACCCACACGCGTCGCTTGAGGGGTAGCCCCTCCGCGTCGAACGGTTGCGCGAGGAGGTCCGGGTCGGCCGGGTCCGAGTAGATCGTTACGCGCTCGTCCATGACCTTCTCGCCGAGCCGCGTGCCGCCGCCGCGCTTGGAGAACGTGCCGCGCCCTTCGTCGGCGGCCCGGGCATTGAACGCGCCGCCTAACAACGGGACCAGGTCGGCCACCGCCTGCGGCTCGAGCACGACCGTATACATGCCGGGCTCGATCGCCACCGGGTCGCGCGACGCCACGGCTTTCTGGGCGGCGGTCGTGCCTAACGCTGTCGGATCGAGCTTCGCCCAGTCGCGTGCTCCGCCCGACGCCCATCCCGAGCCTGTGCCGTCAGGCGTGCGGACGGTCGTCGAGAGGTTGGCGCCGGTCGAGCGGTGATAGGCGAACAGTCCTTTGCTGGTGGCGATCGCGCGAGCGCCGGCGTTCGCCTCGAGGAATCCGGCCACGAAGACGTCTCCAGCCGCCTTCCCCACCTCGCCCGCACGCTGGATGACGCGCTTCGCCGCGGCGGCACGCGCCTCGGGCCCGAGGTCCGCGGTCGCCTCGATGAAACTGTCGACCGGCGTGTACGACTGCGGCCCAAGCTCCGGCATGACTTCCGGGTCCTCGGGCGCGAGCTTCGCCAGCCGCTCCGCGAGGTCTACGGAGCGGCGCAAGGCCGCATCATCGAGCACGTTGGACGATACCGATGCGCGCCGTTTGCCGATCGTGCTCACGATGCTGATCGTCGTGTCCATGATCCCGCCCGACGTCGTGATCTCGCCGCCGGCGAAACGCGTGTTGCCGCTCCAGTCGCTCGAGATCACCACGCGCGTCTCGTCTGCCTTCGCGAACGAGAGCACCTTGTCGGCGATGGCCTTCGCCTGGTCGCGCGAGAGCAACGATGGCGCGTAGGTCGAGAAGAGAGAACGCGGCGCCTGCCCTGAGGAGTGTGAGGGACGAAGGGGCATTATGCGTTCCTCCCCGTGTTCACGATGTTCACCTGCTTGAACCGGGCGGGCACACAGCCGTGACTCACGGAGTTCGACTGGCCGGGTTCGCCTTTGCCGTCGCCGAACGAGCCGCCGAGCCAGTACGTGGACCGGCCGCCGATCATGTCCATGCTGTTCCAGAACTGCGGCGTGTTGGCCTGATACGCCACGTCCTTGAGCATGCCGACGACCTTCCCACCCCGGATCTCGTGGAACGTCTGGCCGGAGAACTGGAAGTTGTAGCGCTGGTGGTCGATCGACCACGAGCCGCGGTTCCGGATGATGATCCCGCGGTCCGTCGCGGCGATGATGTCGTCGAGCGACACGTCCTTCTCGTTCGGCAGCAGCGAGACGTTAGGCATACGCTGGAACTGCACGCTCGACCACGAATCGGCGAACGAGCAGCCGTGCGACTTGTTGACGCCGGTGAGCTTGGAGATCCACGCCGACTGCTCACGGGTGGTCTGGTAGTCCTTGAACATGCCCTTCTCGATGATCAGCCACTTGTCCGCGGCAACGCCTTCGTCGTCCCAGGCCACGCGAGCGAGTGACCCTTCCTGCGTGCGGTCGCCCTGGATGTTCATGAACTCCGGGCCGTACTTGAGCTTCCCGATCACCTTGTCGGGTGGGGCGACGAAGCTCGTGCCGGCGTAGTTCGCCTCGTAGCCCATCGCGCGGTCGAGCTCCGTGGGGTGACCGATCGACTCGTGGATGGTGAGCCAGAGGTTCGTGGGGTGGAGAATGAGATCCCAGCGTCCGACCTCGACCGACCTCGCGGAGAGCTTTTCAACCGCGAGCGACGCCCATTGCTCGGCGTTGGTGGGCATGCCGAGCGATTCGACGTACTCCCATCCCGAGCCGCGGGGCGCGAGCTCTTCGGTATAGCTCTGGAAGTCGCCATCGCCTAACGCGGTGGCCGTGAACGACGGGCCAACGCGGACGAACGTCTGCGTCACGAGCGTACCGTCGGTCGTCGCGAGCGTTTTCTCCTCGCGCAGGAGCTGCAGCCCCGAGTTCACGAAGCGAACCTTCGGCACCTTGAGCGCGGCTTCGTTCGCCGCGAGCAGGAGCGCGACCTTCTCCTCGATGGGCACGTCGAGCGGGTCACGCGTGATGGGCGTCTTCCAGGTGCCTTTCACGGCGGGCGTCGGTGCGAGCTCCACGGGCCGCTTCTGCACCGTGCGGGCGGCGCGGGCGAGGCGCGCGGCCTCCTTCGCGGCCGCGGCGACGCCTTCCTTCGTCATCGTGCTCGTGGCGGCGAATCCCCACGAGCCGCCGACGAGTGCCCGCACGCCGAGCCCGTAGGACTCGGAGTCGCTCACGCCCGTGACCTGTCTCTCGCGAGTGTTGATGCCTTGACGTCGGTAGCGACCGATACGCGCGTCGGCGTAGCTCGCACCCGCGTCCTTTGCGGCGTTCAACGCTTCGAGCGCGAGGTCTTCGACGTACGACTCGGCACGCGGGGCCGCGACGAGCGGGGCGGCCACCGCGTTCGTTATGGGAGTGCCGACGGCGGCGCGACCACCAGCCACGGCAGCAGCGGCCGCCGTGGTCTTGAGGAAGTCTCTTCTATTGATGGGCATCGGTCCCGGGGTGAAATCCGCGAGGACGCTACCCACCAGACAGACAACCTGTCAATCGGACAGGCGAAGTTCTACCAATTTCCTCAAAGAGCGCGAGCGTGAACGGCCTGCGCCGTTTCAAGCCGTCCGCCGTTACCAGAGGGCTGGTTCTCTTACTTCGTAGATCGTTGCTCCGGGGCCATCGAATACGAGGCGGTAGGACGGGTCGTGGCGAAGCGCGCTGTCGAGCGGGCCGCAGCACGGGAAAGCCAGCGTCTTCGGGATGTAGACGTGTGAGTACGGCAGTGCCGTCTCGCGCGCCCAGTCCTCGAGGCAGTTTGTTCCCCACACCGCGCAGCCCTGCACGCGATCGTACTGCCGCTCACGGTTCTCGAACGTGCCGGCCGGGAGCCACTCGGTACCCTGGACGGTGGCCACGCTGACGCGCCTGGTCAACACGGGGAACCATTCGCCGACCCGGTCCGCCCACCACCCGCCGGCCGCTCCGCCGACCACGATGAGAAACCGGCTCGCCGGCGGCGTGTGGCGGACGACCCAGGCCATGGCCACTCGATCGTCAGTCGTTAGGCTCGTCAGGTACCGGCCTTCGGCGCCGAGGCTGGGGCGTCTGACCACCGACGACGCGACGCCGTACCCGATCAGCACGAAGAGCACTGCGGCGACGGCCCACTGACGACGCCGGGGCGCCCGCATGACGGTTGCCCAGCCGTCGGTGCGCGTGAGGTCGGAGTCCGCACGGCCCCAGAGCGGCGGGCGCGCGATGATCGGAACGATCACTTCGGTAATGGCGAGACCGGCGAGCAGCGCGACGGGGATCGACGCGTACGTCGCGCCGGCTCGCGTGTCGAGGAGGATGATCGTGAGCCACCAGAGCGGTAGAAACGCGCCGCGCCGGGTGAGCGTTGCGAACGCGCCCAGGATCGCGAGCGCGCCGATGAGGGGGAACAGCGGTTCCGCCGTACCGAGCCCAAAGAACGCGAGCTTGGTGAGCGCTTCGCCCCGGTGCGTGCCGAAGACGGTTCCCCCGGTCGCGCCGGCGGCGATGAACGGGGCGAATCCGTGCGCCGCGGCAACGGTCGCCCACCACGGTGAGGTGAGCACAACGGTCCCGATCGCGATCGCGAGCGACGCGCGGACACTGCGCCAGTTTCTACCGAAGGAGAGCAGCATCAACACCGCGCTGAACGCGACGAACGGCGCAGTCCCGAGGTGACTGAGCACCGTGAGGGACGCGAACAGTGTCGCCCACGCGGCGTGTCGCCACGCCTGACGAGTGTACACGCGATGCACCTGCCACAGGGTCAGGATCGCGAAGCAAAATCCCAGCGATCGGGTGAGCCCGCCACCCATGATCAGCCACAGGAAGCTCCGTGGCAGCACCGCGAACGTCACCAGCGACGCGATGAGCGTGGATCGAGTCGGGGCGAGGTCCCGAGCGAGTAGGTAGAATGCCAGCACGCACAGGCAGCTGAACACCAGCGGCAGCACCCGGAACAGGCCCATGAGGTCGAACCCGCCGGCCGCGTGCAGGAAAGCAGTGAGGTAGAAGCCTAACGGGGAATAGGCGAAGGGAATGTTCGCCGCGTTGTATGCGGTCGTCAGGGGTAGCCGGAAGGCGTGGTCACCAATCTCCCGGGTCATCAGGAAGAACAGGGCGCCGTCGTTGAGCGGGAAGTTCCGCGACATGACCAGGAACGTGCGGACCGAGATCGCCAGCACGGCGGCCGCGCCTGTGGCGACTGCCGGCCATTGCGCGGCGCCGATTCGCCATCGCTCGCGGTCGGACTTGCTCACCGTCGCATACGACCGCGTTCCGATCCCGGGCAGGACCGCGGTCTCGGTCAAGGCTTTCCTCGGATGCATTCGTGTACCGCGCATGCCTCTCGTAGCCATAAGCCGCCTAACGCATATCGGCGCCCGTCCGACGGGCGTAAATGACCCAATGCTGTGGGCCGACGGAGTCGACGACGGTGTAGTCCGACGCGACGTGGTCGTAGAACGCGCGTAGCGCCGGCGTCATCGTCCACCAGGCGACGCCCGACTTCGGGTACCGCCAGCGGGGGTTCCAGGAAGAAAGCGATGGGACGAGCGCGTCGGACTCCGACGCGCCCGGCGTCGCGTCGACGATGAGGGGTGGCGCGCTCGCGCGCAGCTCGTCGACGAATCCGGCGATGAGGCTCGAGTCCGCATAACGCGGCGTGAGCATTGCGAGCGGGTACACGAAGCGACTGGCCGGCGCGCGATCGGCGAAGAGATAGACGTCCGACGCGTGGCCCCACACCAGAAGCCGGCTGTCGCGGGTGGAGTGAGCGCGCACGTAGCGCGCGGTGGCATCCACCTGCTCGGCCCGTTCTCCGCGAAGCCCGCTGTCACGGACTCCGACCACGGTTCGGCCGACGGGAATGACGGCGATCGCGCCACATACGACCAGCGCGGTGTGACGCCGCCAGCGACCGGCCACCGTGGGTGCCGCGACGCGGGTGAAGACCGCGAACACCTCGCAGGCCGCGATCGCCGTCAGCAAACCGAAGGGCAGCAGGAGCGTCGCGAAGTAGTGCATGTACGGACGGCCCGGAACAGCAGCGAGCACGAGCTCAACGGGAACCCAGAGAACCGCAAACAGAAGTACGGGCGTGGGCGTCGCGCCTCGCCGGCGAACGACGAGCCGGCGCACGGCGAGAACGTATCCGATGATTGGCAGGAGGAGTGTCCCGTACACGGTGGTAACCGCGACCCCCTCGAACGCGGCGCGCGCACGCGACTGCCACGACGCGGCGGAATAGACCGCGTTGTAGCGGAACACCTGCTCCCAGAACGGTCGCAGCGCACCATGCGAGCCTAACCAGAGCAGGATGGGCCCGATGACCAGCATCACGCCGCCAATGACCCCGGTGAGCCACGCGGTCAGCTTGCGGGCTCGGCCCGTGAGCAGCAGGCCAGTGACCATCGTCGCCATGACGACCGCCGGAGCGCCTACGAGATTCGGCCGCAACATGAACGCGACGCCGGCGAGCGCGCCGATCACGAGCCCGTGCACGAACGTGCGTCGCCGGAGCGGCGACCACCGGGTCAGGAGGAGCATCGCCGCGGCCTGAACGGGCAGCACGTACCCTTCAGTGAGGTTGAACGGGGCGACGAGCGCCACGGACACTGCGACCCACGTAATCCCGATGATGGACGCGGTGGGGCCCACGGTCGGGCGCCATGCGCGCCACGCCATGCCTAACGTGGCGACGAGGGCGGCCACGGCGACGAGCCAGATGCCCCAGGCCGCGCCTCCGCTCAAGGCCAGCGCGAACGCGTCGATCAGGTAAATGAGCGGCGGCTTGTGGTCCCAGAACGCGACGTACGGAACCTGTCCTTCATGCACCAGCCGGCCGGCCAACGCGAAGAATGCCGAATCGATCGTGGAGTTCGAGCCGAACTGGGAGTACAACGGTGCCGGCCACCGCATGAAGACCAGAACAACGACCCACGCCGTTCCCGCGAGGAGCATCACCCACTCGAACGCACTGACCGGCGCGTGCCGGGAGTTGCTGCGTTCCGGTGCCGAGGCGGGCCGCGGGTCCGGCGCCAACTCCGGAGGCCGGATGAGAATCGGCACCGGAGTAGTCATCGGCGAGTGATCACGAAACCTCATCGGGTCTCCACCAGCACGTCCCGGCCGACTTCCTGAATCGCGGCCGAAACCTTGTTCCCGATGCGGCGCCCTTCCCGGATCGCGTAATTCGTCCCGCGATCCTCGGGATAGATCTGCGCCATGGTGGACAGGAAGAGTCCTTCGATCGGTGTGTCCATCGAGGGAATCAGTCGGCTGTAATGCCTGCCGACGATCGGCTGCGAGTACCGCGCTCGCCACACGTGCGATCCGAGCACCCACTGGCGATCGAAGGCCGGAAACATTCGCTGCAGGTGCGGGATGCAATACGCGAGCACCTGCTCGTCAGGCATCCGGTACAGCTCGGCCGACGCGGGGAGGTACTTCGACAGGTAGACGATGTGCCGGCCGCCATACGTGGAGGCGGGCTCGAAGTTCGTGTGCTCGATCACGCCGACGAAGGGGAAGCCCGGGTCGTTGACGTTGAGCCAATACGTGTCCGACAAGCTGCGGTCGAGCTCGAGCACGACGCACACGTTCGCCAGGTATTCGACGCGCCGGAGCGATGCCACCCACTGCTCCGGTGCGTGCGGGGCAACGAGATCGGCGACTATCGGCAGCGCCGGCGTTGCTATCACGGCATCGGCGTCGATGACGCCGTCGTCGATATCGACCCCGCGCACGCGGCCATCTTCCACAACGAGACCGCGCGCACCCGTCGAGAGACGGACGTCGCCGCCGAGCGCAGCGACTTCGGAGGCGAGGCGCTCGGCGAGCGCCGCGAACCCGCCCCGGTAATACGCCAGCATCTCCGCTCCGCTCGACCCGCGGCTGCCGCCGCGGAGCTTGAGCTTGTTCCAGAACCACACGGCCGAGACCTGCGACGCATATGGCCCGAACTTCCCTTCGAGGAGCGGCTGCCAGACGATGCGATACACCCGCTCACCACCCAGGCGGATCAGCCACTCCTCGGCGGTCTCCGACTCGAGCGCCCGCCAGTCCTCTACGGCGCGCGCGCGGAGAGCAAGCAGGCCGAGCCTAACGCGGTCAGCGAAGGGCAGCGGCGTGAACTTGAGCACGTCCACGGGAGAGCTGAGACGGAAGATCCGGTTCGCGAAGTACATCCCGGTGCGCGTCGGACGGTAGACAATTCGGTCGCGCTCACCCAGCTCATCCACGAGGTCACCCACGTGGCGGTCGTTCGTGAACCAGTGATGGTAGAACTTCTCGAGCCGCTCACCGTTCACTGCGAACGACCCGGCGAGCCCGCCGACTTCGGACTCCGACTCGAGAACGGTCACGGCCATGCCGCGCCGCGCCAGCTCGAGGGCTGCACACAGGCCGGTAAAGCCTGCGCCAATGACGACGGTTCGTGGTGCGTGCTGCTGCATGCCTGGTCCTGGCGGAGATGCGTTAGGCGGTGGGGCGTTCGTGGGCGGGGCGGCGGAGCGAAATGACGGGCTCGAGCATCGCGTCACGAGAGGGCTTCGTCTGCGCGGGCGGCCGAACGCTCGTGGTAAACCGCGACAGGCGCTTCGGTTTCACGGTAGGGGCGGCGCGCAACATCATCTGGCCAGCGTCGACGGATCACCCTGCTGTCGACGAGCGGCGTGTCGCGACCGACACCCCGCGCAGCACGCTCGAACGCGTGCTCGAAGCCGTGCGCCTCCTCGACCAGATAGAGCGGGCGTCGCTTCGTCTCGCCGTAGATCCGTCCTATGTATTCACCGATGACGCCGAGCGAGAGCAATTGCGCGCCGCCAATGAAGAGCACGGCGATGAACAATGCGGTCCAGCCCGTCACCCAGTTGTTGGTGAACAATCGGAGGACAAGCGCGTACGTGATGGCGGCCACCGCGATGCCGGAGACGAGGAAGCCCATCCACGTCGCCAGTCGCAGCGGCGCGCGCGAGAACGACGTCAGGCCGTCGAGCGCGAAGCGGACCATCTTGAAGAACGGGTACTTGCTCTCGCCGGCGAAGCGCGCGGCACGCCGGTAGGGCACGGCGATCTGCCGGAACCCCGCCCAGGCGACCATGCCGCGGACGAAGCGATCGCGCTCCGGCATCGCGCGCAGTGCGTCGACGACGGTGCGGTCGAGGAGTCGGAAGTCGCCCGTGTCGAGCGGAATCTCGGTCTCGCTCAGGCGATTCAGCAGGCGGTAGAACGCCTTGGCCGTTGCGAGCTTGAAGCGCGTCTCCCCTTCGCGGTCGATGCGCACCCCGTAGGCAACGTGGTAGCCCTCGCGCCATCGGGCGACCATCTCGGCGATAACTTCGGGCGGGTCCTGGAGGTCGGCGTCGATCAACACCACTGCGTCGCCGCTCGCGTGCTCGAGCCCGGCGGTGACAGCGGTCTGGTGTCCGAAGTTCCGTGAGAAGCGCACGGTACGCGCGCGGGGGTCGAGCGCCTGGATCTCGCGCATCATGTCGGGCGTCGCATCCCGACTCCCGTCGTCGACGTAGATGATCTCGAAGTCGAGATCCTCGAGCTGCGTCAACGTATGAACGAGACGGCCGTGCGTCGCCCAGAGCACTTCGGCCTCGTTAAAGCACGGAACGACGATCGATAACAGCGGCTTCATCCCACCCATCCGGACAGCGAGATCATCAACAGCGCGGTGTCGCGCGTGCTTACGCGTCCCGAGCGAGCGGGCCGAGACGATCGCGCTCGCCAGGAAACGGGTCGGTAACCCGCCCGCAACAACAGTCGTTTGCCCTGTGCACAGCGCGCGCCGCTGCGCGGAAAACGCGGGGGGTTCAGTGAAAACGCCTAACGTCGCCTGGGTGTCGTCGCGGTTGCGTCGTTGTTGGTATTCAAAGCGAACACGTCCGTGCCCGCTCGAACCATCGAGAGTTACCGGGCGCGCCAGACTTCCAAAGGGCCGACCGTACGCTCCATCACGAACCGCTCTCTCACGAACGCGCTGAGGGGAGGCATATCATCGAGGCAGCGCATCAACCCTTCAGCTCGCCCCAGCAGTTGGCGTTCGCTCGGCGACGGGGACCGCGAGCACACCGCGGCGTTCAGCGCGATGACATAGCGTGGCGGCGCACTCGTCAGTCGGGACATGAACCGGTCGCGATATCGACGCCGGAGCTCGGTGTCGGGAGGATCCACGAGTGGTTGGACGAACCCGAACGGCAACACCGCGGGTCGGTCACTCAAATAGTTGACGCCCGCAGCGCTTCCCCACAGCAGCACGGCGTCGGTCGGCGCGGTTCGCGCCCGCAGGTAATCGACGAGCTCGGGAAACACGCCCCCGTGATGCGCGAACGGGCCGAACTCGATACGTTCGTAGTTGCTGAAGTCGCCAGCAACGGCGGCTCTCGCGAAACGGTAGAGATGCACGAGCGGCGCAGTCATCGCGCCGAGCAGCACGACGGTGGCGAGCGCAACGGCCACGACATTCGCGATGGGGAGCCTGCCTGACGTGGGCTGTGCCGCCTCTTGCGAAGGCGACTCCACCGGAGCGGCATCCGTGAGCCACGTCCACAGCGCGTTGAGCCCGATGCCCGCGAGCAGCGCCAGCGGCGGATACACCGGGTGCCAGTGATACGGGTAGAACTGGCCCTGGATCAGTACGCCGCACACGGCCGCGAGGATCCACGCGACCAGCATAAGCACGTCCCGGCCAGATTGCTGCCTAACGATCCACAATCCCCCGATGACGAGCGGGACCACTGGTGCGAAGCGCTCGGTCGTAAGGAAGGCGATCAGATACTGACCGCGGTTGAGCCAGGCGGCGTCTACCTGCGTGTAGCTCGACGGGATCCAGTCGAGATGCACCGCGATCCAATCGTCGAGCGCGCCGCGAGACGAGAACCACCACACGCAGAGGGCGATAGGCGTGGCGAACCCGACCACGCTCGCGAGCCAGAATCGCGCGACCCGGCGAACACCTTCGACACGCAGATGACACAGCCCGTCGACGAGTGGCAACGCGAAGAGCAGCAGGTATGTGGGCTTGATCAGCGCGCAGAAGCCGATGAGCGCGCCAGCGGCCAGCCCCGAGATCGGCGACAGCCGGGTCCGCGTGAGCATGAGCGCGACCGCGCCTGTCGCCATCACGCCTGCCCATGCGTCGGGCTGAGCCGTGTTGTGGTGATTGAGCGATGCGTACCAGAGGAGCAGGATGACGATCGCCCAACGAGTCGCGCCCGCACCGGCGTACTCTCGCACGATCGACCGAAGGCACGCGGCGCAGATCATCAGCATCGCGAGGTCGAACACCCGCACGCCCCATTCGTTCTTACCGAGCACCACTTCGACGAACGCGAACAACAGATGGGCGCCCGGACCCTTCACGTCCCACGCGTCGCGATAGGGCATGCCGCCGGAGAGGATGACATCGCCCACCCACGCGAGGTTGCCTTGATCGTTGGAGAACGGCCACGTGATGTACGTAACGGCCCAGGCGGTCAAGGCTGCCACGCAAACGGCCCAAGCGATGCGCTCCGCGCGCCGGAGCCCCACGCTGGACGTGGCCGGCACAGCAGCAGACAGCGGATGGCTCGCGAAGATCGCGTCCTCGCCGACGTGCGCCGTTCCCTGGGCGGCAGTGGCCGGAGTGGATCGGTGAGTAATAACTCTGGATCCCAAGAGTGCTGGGTGTCGAAGCGGACGCATCGAAGTGGCTGGCGTCGAGCAACACATGTGCCGCCCGCTCACCGGGCCGCCGCCGGCACTACATAATCGGTCACCGCGCGAGCGGCATACAATACGCTCTTCAGTCCCCGGTCGCTCGAGAGAGGAACTCCAGGAATGATGCGCCGCCGTTTCGCGACACCATTTGGGATCGCGTGCGCACTCGCCATTGCCGTTGGTGTGATGGTCCGCGCGCGTCCCGTACTGCTCGCGGACTTCCCGCTCAACGACGGCGGGCTGTTCTACCTGATGACGGAGGAGCTGCAGCACACGCAGTTCCGGCTTCCGTCGTTCACGGCCTACAATGCGGCGCGGATTCCGTTTGCCTATCCACCTTTCGGGTTCTACGTCGCCGGCGCGCTCGCAGAGATCCCGTCGTGGCCGCTCTTGCAAGTCGTGCAGTTCCTTCCGCTCGCTGCGACGTGCGCAACGCTTGTCGCGTTCCTGCTGCTCGCGCGACAGATGCTGGGTGACCGGGCTGCAGTCGTTGCCGCGCTCGCCTCGTTCGCCCTCGTGCCACGCAGCTTCATCTGGCTCGTTATGGGAGGAGGGCTGACCAGGTCCTTCGGTTTTCTCTTTACGATACTCGCGCTTCACCAAGCCTATCTGTTTTTCACGCGTCAGCAGCTGCGCTTCGCGGTCGCGGCCGGAGTGTTCACCGGGCTCACACCGATGAGTCACCTCGGCACTGCGCCATTTCTGGCAGCGAGTCTCGTGATCTTCTTCCTCGCCTACGGAAGGCACCGCCGAGGTGTCCTGGGAATGGCGACCATTGGCGTGATCGCAGTCGTCGTGTCCGCTCCATGGTGGATCGCGGTGGCGCGGGTGCACGGGTTCGGTCCGTTCCTCGCGGCGGGAGGCACCGGCGGTTCGATCCTCACACCAGGTTCCATCCGTCGGACCGCCATCGGCAGGATCGCGCGATTGGGCGCGCTCGCCACGGGTGAGCCGCTCTTCCCGGTCATCGGCGTCCTCGCTGTCCTGGGCGGTCTCGCGTCGCTACGTCGTCGGGAGCTGGCGCTACCGCTATGGTGGGTCGTCACGCTGGCACTCGACGCGCGCGCCGGAGCAACGTACGCCACCGTGCCGGCGTCGCTGCTTGCGGGAATCGGCGTTGCCGAAGTGCTGCGGCCTCTGCTGGTGATCGGGCGACCAGCCGCTGCCTCGGCCGAGCCGCAACTCGAGCGTGAAGGCGGGATGGAGTGGCGGCGAATGCTCGTTGTCGGCCGAAGCAACGCGCTCGCGGTGGCGGTCACCGGGTTCTTCGCGGTGTACTGCACGCTTGCGGCGATGATACGTGACGCAGACCTCGGGGCCGAAGCCGCGACGCTCACGAGCCTGTCGAGCGATGAGCGCGATGCGATGCGCTGGGTCGCGGCCAACACACCGGCCGCGAGTCGATTCTTCGTCGTGCCTGAAGCGGGCTGGCCGTACGACAAGGTCGCGGAGTGGTTCCCGGTGCTCGCCCGTCGGCCGAGCATCGCGACGGTGCAGGGCAGGGAGTGGCTGCCTAACGGCGACTTCGCGCGATACGTGGCGCTGTACGGGACTGCACAGGCCTGCGGCGGCCGCACCACCGACTGTCTGGATCGCTGGGTCGCCGCGTCAGGCGCGGCCTTCACTCACGTGTTCATTCCACGCGCGCCGGGCGGCGGGTGTTGCCGTCAGCTGAGTGAGAGTCTGCGCGTCGATCCGCGTTATGCGCGGGTGTTCGACGGACCGGGCGCCGAGATCTTCGAGCGTCGCGCTGGTTACTAGAGCGAAAGGCCGGGAAGCGGGAGACGGGAGACGGGAGGCGGGTTAGAAGCGTAAACCCTCGGGATGCCTCTCTAAGAGAGATGAGTGTCCCGAGGCGTCTCTCGTCTCCCGTCTCTCGTCTCCCGTCTCCCGTCTCCCGTCTCCCGTCTCCCTATTTCCGATTCCCGAGCTGTGTGAGTGCGACGCGATGCCTGCCGGTCGCCTCATCGTAGTAGGCACGATATCCACCCGCCCGCAGCCCCTCGGATGCATAACGACCGGCCGGCGGCAGCGTGACGTCGATGCTTTCGCGGCTCTCCAGCACCGCCTTCGTGATCATCGGCTCGTCAAAGATGATCCGGCCGTTCCACGACCCGTAGAACAGCGTGTACCGGAACTCGGCCCCATGCAGCTCGGGAGCCGCCACGTCCAGCCAGTGCAGCCCCATCTTCGGCACGGCAAGCGACTCGATGGGCGCGTCCGGGACCAGAATGTTGAGCGGGAAGTAACGCGCCGGCCAATACTCCTGCGACGGCAGGTTGACCGCCTTCTGAAGATATTGCGGATCTGCCCGGTCGATGGCGAGCCGCTCCTCCGTCGGGACGACGTAGAAATGGAAGTCGAAGTGCGGGCGGTTGTACGGCGCGCCGTGTCCGAACGGCATCCAGCCGAAGTACACGGACTTGTACGCCGTCGTCGCAGCCTGGGTCGGCAGCGGCAGGTCCCAGGTGTTCTCCATCATGTGCTGCATGTCGTGATGCCCGTCCTGCTCGCCGGTTGTTGGCAGCCCCTTGAGCGCGCCCTCGTTGAGCTCGACGCCGAGCTCGGTCGGCACGCCTTTCTCGATCCTGACGTACGTCCGCGCGGTCCCGGGACTGAGGGTCACTGTGGGACCGAAGTAGGTGCCGTCCTCCGTTTCCGTGGCGAGCAACGCAGCGTCGGGGGCAGTCGCCCGGGTGGCGGTTCGATTCTGTTCTTCGCACGCGCTGATAGCGATGACGAGCACACCGAGCGCGGCGGCGGGAACTGCGGCGCGGGCAATCCGAAGGGCCAGGCCGGCGCGGGATCTATTCGAGAACATGCCTTTCCTCCCAAGTGGGTCGTGATTGAAGCCCGCCACTTCGGCGAGCGACTTGGGGGGAAGGTCGTGCGATGGGCTTGTACTGACGCTTGGACCGAAAAAGCCCGCTTGTAAGCGGCTTACAGCGGCGACTTACAGCGGGTCAAGCCGACAGCGCACCCTGAATTCGGTGGAGCACCGCCAGCGTCTCGGGATCCGGCTCTGCGTCGAGATCATCGCGCAGCACGGCCACGAGGCGTTCGTAGACCCGCAGGGCCTCACGCCGCTCTCCGAGCTGCTCGCAGCAGCGCATGAGCATGCGATACCCGGTCTCGTTCAGGTTGTCGTGTGCGATGACGCGTCGCCACGCGTCCTCCGCGGCACGCCACTGCCGGAGCGCCATGCACGCGTTACCGAGCGTCGCGAGTGTCTCGAGGTAGCGACGGCGCAGCACCTCCTGCCGGTCGAGATGCCAGTCGCCGGCCGGCGGATCCTGTTCGAGAAAATCGCCCTGATAGAGATCGACCAGCGTCGCCAGCGCACCGACGGTCGCATCGCGGTCGCTCCCGAGCGACGCGGCGTTCGCCATCAGCTCCTCCAGCGCATCGACGTCGAAGCGATAGTCCCGGGTGCGGTCGAACCGGTAGACCCCCGCCTCGTGGACGATCCATTCCGGCCCGCCGAGAACGCGCCGCAGATGGTGCAACACCGGATGCAGATTCGACCGGAGCTGCTCGGTGGAGACGTCAGGCCAGAGTGCGACACCGATCAGCTCGCGCGTACGGCCTCCAGGATGAAGAAGAAGCAGAAAGAGGAGCTCGCGCGCCTTCGCGTACTTCCACTCCGCGAGCGGTACCGGAACGCCAAAGCGCTCCACGCGCACGGCGCCTAACGATACGACCCGGAGCGCCGGTGCGTTCGCGGCGGTCGCGGCCGGCCGCTCGCCGGGTTCCACGGTTTCCACGGCGACCACACGCTCCGCGAGCGCGATGGTCGCTTCGACGTCGAGTCGTCGCCCCTCGTCGAGCAGCGCATCGTACGTCGCGTCGCCGACCGCCCCGCGCGCAGCGCGGACAATGGCGGCGAACGTATCCGGGTACATCATCTCGATCGAGATGACAGCCCCGGCATGCCGTCGGAGCATCTCGTCCGCTCCTAGCAGCCGTGTTGCGTCGCCGAGTCGGCCACTCGCGCCGGCGTACATTGCCGTGCACTCGATCGTCCAGGCGAGGAACATGTAATCCGGCGCTTGCCGGTGCCCGGCTAGCCCTTCGCGGAGCAGGCTCGCGGCGCGCGCCAGATTGCCTGCCGCGATCGCGAGCGACGCCATCCCCATACAGCCGATGCCGACGCTCATCGGATGTCCGACCCGGTACGCAAGCTCGCGCGCCCGGTCGTACGCGGCCATTCCACGCTCGTGGTCTCCGAGCGCAGCATACACGCCGCCCAGCGTGGCGGATGCCCAACAGGCACCGAGCCAATCGCCGGCAGTGCTCAGCGTACGCTCGGCCTCTTCGCCGATCCTGAGCGCGGTCTGGACCGAGGCGGGTGAGTGTTCGAAGAGATACGTCTGCGCGAGCATCTGGGCAGCGAGCGCGCGTTCGCGCGGGTTGCCGAGCGCCTCCCAGATCTCCATCGACTCCTCGAACGCTTGGCGGGAGCGCCCGAAGTCGGCCTGGTGACTCGCCAGATACGCGAGGTCGGACAGGGCCCGCGCCCGCGGGCCATCGCGATGCACGCCGGCGGGGAGCGCCAGTGCTCGCTCGAGCCAATCGCGGCCTTCGCGCCAGAGGCCCCACGCGAAGTAGCACCAGCCCTGGCCGAACGCGAGGCGGACGAAGAGCGCCGCATCATGTTCGACGCTCCACCGCAGCGCCGCGCGAACGTTGTCGAGGTCCGCGCGCATCGGCGCGACGACCGCGTCGCGTTGCGCACCGAAGCGCTCCGCCTGGGCTTTCTCGGCTACGGCCACGAAGTGTCCGGTGTGACGGCACCTAACGACGTCCGCGTCGCCGCTCGCCACGAGCCGCTCGGTCGCATACTGCCGCACGGTCTCCAGCAGACGGTACCGCGTCTCGGCGCCGGACATCTCCGCGAACACCAGCGAGCGATCGACGAGCGCGCAGAGGTGTACGAGCACGTCGGCCTCGAGAATGTCGCCCCCGGCGCACACCGCCTCCGCGGCCGCGAGCGTGCATCCTCCGGCGAAGACCGAGAGGCGTGCGAGCACTTCGCGCTGCGCCGGGTCGAGCAGCATATAGCTCCAATCGGTCGTCGCGCGCAGCGTCTCCTGGCGTGGCACCGACGCGTGACGGGCGCGGCCAAGGAGCCGGAAGCAGTCGTCGAGGCGCTCGGCGATCTGTGCGGGCGTGAGCGCGGTGACACGCGCGGCGGCAAGCTCTATCGCCAGCGGCAGTCCGTCGAGCCGCCTGCAGATCTCGACGACGGCACCGGCGTTTGCATCGGTGATCCGGAAATTCGGGGCGACTGCGCGTGCGCGCTCGTCGAAGAGGCGAACGGCGGCATCGTGTGGCAGCGTTGGCACCGGCCACACCACTTCACCCGGGACGTTGAATGCCTCACGACTCGTGGCCAGCACGTGCAGCCGTGGCGAGGCACGGAGCAGCGTGGATACGAGGCGGGCGCACTCGGCGACGAGGTGCTCGCAGTTGTCGAAAACGAGTAGTAACTCTCTGTCGGCGAGCGCCGCGACCAGCTGCGCGGTGACGGTGCGCCCGGTCTGTGCACGGTCGCCGAGGGCGGTGAGCACGGCGTTCGCGACGAGGTCGGGAGTTTCGATCGGGGCCAGCTCGACCCACCAAACGCCGTCCGCGAAACGGCCGTGCGCGCGCCTCGCGGCCTCGATGGCGAGACGCGTCTTCCCGCTTCCGCCGGCTCCCGTTAGGCTCAGGAGCCGCGTCCCGTCGAGCATCCTGGTGATCTCGCGGAGCTCCCCCTCGCGCCCCACGAAGCTCGAGAGCGGATCGGGAAGCATGTCCACCCGCTCCCGCACGAGCCGGAGGGGTGACGCGGCGGGACCGGATTGTCGGGCGGCGGAGGATTCCATCTGCAGACGGTGGGGGATTCGGGACACGAATTGTCTGCCCCGATCGGCCCAACGTCAATCGCGATGCCGCCTGCCGGATGTCTAGCCCTTCGGCGCGAGCCACTCCTCGAACGGCGGGTACCCGCGCAGGCCCAGGTACTCGAAGTACACGTGCTTGCCGACGTCGAAGAATCGGCCGTTCGCCCCGGGCCTGGTGAAGCAGGCGGACGGCCTCGTCGCGGTCGCCGAGGAGGGCGTGTAACGCAGCTCGGTGTTCTGGCCGAGGAGGTACGGGTTGCGCAGGTCGGCGAGCCAGCGGTCTACTGCGAGCGCCGTCGTGGTATCGCCGGTGCGGGCGGCGATGAAGCCCAGGTGGGCGTGCGCCTCGATGGGTAGTCGCCTAATAGGGAATCGGAGAAGACGGGACCAGGGAACGGGGACGGGGAACAGGGAACAGAGGCCCTCTACCAAGGACCGTCGCGATCCCTCGCTTCGCTCGGGATGACATGCCTTCGTCTCCCGTCTCCCGCAATCAAGGGCCTTGATGCGCGCTGCTGCGTCGGCCTAGCGTCGGGGAAACGTTCGCTCGCCCGCCGGGTCGGACGCCCTGACGGCCGTCGCCCGCCCTTCGACCACCGAGAACTCGATCTCCAGATCCGGCAACTCTCGCACACGAAAGCGATTCGGGCGTACCGGGACGAGGCGCTGGAAGCCGCCATGCGAGTCCCTGATGGCGAGCGAGCTGTCAGCGCGAAGGACGACGTCGAACCGCGCAGGAATCGAGGTCCCGTAAGTGCCAACGTACTGGCGTAGCGTGTCCACGTTGGCGAGGGCCGCGGGTACCCGGCGCTCGAACACGATCGTTGTGCCATCGATCGGCATCTCGGCGCGATCGACCTCACCGTTCACGTTCGTGAGGAAGTTCACCGTCCACTTGCCGTCCTGCTCGTCGTCGGGCGTATCGAAGCGATCGTAGCGGAAGTGGGAGAGCCGGAGCCGGACCTGGTGGAAGTCGAACAGGAGCGATCGGTCGGCCTGCGAGATGGTGAGCACTCCGTACGCCGGGTTCTCGAACTCGCCGACGTAGTCGGCGATCGGGTGTGAAGGTCTCGCGTTCGAGCCGTCGCGTTCGCGCGCCCTGGCACGCGCGAGCTTGCTCGCCTTCTTCTCCGCGAGCCGAATCGCGTTGAGACGCTCGGACCACGGCGTGAGCGAGAGTCCCAGCAGTCGCTCGTAGATGTTCCAGGTCACGACGTTGTACAGCGGTGCCGCGTGGTCGCCCACGACCATGACGATGACACCGATCGAGTCGGTGGGCATGACCGATAGCTGCGAGTGGAACCCTCGAATGTCGCCGCCATGGTAGGCGATGAGGTGGCCGCGGTAGGACGCGGTCCAGCGTCCCATGCCGTACGCGATGCCGAGTGTCTCGGTCCACCCACGTGTCTCGAGATCGGTGTTGGGCACCGCGATGGCCGGCTTGAGCGTCTCGCGGAGGATGCTCGGCGGAATGACCTGCGCACCGTTGTAGACGCCGCCGTTCAGCAGCGCGATCAGCCAGTGCGACATGTCCATGACGCTGGAGGTCATTCCGCCGGCGGGCGCCATGCCTCTGTCGTCGTAGTACTGCGTCCGGGCCAGCTCCGAGTCGTCCCGGCGCTCGGAGTATGGGACTGCAGGCTCCGGGGTCTCGAGCATGTCGGCGATGGTGAACGTCGTGCACGACATGTCGAGCGGCTGGAGGATCCGCTCCCTGACGAACGTCTGCCACGGCTTGCCGCTCAGGAGCTCGATGGCGTACCCGGCGCCCGCGTACATGACGTTGTTGTACAGGAACGTGGTGCGGAGCGGGGCGGTCGGCTCGAGGTACCTGAGGCGATCGAAGATGTCTTTCTGGGAGAGGCTCGCCTGATACCAGAGGCCATCATGGCGAGAGATTCCGGTGCGATGCGACAGCATGTCGCGCATCGTGACGGCGCGATCGAGCTCGTCGCTCGCGAACTTGATCGACGGGACATACGACCGAATCGGCTTGTCCCAATCGAGCTTGCCGTCGTCGACGAGAAGCCCGGCGGCAATGGCGGTGAACAGCTTCGTGTTGGAGGCGATCGGCTGCGTGGTCGTGGGCGTGTACGGGATCTTCTTCCCGTAGTCGCGGTATCCGTAGCCTTTCGCGAACACGAGCCTGTCCTTGACGACGATGCCGACGCCGACGCCCGGGGCGTTCCACGTCTCGTGGACGGGTGCCATGAAGTCGTCGAAGCCCGCGCGGCGGGATTCGATCGACGGCTGCTGCGCGGCGGAATTCGCCGCGAGAGACGCGCTCAGCGCGAGGC
>JBKOYV010000111.1:0-3785 GCA_046725585.1 Gemmatimonadota bacterium | reverse complement strand
GGATCAAGGGCTCTGACCCCTTGAAACGCGGGACTGGGGACATCGGGACTGGGGACTCGGCCGGGAGCCTTCTACCGCGTAGGCAGCTGCCTCGCGACGAGAAGCATCCCGGCCGAGTCCCCAGTCCCCAGTCCCGAGTCCCCAGTCCCCAGTCCCCACCTGCACGTAGGGGATCTCCTTACGCCAGATCCTTCTCTTCACCGACCGAGAATACATCGGGCCCGAAGCATTTTGCCTCCGTGATTCAGACACGACACCTCGGAGGCAATCCAATGCGGTCCCCCACGCTCCTTTCGACCACCATCGCCCTTTCGGCCGCCGTTGCGCTCGGCCTCGGCCTGACCGCCGCTCGGCGTGAACCTGCGGTCCTCCGCGTCGACTTCGGAACGACAGTCACCGCCACGCACCCCGCCTACGACGCCCGAATCACCCCGGTAGCCGATCCGACCATCAAGGAATTCGTCATCCCGATCACTCACGACACCGTCGAGATCGCCAAGGGCGTGAAGTACGAGGGGTGGACGTTCGGAGGCACCGTGCCGGGTCCGATCCTTCGCGTGCGCGAGGGCGACCTCGTCCGCATCAAGGTCGTGAACAAGGCGCCGATGCCGCACTCGATCGACTTCCACTCGGCGCGAATTCCCGCGAACGTCGCCTATCGCATGATCAACGCGGGCGACAGCCTCACGTTCCAGTTCACCGCCGGAGATCCCGGTGCTTACATGGTCCACTGCGGCACACCGCCCGTGACCATGCACGTCATGCAGGGCATGTACTTCGCGATCATCGTGGACCCGCGAGACGGCTGGGGCACGAAGGCGGACAAGGAGTTCGTGCTCGTCCAGAGCGAGTTCTACGCGAAGAAGGATTCGGCGACGGGCAACGTTGCGCCCGACTGGCAGGCCGCCATGGCGAAGAACGCGAGCTACGTCGTGTTCAACGGCCGCGCCGGCCAGTACAAGGAGACACCACTCAAGGTCGACGTTGGCGATCGCGTTAGGCTCTTCGTCGTGAATGCCGGCCCGTCGTTCAACAGCGACTTCCACATCGTCGGCGCCGTGTTCGACCGGGTCTATCCCGACGGCAATCCCGACCACGTGCTCGAGGGTGTCCAGACCTATATGGTCCCCGCCGGCGGTGGCGCCGTGTTCGAGACGGTGTTCGACAAGAACGCGAGCGGCGAAGGGCTGTACCCGTTCGTGACCCACAGCTTCGCCGACGCCGAGAAGGGCGCGGTGGGGATCATTCAGGTCGGCACGCCGAAGCAGTTCACCACCATGTCGCACTGAGGCTGCTTCAGATGACCACGCCAACCGACAATTCGGCAATCGACTCGGCCGCGACAGTGAACGAGATCCTCCTGAAGTATCCGGCGGCCGTGGCCGTGTTCAACGAGCTTGGCATCGACGCCTGCTGCGGCGGTGATGCCTCGCTCGACGAGGCAGCCCGGCGAGATAGCGCGAATCTCGACAAGCTCCTCGCCGCGCTCGACACGATCGCCGCACTGAGTGTGAGGACGTCATGAACGTCCTCGACCTTCATCACGCCGCGGGCGAGGCGAAAGCGGCGAACGCGAGCCGTCCGGCCACCGCGGTCCTGCACGACAGCGCCGACGCTCGCCTCGTGCTCTTCCGCCTGGGGCCCGGGCAGTCGGTCCCGCCTCACCGTAACGCGTCCACCGTGACGCTGACCGTGATCGCCGGCCACGGGTTCGCGAGCGGGGACGACGGCGAGCGGCCGATCGGGCCTGGCGCCGCGATCGTCTACGCACCTAACGAGACCCATGGGATGCGCGCGGCGGACGAGACGTTCGTGCTGCTCGCCACGATCGTGCCGCGGCCGGGCGATCGCCAGCGCGCCGGAGCCGTTTGATGGACTGGTTCGTCAGGGCATTCCTCAAATCGAGCCTCGCCTGGCTCGCGGCCGGTGTTTCGCTCGGGGTTGCCATGGCGGGCCACCCGGCGTGGGCGGTGTACCGCACTGCGCACTTCCACATGAACCTGCTCGGTTTCGTGGCGATGATGATCTTCGGCGTCGCCTACCATGTGATTCCGCGCTTCAGCGGGCACCCGCTGCACAGTCGCCGGCTCGCGGTCGCGCAGTGGTGGCTCGGGAACGTTGGCCTCTTCGTCTTCGTACTGGGGCTTGTTCTGCTGCCGCAGACCATGTACGCCACGCCGGCGCGGATCGTGGTGGGAGCGGGCGGGCTGATTTCCAGCGCCGGGGCGTACGTGTTCGTCTACAACATCTGGCGTACGATCGACGGCACACCCCAACGGCGCGCGGCGAAACCCGCCGCCAGTGTGGCCTCTCCCGTCGTGCCGCTGCGCCGTCAGCGCGCGAAGTGACGCCATGCACTCGCTCGTGCGACGCTATCTCAAGACCGGCATCGCGTTCCTGGCGTTAGGCCTCGCGATGGGCGTGTGGATGATGGCTGACCGCGAGCTGCGCCAGCGCGGTCCCTCGCCGTACGTGGTGAGCGCCCACACGCACGCGATCCTCGTCGGCTTCGTCATGATGATGATCCTCGGCGTCGCGCTCTGGCTGTTCCCCCGCCCCGCCAAGGATGACGCGCGCTATTCCCCGCGGGCGGCGAGCGTCGCTTACTGGCTCGTCACTGTCGGGACCGCCTCGCGCATCGCCGCCGAGCTCGCCCGCCAGGAGTCGAGCGCGTTGTGGCTCCGAACCGTCGTGCTGGTCGCGGGGCTGCTGCAGGTGGCCGGCATCGCGGCATTCTTCCACACGATGTGGTCACGGATCCGGCCGTTGGGAAGCCAGATGCGCGAAGCACAGGGGGAGCGATTCTGATGACGGCGATCCGCTTCAGGAAACGAGTCGTGGCCGATGTCGGCGGTTCGCTGGCCGCGGGACCTAACGACGCCGCGCGCGCGATGGATAGTCTCCGGCGTGTGGTGCACGCGATCCGCGTCGCGACGCGAGCGTCGGAGCGGGCGTTCGGGCTGACCACCGCACAATTGTTCGTGCTCCGCCAACTGTCCGCCGCGCCGGGCCAGTCGATGAGCGATCTCGCCGCGCGCACGCGGACGACGCAGAGCTCGATCTCGGAGGTCGTGGCGCGGCTCGTGGGCCGCGGGCTGGTCGCGCGTGAGGCGAGCAGGGATGACCGCCGGCGCGCGGTGCTGAGCCTTACGGCAGAGGGCCGCGCCATGCTCGAGACGGCGCCGGAGACGATTCAGGAACGCCTGCTGCGCGGCTTCGACCAGCTCGATGAAGCGACCCGCGCCGCGCTGGCCGACCATCTGGAAGCGTGGCTAACGGCGTCCGGGCTTGATGACGTCTCACCCACGCTGTTCTTCGAGCCGACGGTCGGTTCGCGCGACACGGATTGAGTCGGGCTGTCGCTCCGAGTGGAGAGTGCTCGCGCGCGTCGGCTCGCGTCAGAACATGGCGCCCAACTATCTGGCGGCGTCGAGACTGCCGGCTTCCGGCCCGATCAGTGTGTTTTTCAATTCCTCAAAATGCCGGACGAGCGCGTCCGCTTCCGCGACTTTTGCTTCGGGTGGAGCGGGCGCCGCGAGCAGCATACCCAGCCCCTCGATCGTTCGCGATTGCAGTTCGGTGAGCTTCTCCAGCTTGCTCCGTTCCCATCCCGCGAAGTTCTGCACGCGCCACACCTCCGAGCTGGCCAGCGACATCCACCGGCGGTAACGATGCCTGGCACCCCCACATCGGGCCGAGCCACGGTACGACTGGTCTCGCAGCCAGGTCAAGCGAACACGGGCATGATGCTGCACATCGCGGGCCCAGCCGTGAAACCACCGCCC
>JBKOYV010000384.1:0-5420 GCA_046725585.1 Gemmatimonadota bacterium | reverse complement strand
TGTTCGCGATTCGCTCCGAGGGCATTGAGCCCTCCGACGACCGTGTACGGATCCTTTTTTCTTGGTGAACGGCCTCGGGACGCATTGGCTTCCCGAGGCCGTTCACCAAGAAAAAAGGATCCGTACACGGTCGTCGGAGGGCTCAATGCCCTCGGAGCGAATCCGCGAACATTCGCGCAATCGCCGTCGAAATGCGCGTTAGGTGTTGCCGTTGTTTCTTAGTTGATGCCTAACCAGTAACTGACCTTGAGAACGAATATGTTGTCGCCGGCCGCTTGCGTCGAATTCCACACGTCGCCGGTGCCGACGAGCTCCCCGGTCGGCGTCTCGGCCTGACGGCTCTGCTGCCAGATCAGGAACGCCGTGCTTCCCGGCAGCCACTCCCAGCGCAACACCAGGTTCGATCGGAACGACAGCCGATTGAAATCGAGCTGCGGAATCGTGAAGGTCGTGGCGCCATCGGTCACCGTGCTCACGCCGTTCTCGTCCTCCTCGATCGTCGTCCCCGTCCCCGGCGCGCCATACGTGCGGAGCGCCCGACTCTTCGGCGCCGGCAGCTCGCCGAAGTCGTAATACCGGCCGCTCGCCGCGAACGGCTCCGCATACGCCTCCACCGTGAAGTTCGGCGTCAGCGCATAGTTCAGCCGAAAGCGCGCGGAGAGCGTGCTCCGCTCGATGTACGCGAAGATGTATCGGCCACCGTACGTCGCCGAGCTGCCGTCGGCACGCGTGGTCACGTACTGCCGGCCTTCCACCGAGTGCGAGTAGGTCGGGTCCACGGACGCCTGCCACTGCGAGGCGGGACGCACGCTCACGCCCGTGCTCACGTCCCAACGCCAGCCACCGAACTCGTCGTCGAAGTACTGAGTCCTTGCGGTCCACGTCTTCGCTACGTTAGGCCGGCTCGTGACTTGCGCCGTGAGCACGTACGCGTTCGGCGTGCCCATGAGCGGGCCGCCGCGCGTGAGATCGTCGCTCAGCGATCGGCGCTGGAGCTGAACGCCACCGGTCAGCCGCCAGAAGTTGTGCAGCGTGAGCTGGAAGTTCTCGTTGACGCGCAGGTACTGCTGAATCCCGCCGTAGTTCAGCCCTCCCCCCACCGACGTGCCGAACTGATAGTACCGCACGTATTTGTTAGGCTTCGTATCGCGGAGCTGGATGTCCGCGTTGTAGTCGATGTCATCGCCGCTCCGCATCTGGCCGGCGTCATTGATGTCGAAGCCGGGCGAGCGGAACGAGATCTGCGCGCCCGCCAGCGTGAAGCGGCCGGCGTTCTTGTCGAAGCGGATCGACGCCGTGCCGCCGCTCAACGACGTGCGCGTGGGATCGTACGAGACGTGGTCCTGGTCCGGCCGCTGGAAGTAGTGCGCGCTTCCCCGCTGGAGCCGCGCGATCGCTGCCTCACCCCCTTCTACCCGGCTCCCGCCTAACCAGCCGGTGATCTCGTACATCCCTTCCATGTACCGGAGGCGCCAATCCACGCCGCCGGCAACGGCGTCGCTTGGAAGGAGCTGCTCGAGCCCGCCCCGGTCGTCGAGCCAGCGGTGTACGTGCGTCAGGGACGCGCCGACGTTGGACTGACGCGTCCCGAACTCCTGCTGCAGCCGGACGACGCCGTACGACGACGGCGGCTCCACCGCGATCTTGTCGCGCACAGCGTCGGTCGTGTCGAACGTGTGCGCATATTCGCGTGGCGTGAGGGCCGCCAGCGCCCCGATCGACAGGCCCGACGCGAGCCGGCCGGTGACCTTCGTTGCGGCGAGGATGGTGGTGTTCGTCGGTGAGTCCACGAAGTCGCCTGACGCGGAGCCGCGCGGCGCGGCGCCGATGCGCCGACTGTAGAACCAGCTCGGGCGTCCGATGAAGCTCTGCCCGCGGCCCGTGAGCAGCTCGTTCCCTTCGATGAAGAACGGCCGACGCTCCTCGAAGATCGTCTCGAACGCGGTGAGGTTCACGACCGCCGGATCCGCTTCGACCTGCCCGAAGTCGGGATTGATCGTCGCGTCCAGCGTGAGGTTCGGACCGAGCCCGTATTTGAGATCGCCCCCCGCCCGACCCCCGAGGCGATCATCGAACGGATTTCTCGGGTCCACGTTCGCGCGGTACGTGACGTCGCCTGCCACGTACGGCATGAGCTCGAGCCGCCGAGCGGGGGGAATCCCGGCGATTCCCTCGAGCCGGCCGAAATGCGACGAGAAGCCCGCCGCCGACACCGGAATGAGAATCCACTGAAGCCGCTCATTCTTGTCCGGAATGTTCCGCGTCAGCTCGATCCCCCACGTCTGCTCGGCGGCGGCGTTGAAGCGGAGCTGCGAAAACGGGATGTGCATCTCCGCGGTCCAGCCTTCCGCATCCACGCGGGCGCGCGCATCCCACACCGGATCGTACTGTGACTCGCGTCCGCTATCCTCGCTGTCCTGCGCGTGATACGCGTCGCCGCGCACGCCACCGGACGAGATGGAGAAGCTGTAGGCGGTGCGTCGATCGAGGTACGGGTCGAGCGAGACGGTGAACACCTCGGCGTCGCTGTCGCCGTCCCGGCGCGTGATCGACGTGCGGATCGCGTTAGGGTCTGGCCGCTTGAGCCGCGCGCCGATGTAGAGGCCGTGGTTGTCGTACAGGATGCGGACCTCGGTCGGGACGGTCGGCGGTGCGCCTTCGACCGGAAGCTTCTGCACGAAGTCGGCGATCACCGGTGCCTGCGCCCACGCGGCGTCGTCGAGCACGCCGTCGATGCGCGGCGCCGCGCCGGTGAGGCGCGCGGCGCGAGCCGCCTTGGCGAGCGATTGCTGAGCGCGACCGTGAGCAGGCGCCGCGACCATCATGGCGAGAATGAACGTCGCCGCGAGCGTCACGCGGCTCCGAGTGTGAATCATCGAGGAGTGTGTGAATCGACCAATGCCGAACGGGCTGTTCCTCCCGCTTTCGCGACCGGAAAGTAGCACCTAAACCGCTGGCGGGCCGACCAGGAAGCGAGATCGTGGGCAGTCCAGCGTGGCGCCATGGAATGCCCCGTGTTTTTGATGAGCGGTGGCAGTGAAACGATTCAAATCGACTCTGACCCCATAATGGGCGAATTAGCGCATCGTGGCGCGATGGCGCGAACCCTAACGGCTGGGTGCCGACACAGCGGATCCATGTCGAGGAGGCCCTCACCGCGTACACCGCGAACAGCGCCTACGCCGGATTTCAGGATGACCGTCTCGGGCGACTTGAAGCGGGGTTGCTCGCCGATGTCGTGGTGCTCCGACACGGACCTCCTCACGGCGCCCGCGGATCGCATCAGCCACGCGAAAGTGTTGCGCACGATCGTGAATGGGACGAGTCGGTTCGTGGACTCCGCGGGCTAGCGAGCCGCCACATTCCTGACTCCAGACAGGCACGCGTCAGTGGCCAACGCCAGTGGCACCACAGGTATTTCGACCCATGCCAATGGTGGACGGACGCGCACATCTTGTCGGTGAGCGTACCCGATTCGCCAGGCAGCGCCACTTGACGGACGTCAGATAGTTCGATAACTATCTAACCGTGTCTACCAAGTTGCGTGCATCCGTTCGTCTCCTGCCGGGGCAGTTCGAGCGAATCGCCAAAGCGCTCTCCGACCCGCGTCGCTTCTCGATGCTCCAAGCGATCGGGGCGAACAACCGCTGCCCTAACCAGTCCCTCTGCGACGGCTTCCCCGTGTCCAAGGCGACCGTTTCTCATCACCTGAAAGAGCTGGTGCAAGCCGGACTCGTGGAGACCGAACGCGAGGGTCAGTACATGACCGTGCGCGCTCGGCCCGACGTGCTCCAGGCGTACACGGCGGAGCTTCTGCGCCGCGTCGGAGGGTCGACCGACACATGACGACGGCATAGGGCGCGCATAGCGCGCCCGAGTCGGGAGTCGTGTTGTTCATCTGTTTGACGGTTGTACAACTATCGCACTACAGGCGCCAGCGCGCGCCGGAGGTCATTGTCCCATGTCCCGCAGTGATTCCACAGTCCCCCGCAGATGGATCCGGCCCGCGCTGCTCTTCGCCGGCCTCCTCGGCGTCTTCGCAGTCCTCGCCGGTTGGAAGTACGGCGCCGCCCGCGAAGCGAGCGCGGCAGCCGCGAGCCAGCCCGAACCCGCCGAGACCGTGACGTCCGCCGTCGCGACCGAGCGGCCGCACCAGCAAACGACGACCGCCATCGGCACCGTCCTCGCCCTCCGCTCGATCTCGCTGCGCAACGAGCTCGCCGGCACCGTACGCCACGTTAGGCTCTCGCCCGGCCAGATCGTCGACGAAGGGACCGTCCTGGTAGCACTCGATGTCTCCGTCGAGGAAGCAGAGCTCAAAGCTCTCGAAGCACAGGCCGCACTCGCGCAGACGCTGCTCGGTCGCACCGAACGGATGGCGCAGCGCCAGGCTGCGTCGCAGATGGAGCTCGACAACGCGCGCGCCGAGCGCGACGTCGCCCTCGCCCAGATCTCACGCACCAAGGCGATCATCGCCCGCAAGACGATTCGCGCACCTTTCCCCGCGCGAGTCGGTATCGCCGACGTCCACGTTGGTCAGTTCCTCGAGACCGGCACACAGCTCACGACGCTTCAGGGCATCGACGCCGCCGCGAATGTCGACTTCGACGTCGCGCAGTCGGTCGCCGCGACGCTCAAGGTCGGCCAGCCAGTGCAGGTCTTCGGAGCGAGCGACGCCACGCCGATCACCGCACGCATCGCCGCAATCGACGCGCGCGTCGACCCCAGCACGCGCAACGCCGTCGTTCGCGCTCGCATTGACGACGCACACCTCGCCCCGGCCCCCGGCGCCTCCGTTCGCGTTCAGGTTCCGGTGGGCCCGCAGCGCATGGCCGTCGTCGTTCCGGCGAGCGCGCTCCGCAAAGCCCCCGACGGCGACCACGTGTTCGTGCTCGCACCCGACAAGGACGGCAAGACCCGCGCGCACGGCCGCAAAGTCACCGCCGGACCCGCACTCGGAGACGAAATCGTGATCCTCGATGGCATCTCGGCGGGCGAGCGCGTCGCCGCCTCGGGGTCGTTCAAGCTCCGCGAGTCGGCGCTCGTGGCCGTTACCGGTGACTCGGTTCGCACGCCTAACGTCCTCAGCTCGCGCTGACGAAGGAGATCACTCCAATGCGCCGCTTCACGGACATCTTCATAAAGCACCCGGTGCTCGCCGTGGTGGTCAACCTCGTGCTCGTGCTCGTTGGTTGGCGCGCCCTGACCACGCTGCCGGTGCAGCAGTATCCCAAGATCGAGAGCTCGTCGGTCGTCATCACGACCGTCTACTACGGCGCGAGCGCCGAGACGGTGCGTGGATTCCTGACGACCCCGATCGAGCGTGCGGTGTCGGCAATCAGTGGCGTCGACTACATCGAATCGACGAGCCGCGCCGGCGTCAGCACCATCACCGTTCACCTCAAGCTCAATCACAGCAG
>JBKOYV010000064.1:0-7138 GCA_046725585.1 Gemmatimonadota bacterium | reverse complement strand
TGTCGGGAGCCAAGTAGCCGGGGTTCCGGTTACGGACAGCCAACCGGGGCCAGCCGAGGCAGCCCCCAGAGACGGCGGCCCGGTGTTTGCCCTTTGGCTTCCGCCATCACGTCGCCGTACGGAAGGCCCGCCTAGGATTGGCCGGAGGGAAACCTCTACAACAGGTGCGGCCGGCGACCCGCGTGCAGTCCGGAGGGGCCAAGGCCGGCGCGGGGTTCGGCGGCGTCGTGGTGGCACCGCGGTGCGGACCCTGACTGGCCGACTGAATTGCGGAGCGTGGCCCTAAGGTGCCGACGGAACGCTCGCGACTTGCCCGCCCGAGCGCAGATAGTCAGCGAAGTCGTGCGGCAATTCGCTTTCGAGGATCCCGTTCGCGGCACGCTCCACGTCGTACTCCACGCGTACGAGCTCGACGCGAGGCTCACCGGCTCCCACGTCGAGCAGGACGTACCCCGCCCGCCAGTCGCCGTCTTTCGGACGTCCGACGCTCCCCGCGTTCACGAAGTGGACGCCTTCGACGACGCGATACCACGGCTTGTGCGTATGGCCGAAGCAGATGACGTCGCCCGCCTTCGCGCCCGCGTGCTGCGCCATCGTCAGACAGAACGAATCGGGACGGTCCTGCTCCCAGTAGAGCGTGTTGAGCGTCGGTGTGCCATGCACCAGGACGACGGTAGGTCCTGCGGCGTGCCCACCGAGCGGCTTCACGTCCATCCGGAAAGGCAGCGCGCCCAGGTGGCGCTTGGTCTCGGGGGAAGTGTGGCGCCGCGTCCAGTAGTAGCTCAGGTGTGACAGCTCCTCCTGGCGCGGGTCCTCGTACCGGCAGCCGCAATGCTTGTAGTCCGTGGCCACCGTCGAGTCGTAGTTCCCCGACACGCCCGCGATGGCGTGCTGTCGGAGCAGCGCGACCGTCTCGTTAGGCCAGGGCGCATAGCCGACCAAATCGCCCAGGTGATAGGTCGCGTCGACCTCCGGCCGCTCGGCTATGTCGGCGAGGACCGATTCGAGCGCGGGCAGGTTCGCGTGGATGTCGGAAATGATCGCGTAACGCATGCGCTAGGTCTCGGGGTGGTTGCACGCGCGACACATCACAACGGCAGACGAGGGACATGCGGTCGTGAACTCGGCGGTGGCCCGGATGTCCTGGGGGACCTGATCGCGGGCAATCGGCCGGAATCCGAACTTCGGGAAGTAGCGCTCGGCAGTGGTGGTGAGCAGGTACAGCGCGGGGATGCCGCGCGCCTCCGCATCGGCGATGACTCGGGTAACCAGCGCCCTGCCCACACCGTGCGAGCGCCACGGGTCGGCGACGGCGACGGATCGAAGCAGCGCGTTGTCGCAGCACAATTCCAAGCCCGCGACGCCGACGATCTCGTCACCGGCCTGC
Source organism: Gemmatimonadota bacterium (assembly GCA_046725585.1). GTDB lineage: Bacteria > Gemmatimonadota > Gemmatimonadetes > Gemmatimonadales > Gemmatimonadaceae > JAJKIV01. Next base: position 5,751 of record JBKOYV010000064.1, on the reverse strand, counting down.
GCGACGACGAACGTCGGAAGCGCATCGCTGACGCCCTCCAGCGGAAGACCGCTGCGGGTGAGCAGCCCCTCGATGGCCGCGAGATCGGTCGGCGTGGCCGCGCGTACGAGGGTGGCGAGTGCGGTCGTGTCAGTCATGACAGAAGCTCCTTGGCCATGGTGGTTCAGCTGCAGCAGCCATCGTCGCACCCACAGGCACGCGTGGCGTTAGGCTTCGTCGCCCGGACGAAGCCGCTCACGATCCTGCCCGCGACCGCGTCGGCCAGCGAGACGTCGAGGCCAGCACCTTCGAGCAGCGCGGCCGCGTCGTCGCGCGTGTATACGCGCGTGGGCTCGATGCCGGCATTCTCGAACCCGGCCTCTGTCAGCAGCGCGATGAACTCGTGCTCTTCGAGCGCCCCGGCAACGCAGCCCGTCCAGAGCGGCATGCTGTCGCGGACGGCGCGTGGAAGCCCCTCACGCACGATGACGTCGCTCACCGCGAAGCGGCCGCCCGGTTTGAGCACACGGAACGACTCGGCGATGACCTTGCGCTTGTCGCCCGAGAGATTGATGACGCAATTCGAGATGATCACGTCCACCGTGTTCGACGGCAAAGGGATGGCCTCGATGTGGCCCTTGAGGAACTCGACGTTCGTCGCCCCGGCCTTCCGCTTGTTGTCGAGCGCGAGCACGAGCATCTCGTCGGTCATGTCCAGCCCGTACGCCTTCCCCGTCGGGCCGACGCGCTTGGCGGAGAGCAAGACGTCGATGCCGCCCCCGGAGCCCAGATCGAGCACCGTCTCGCCTTCTCTGAGCTCGGCGAGCGCTGTCGGGTTGCCGCAGCCTAACGACGCCAGGAGCGCCGTGTCCGGCAGCGAGTCCGCGTCGATCGAGTCGTACAGATCGGCCGTGATCGGGTCGCGGGTTGCGCTCGCCGAGCCGCAGCACGCGACAGCGCCCGCCGCCGGGGCGCAGCACCCGGATGATGTGGCACCTTGCGATATACCCGCCGCGACAGCCCCATATCGGGCCCGCACCGTGTTTCTGAGGTCATCCAGCGCGATCGTCACGCCCGTGGTCTCCGATCCTGGCGCGTTCTCGGTCTGCATCGTCGTCCTCCTAGCTAATCAAAAAACGTTGATGAATCGAGCAAAAAAAAAGTCGACTATTTGCAGCACGCGTCGTTGGACACGACGGGAAGCCCGCCGCGCGCGGGTTGCAGGTCCACAGCGACGTCATGCACCTCCGCGAGCGCTGCCGGGACGATCCGGTAGTACGCCCAGCGCCCCTCACGCCGATCGCTGACGAGCCCCGCCTCCTTCAGCACACGGAGGTGGAACGACAACCTCGACTGCGCCGCGCCGAGCTCGTCCTGAAGCTCGCAGACGCACCGTTCCCCACCGCGGAGCATGCGCAGGATAGAGATGCGCGTTGCGTCCGAGAGCGCGTGGAATAGCGCCACGGCGCGGTCCGGGTCGCGGGTCGAGCGAAGGACGGTGGCCACGGAGTTAGTATACATCAAGAAATCTTGTTGTGTCAACCGGCCGGAGCGATCGTTGTTCGCCGGGTGGGTGCCGCAATGCGGGATTAATGGCCGGTTACTCTGGTAGCGATCATCTTGCCGCCGGAGCCTTGGTAGACCGCAACCACGCGGGTTCCCCTTCCCAGTAGCTCGGATTCTTCGGGGCAATCGCGTCCGGGATGAGCTGCCTAACGGCGAGCGTCTCTCTGTCGAGCACGTAGATCCGCATCTTGCTGCCGACCTTCGACACCGAGTCGCCGACGGGCGAGGAGAACGAGCTGAAGATGAGGCTGCGTCCATCCGGTGACCAATCCGGGTCGAAGGCCAGGGCGCGCGGATACCGCTGAAGCCCGGAGCCATCCGCGTTCATGGTGCCGATGACTCGATCTAGCAAACCGACCGCCAGCATCGTTCCGTCGGGCGACCACGAGAGCTCCAACACGTTCCCGTTCCCCGGGGTGTCGAGCAGGCGCGGTGACGAGCCGTCCGCATTCACCACGTAGATCGGCCACCACATGTAATCGTTCTCGCGCAGGAAGGCGATGGTCTTTCCGTCGGGCGACCAGGCTGGATAGCCCAGCGAATTCCCGGGAGGATCCTCGAAGTCGTCGCTGAGCAATAGCCTGAGGCCGGACCCGTCCGAGTTCACCGCGAACAGGCCGCCGTTTCCCCAGAACGGGTCGCCGCTGAATACGATCTTAGTCCCATCGGGGGACCAGGCACTCATCGCGGCGGGTGATGAGACCATCCGCTCGCCGGAGCCGTCCACGCCGATGATCGACAACGCGCTGGTCTTGCCGTCCGCCCTGTTGAACGAGATCCATCGGCCGTCAGGTGACCACGCGGGTCTCGTGCCTTTCGTGAGGCGCCTCACCTGCGACCCGTCGGCCGTCGCCACATAGATGTATGACTCGCCGTCGCGCGTGCTGGAAAACGCGATGTGCGCATCGAGAGGAGCGTTAGGCAGTGGATCCGTTGGGTTCGTTGGATTCGTTGGATTCGTTGGATCCGTCGGCTCGTCGGCCGCGGGGCCGGGGCCGTCGGCGTCCCGGCAGCCAACCCATATGCTCCCGAGCACGAGCCCGCCAATCGCCAGCGCCCGAGCGAGCAGCGCACGCTCCGTCGAAATCATCGCAGCCTCTCGTCGTGATCCCTTCATCATGCGGTGAACGACGAATGGGCCCGAAACCCGACATCGGCAGGGTTGGGATCAGACTTGCGACTCCGACCCGGGCGGCCGGACGGCCGCGCTGCCAGGAGATGCGCTTAACATTCCCGTAAATGAAAACACTAGCGGCGCTGTCGCCACGCCGTGGCGAGTCCCGCTGAACCTAACGACGCCGACACTCGCGACGCCCTTATCGAAGCTGTCGTGACGTCGTTACAAGAGGTGGCCTGTTGCGGGTCGCGACCCGTGCAGACCGGAGGGGCTATAGCCGGCGCGTGGTTCGTCGGCGCCGTGGTGGCGCTCCGCGGCGCTTGCTACAACACCATCGCGCCGATGACGCACGCGAGGGTGACGAGGAGCAGCACCGCGAGCCAGCCCGGAGCGGTGACGGGGTCAGCGCGTTTGGTCGGCTTGCGCCGCCGAGAGGTCACAGGCCGGATGAGCGGTGAATGCGGCATGATGAACCATAGCCCCCCGGCCCGCGAAAGGGGGCTCCGCGCGTAGTTCGTTGGGGCCGTGGTGGAGCTCGCTTAACAGCTCTCGATACCAAGCGCCATGCCTCGCACCCGCATGGGACCGCATGAGCCTCGTGGGCCTGCGCCGCACGATCCACCGCCGCGGCGCGAGCTCGCGGGGTGAGTAGTACGCGCGCGCACGCGCGGTACGCGCACCCCTGAGCTGGGGGCTTCCACCTGCCCCCCTCTTTGCACGAAGGGGGGCCTAACGCGGCAGCACTGCGCGGGACGGACATGCGAGTTGCGCGCGCGCGCACGCGCGGTACGTGCCTACGACTCTGTCAGGCTGCTCCGCGAAATCTCAGAACGGATACTGTCTTACATTTGACTTATCGATCGTGATCCAGCCGGCGCCGGCGAGGCCATGCGGAGTTCCGGGAATCCTTTTCAAGTTGCGGTAGCCTGGTAGGCCAAGATCGAGACCGGGGGCAATCTTCTCCCCCTTAATGAGCATCAGCGCCAGCTTGTCTTGCGCCTGCCCCGCGACCAGCGGGTCCCACAGAAAAATCTTGTCAACCGCGCCGTCGTCCAGGAATTCGCCCGCAACCGATGGCAGGCTCGTTCCCATAACGCAGGTCCTGCCCTGAACCCCGGCCTCCCGGACAGCTCTTCCAATTCCCACCACATCCACAACTGAGCTGCCTTCGAACCCCTTGAGGTCCGGATGTTTTGCCAGCAGCTCCTTCGCTTCCTGATAGGCAGTTTCGAGGCGCTCGGCGGTTTCAACCGGCGCAGAAATGCGCACGATCTTCGGATACTTTTGCCTCGCGCGCTCGTAAGCCGCCGTTGCCCATCGCAGATGGCTGCGAGCGGTGGTGTGGCCGACGAATGCGACATACTTGCCGCTACCACCCATGCACGACGCCAGCTCATCCATCAGGTGCGAGCCGAAGGCGAGGTTATCGAATGCCTCAATGTCCACATCGGTGTTCACCTGGTTGCTCGCCTCGTGTGTCACCACTTTTATTCCCGCCGCCCGGGCCTGCTTCAAGACCTCCTCGAGCGCCTCCGGCGAATTCGGAACAACCGTGATCGCGTCGGGCTTCTCCCCAATCAGCTTCCGAATAATGTCGGCCTGCTTCTGCGGATCAGCGTCGTCCGCGCCGGTCATGGTGGCGTCAACCCCATTCTGCGCGGCAAACTGTTTGATCCCCTCCTCCATGCGCTCAAACCACACGATCCCGGTTCGCTTGACGACCGTGACGATCCTAATTCTCTTCGACTGAGCATCCTTTCGGTCGCCTTGGCCGCGTGAAGCACTTCCCGCAAACGCAATCACAAGCATGCATGCCAGGCCGGCAACGACTACGCGCTTCGAATTCCGCATCGCATCCTCAATGATTCATAGAGGAATACTCATCAAGCCGAAGACGCGATCACGTCTCCATCGCATCGAGAAGATCGCTAAATACGGAGGAGTCGGTTAGGGTGTCGATGTGCTGAACCATGTCGGCCAGGTCGCGCACGCGGCTCCAGAACGTCCAGTCGCCCATGGACACGCGCTCTTCGTGCCCTCCGGCATAACCGCCCGCTGACGGCGACAACGCCTAACGCACCGAGCGCCCACGAGGCGGCCGCGCAGCCAGAATCGTTGTTCCCGTTAGGAATCACTTCATAACGAGAGTGCTTCCTACTTGACTCGGCTGGAGTCCACGATGCGCCAGCGCCCGTCCCTGCGCGCGAACGTGTATCGCGTTGCGAGGCCCGGGGAGTGCTCGACGATTTCCCAGGCGGCGTCGCGACCGATGGCCCTTGAGGTCCTGTTGAGCGGGCGCTCGTTCGGGTTCGCCTTCTGGAGCTCGTCGTGGATTTGCCGCATCGCGTCCTCCAGCTCGGCGTCCGACTGCGGCACGAAGGTCGCCGTGTCAAGGCGGACGACTGTGAGGCTGCTCGTGCCCGGCGTCGCTCCGACTTGATTCTGCCCCGGGATGTGGAAGTAGTAGAAGGCGCCGCCTTCGCAGCCCGAGACGGCCATGATCGTTAGGCCTGCGACGACGAATCGGTTCATACGAAGAACGAGAATGGGCGGAGCTCCGTGCACGAGGCCCGGCCCGGTGTTAACTGTGGCATCGAAAGTGACCTCCCCACGTCGTAATATGCCCCGCGAGGGGGATCACCTCCAGCCGCGCGTCCGGCGTTAGCGCCGCGTGGCGGCGGATGAGGTCTAGGGCCGCGTGATCGAGGTAGCCACAAGGACCAAGGTATCCGGCGCGCGCTGCTGCCGGTCGTTAGGCTCTCTGAGGAGACCGGCGCGCTCGTCCGGAGTTGGCGAGAATGTGAGAAATGGCGAGATAGGCGAGGCGGATCGCGGTGTGGTTGGAGCGCATAAGCGTGCACTTTGTCGGACCCTTCAAGCTGCTCGACCGCCGCCTACGTTACCTCATCGGGTCGCAGCGATTCGCGCCAATAGAGGCGTTAGGCGGGCCGCCGGCGCCGCCCCACATTCCCGGACAGGAGGCAACGACAGACCGCGGTTGGGCAAGTTCCAAACGGACACCGGGAACGTACACCACGACTGGTTGGGAGCTGCAAACGTCAGCCCCGCCTAACGTCGTAACGCTAGGC
>JBKOYV010000004.1:0-11420 GCA_046725585.1 Gemmatimonadota bacterium | reverse complement strand
GCTCGGGGCGTCGCCGTCGCCGATGCTCGGAGGCGGCGGCAACATGGCGCCATTACCGCCGGTGATCCCTCCGCCCGTATTCGCGAATCCCGGCGGCGGCGCACCGGGTGTGCCGGCCTCGCCGCTGTCAGGTCGCGGGGCGGCCGCGGCCGGGCCGAGCGACTATACGATGCTGATTCGGCAGTCCGAGACCCCGGCGCCGCCCGCCCCGAAGTCCGCCGCGCCCGCACCGCCGACGCAGCCGGCGACGCCTCGGCGCCCGGTGCCGCTCGGCCTCATCATCGCGCTGAACGTCGTGCTGGTGCTGGCGATCGCGCTCGTGCTCTATTTCGTGTTCCGCCCTGCGCCGCCTAACGTGGAGCCCGGCGGGCCGCTGCCCGCCTCGGCGAAGGTCCCGGCCGTCAAGGCGCCCGCGGTGCCCGCCGTGCCTGCGCCCAACGTCAAGCCGTAGCGCGCGCCGTCATCGGTATCGTTAGGCGAGAACGACCACGAGCTCGAACCGTGCCTCGCCGAGCTCGGCAGGCACGTAGACGGCGAGGTTCCTCGCCCGCGCGACGGCGTCCCACGCGCCGCCGGCGCGCTTGAGGGCGAAGTAGACGAAGTCGAGCTTCACCGGCACCGCGGCCGGTGGCTGGGCGACGTGCGTGAGCTCGAGACCCGGTAATGCCTGGCGGATGAGCGTGTCCACGACGTCGGCGGAGCCCACCTTGCAGCCCGCGAGCACCCTCGAGACGAGCTCCGGCTGTCGCATCGGTGCGCTCACGGCAAGGTACCACGAGGGTGCTGCGAGCCATCGCTCCTGCTCCACTGCCACGGCCTGCACCGACGGCCGCACCGTCCTCAACGGCAGTGCGACCGCCACCTCGGGAACCGCGGTCTCCAGCAGCTCGAGCAACTGCGCTTCGAGCGCGCCGAAGCAATCGCCAAGGCGGACGTGATCGTACACGGGCAATCCGCGCGGTGTGGACCCGAACGTGGTGAGCGCACCGGCGAAGGCGAGGAGCGACTCCCACAGGTCCGACGGATGCCCACGCCGCACCTCGTGCAGATGCCGGAGCTGCGGCAGATGGGTGTTGAGCGTGTAGAGGAGCCAGAAGCTGGCGACGTCGGTCACCGAGAAGTCGGCCAGCCCCTGATTGCGCTGGCGGCGCGCCCCGGCGAGCGTCGACCCCTTCGCGGCTGCGCGCTCGAGGACGCGGTGCGCGATCCCCATGATGAACGGACTTGCCGCGATGTCGAGCAGCGGCGGGACGAAGGACGGATCGAGAGTGACCTCGCCGGACGGCGTGCGCAGCAGGCGCACCAGCGGCATCACCACGTAACCTTCCGCGGAGTCCCCTTCGAGCAACAGCCGGAGGTTCGGGCGCGCGATCTGAACCGGGCGCTCGGCGAGACCGGTCGTCTCGTCGCGCGCGAGCTGGTCCTCGCCGCGCCAGCGTGCCGTCGTGGCAGCGCCGCTCGCGCGCGCATCGCGGCCGACGATATTGCGTGCGCCAGGGCGATACTCGGGCACGGCGATCGAGACAACGAGCGCGCGCTGATCCTGTTGCCACGCGGTATCCAGCGCCCTCGGCGGCGGCGATGGATCGGAGGCCGGCGCATCGAACAACAGCCCGTCCGGGAAGCGGCCGGCCGCCGCGCGCACCACGACCGTTCCGCCAGCGAGCGCCTCGCGGTCGATCTCGAGGCGTGTGATGCCCCACGGGCAGAACGTCAGCGCGCCGAGCTGGAGGCGCAGCAGCTCATCAAGGTAACGGTCCTGCGCCTGGAGGTGCTGCGGCGTGAGGAGGGTCCCCTTACTCCAAAGGACGAGGTCGAGAGATGACATGGAGTACAACGTACCAAGCGTTCGACCGGACGCCAGAAGGTGAATGGCGCGAGCGCGTGGCGCGCTAGCGTCACACGGTCGCTGGTGGGCAGGCGCCTTGACCGCCACGGCTCGGATGCGAATCGTACCGATCGAGCGAAAGCGGATTTCGCCGCGCTACGAGCCAGCGCTGCTGGCCGAGTCTCAAGACGATTCAACGGGAAATTCTCATGCTGATGCGAACGGGCCTGATTCGGCCCCGACTGGTTGACGGCGGATCATGAGCACATTCGTGGGTCCGGCCGCGACACCTCCCCCTGGCTCCGTGGACGCGCCGCCCGAAGCGTTCGCCGTCCTTCGCGATGGGCTTGCGAGGGCGCGCTTCGATGAACCGACCGTCGCCGCGCGGCTCGGCGTACCGTCGCTCTACAACGTCAAGCGCATTGCCGATGGACGAACAGCGCTCGCGGCGACGCCCGAGGACGCGAATGCCGCGCTCGTCAGATTGCTGATCGACGGCGAGACACTCCGGGCGTCCCTCGCGGAGCGACTGCTGGGCGCGGATGTACTGGCGGCGCTTCACACGCTGGGGTTGGTGGCGGAATCAGCTGACGAGAGCGCGTCGATCGTTGCGACGGCGATGCTCTATCCGACGCAGGGGCTATGGCTGGCATCGGATCGCCAGCCAATGCGGGCAGCCGACACCGAGACGATCCCGCAGGACTACGTGTTCAGCGCGCTGAGCGATCTCACGCTGCGGTTTCTGCACGTCGTACCTGACGCCCCCGGAGGTCGAGTGCTCGAGCTCTGTGCGGGTACCGGCATCGCGGCGTTGCGCGCGGCGAGGCGCGGCGCGGCCGAGGCGTGGGCGACCGACATCGCGCCGCGGTGTGTGGATTTCGCGCGATTCAACGTGCAGCTGAACGACCTCACCGACCGCGTCCGCGTTGTGGAGAGCGACGCGTGGTCAGCGTTAGGCGGCGAGACGTTCGACCTCGTGGTGGCCCACCCCCCGTACGTGCCGGCGCTCTCGCACCGGTTCGATTTCCGCGATGGCGGAGCGGATGGAGAGCAGGTGGCGCGCCGGATCGTGGAAGGCCTCGGCGCGCACGTACGCCCAGGCGGGCGGTACGTGATGACGGCCGCGCTCAGCGATCGCCGCGGTGCGCCGATCGCGGCGCGCGTGCGGGGATGGTTAGGCGCGGCCGGCGACGCGTTCGACCTCGTCGTGCTCGAGAACGGCGAGTACGGACCGATGGAGGCGTACCGGAACGTGACGAAGGGAGGGAAGGACTTCGTCGACTGCGAGCGCTGGCTGCGGCACTTCGACGCCTTGGGGGTCGAGCGGTTCGCCGTGAGTGTCGTCGAGATGCGTCGAGATGCCGCGGGCCGCGCGCCGATCACCGAGCGCCGCGTGGCCGGCCAGGCTCCCGATCACCGCGCGGTGGACTGGGTGTTTCGGTGGGCGCGTCGCGCCGCGCTGACGGGTGCGACACCCGAGGCCCGGCTCCAGGGACAGCGACCGCGAGTCGCGCCCGGTGCTCGGCTGGCGGTGCACCTCGAGTCGGATGCATCCGGCGGGTGGCACACGGTCGGCGCGGCGGTAGAAACCGCCTGGCCGACGCATGCCGTCGTCAAGGCGCCGCCCCTCGCGCCGACACTGCTCGAGCTCTGCGACGGAACGCGCGACGTGCCGGCGATCCTTGCGGGGCTGCGTGAGGCGGGGCTCGTGTCCAGCGACGTCACGCGTGCGGACGTGGCGCACCTCGTGGAGGTGCTGGCCGCGGCGGCGGCGGTTGAGCTCAGCGATTGCCCGATCCCGATCGCGGACACCTAACGAGTCCCGTTTTTACTGGGCGAGTCGGTGACGACGGCGACCGACAACAGTCCCACGCACTGCACGAGCGCATAACCGGGCGGCACGCCCACGCCGCGCTCGAGGTCGGGCGTGAGCGTCAACGGCGGACGCCGCGGCGCCAGCGCATCCGAGACGTCGTCGGCTTCCGTGCGGGCAGCAGACGCGAGGCGCCCGCGGCGCGGACGCCAGACGTCGCTCGCCGTGAGCCAGCCCACGCGGCGTCCCGGCTCGAGGAAGCGGTCCCACGTTTCGGGGAACCAGTAGCGGTCAGGCGCGCCCGACCGTCCCGTTAGGCGGGCCCAGTGCGCGAGCGTTGCGGCGTCGGCGTGCTCGACCAGCCACGGGTCCGGGACAAGGAGGGGAACCACGAACCACGCCCTCCTTTTCCCGTGCTGCTCCTCGTCGCCGCCGGAGTGCCGTCGACGGCGTGGAGGCGGCCAGCCGGCCTCAGGTGCCGCGATGGCCGCGGCATCCAGCGCTGCCCAGTCGCGCCGTTCCTCTGATCCGGTCGCGATGATCAGACGGTAATCGATACCGATTGTGGCAACCGCGCTCGGTGAGCCGGTGCCGGCTCCGTACGACCGGGATGGATCGAGCGACACCGTCGGAGCCGCCGATTCGTAGACCGCGAGCGCGACCCAGGTTGCGCCGCCTGACAATCGGTCTCGCGCCGACGAAGGAAACGTGCTCAGCAGCGCGTGCACCAATCGTCGCTCATCGGCGGCGCGCGGATCGCGCACTCGTCGAAGGCGTGGCCGATTCTCCGAGCGTGGGTGCAGGCCCACTGTCTCCGAGGTTTCGTTAGCGAACGCAGACTCGTCGACGCCGGCTCGAACGAGGGCACGCAGCGCGGTCACCAGGCCACCGGGGAGCCGTGTCGGTCGCGTGGGGTTGGCGACGGCGAGCCGGCCGCGCAGCGCTGACACGAGTGAACGCAGTCGCGCCGGGGCCGGCACGCGCGACGAGAGTGCGTGCGCGACCATTGGAGTGCCAAAAAAAGTCGGCAGCCGGCGCGGCTCGGCGGCGAAGCGCGCCACCGCCTCGGCAGCGTTCGGCCACGGCGCGGACAGCACATCGGTCGACGCGATCCGCGTCATCGACCGTCGATCGATGTTCTCATGCATGAGACGTTACCGTTGCGAGATCCGCGCCCTCGTTCGCTTGACATTTCATCCGGCGCTGTGCACGATAGCGCGTCAACAATTTTTCCTAATGCGGTGGAAGCCTTTCTCACGGCTGCCACCGCTGAGCTGTCTCATCTCGGCTCGTGTCCGATCATTCCTGATATACCCGCCCATCCGACCCGGGAGTCACGCATGGCCGACAGCACACAGAAAAAACTCGAGCGCGTTCGCCCTCCGCGCGTCTCGATCGCGTACGAAGTGGAAACCGGTGGCGCGATCGAGAAGAAGGAGCTCCCGTTCCTGATGGGCGTGCTGGGCGATTTCACCGGCCAGCCGACGGAACCGCTGCCGAAGCTGAAAGAACGGAAGTTCGTCGAGGTCACTCCCGACAACTTCGACGATGTGCTCGCGAGCATGAAGCCGCACCTCTCGTTCGCCGTCGAGAACAAGCTGTCGGAAGACGCGGATGCTCCGAAGCTCGCGGTCGATCTCAACTTCCGCAGCATGGACGACTTCTCCCCGGAAGCCGTCGCGAAGCAGGTGAAGCCGCTGCGTGAATTGCTCGATCTCAGGACGCAGCTCGCCGACCTGCGCGGGTCGCTGCAGACCAACGAGAAGCTCGACGAGGTCCTACAGGCGACGCTCGGCGACGCCGACAAGATGAACAAGCTGCGGTCGGAGCTCGGACTGCCGGAGGGCGGAAACAATGGCTGAGACACAAGCTGCCGGCGGCCAAGCCGCGGCATTCACGACCGGCGCAGAGGTCTCGCTGCTCGACCAGATCGTCGAGCAGGGCAAGGTCGGGCGTGACGCCGAGACCCGCGAGCGCGGGAAAGATCTCGTCAAACGATTCGTCGCGGAGGTCCTCGAGGGCTCGATGACCGTGGCGCGCGACACCGAGATGATGATCAACGCGCGCATTGCGCAGATCGATCACCTCCTGTCGCTCCAGGTCAACGAGATCCTCCACCATGCGGAGTTCCAGCGGCTCGAGTCGTCGTGGCGCGGCCTCAAGTACCTGCTCTCGCAGAGCGAGACGGGCACGATGCTGAAGATCAAGGTCCTCAACGTCTCGAAGAAGGACCTGCTGCGCGACCTGCAGCGCGCGCCGGAGTTCGACCAGAGTGCGCTGTTCAAGAAGGTGTACGAGGAGGAGTACGGCGTCTTCGGCGGCACGCCGTTCGGGGCGCTCGTCGGAGATTACTACTTCGACAAGAGCGGCCAGGACATGGAGCTGCTCGAGAAGATCTCGAACGTCGCCGCGGCCGCGCATGCGCCCTTCCTCTCGTCCGCGTCGCACGAGCTGTTCAACCTCGAGAAGTTCACGGACCTCGATCAGCCGCGCGACCTCGCGAAGATCTTCGATACCACCGAGTATGCGAAGTGGAAGGCGTTCCGGGGGAGCGAGGATTCGCGGTACGTCGCGCTCGCGGCGCCGCGCGTGCTCGTGCGCGAGCCGTACGGCAGCGGGACCGTACCGATCGAAGCGTTCAACTACGAGGAGCGCGTCGACGGGACCGACCACAACGCGTATCTGTGGGGCAACGCGGCGTACGCGTTGGCCGCGAACGTCAACAAGGCATTCGCGAGCTACGGGTGGTGTGCGTCGATCCGCGGCGTGGAGAGCGGTGGGCTCGTGGAAGGGCTCCCGGTGCACAACTTCCGCACCGAGGCGGGCGAGCTCGTGATGAAGTGCCCGACCGAAGTGCAGGTGACCGACCGGCGCGAGAAGGAATTGGCCGATCTCGGCTTCGCGGCGCTCGTGCACCAGAAGGGGACGGCGAACGCCGCCTTCTTCAGCGTGCAGTCGTGCCAGAAGCCGAAGGTCTATGACACGCCGCAGGCCACTGCGAGCGCGCGCCTCTCGGCGCAGCTTCCGTACATCTTCGCCACCTCGCGGTTTGCGCATTATCTGAAGGTGATGATGCGCGACAAGATCGGCGGCTACACGTCGCGCGCGCAGATCGACTCGTTCCTCAACCGGTGGATTCAGAACTACGTCACCGGGGAGGACGCGGCTGCGTCCATCAAGGCGCAACGGCCGCTCGGCGAGGCGCGCATCGACGTCGTGGAGGTCCCGGGGAAACCGGGGGCGTATCGCGCGGTCGCGTTCCTCCGCCCGCACTTCCAGCTCGACGAACTTGGCGTGGCGATGCGTCTCGTCGCCGAGTTGCCGCAGCCGGCTGCCTGAACCTTAGCGAGGCGCCTGGCTTGCCGGGCGCCGGCCTTTCCTTGTTCGCTCCGCCCGCCGCACGCTGAACCGCGGCGCACCGACCACGCAGGATTTCCAACCACTCGAGGCCTAACGAAATGGCATTCGATACCTACGTCGAGCTCACCGGGATCGACGGTGAGGCAACCGCAAAAGGGTTCGAGAAGAAGATCGAGATCTTTTCGTTCTCGTGGGGCGCGTCTGCACCGGTGTCGATCGGACCCGGGAGCTCCGGCATCTCGGCGTCTCGCGTCAGCATCTCGTCGTTCAACGTGATGAAGAAGACCGACGTGGCGTCGTCGAAGCTGTTCAAGGCGTGCTGCCTCGGCGAGCACATGGACAAGATGATCGTCTCGATGCGCAAACAGACCGGAACGGGCGGTCAGGACGCGTTCCTGATCTACACGTTCAACGAGGTGATGGTCGAGTCGGTCCAGTGGTCCGGATCGTCGGGTGGGGACGATACGCCCACCGAGTCCGTGTCGTTCGCGTTCGCGAAGGTGACCGTCGAGTACAAGACACAGGGCAAGGACGGCAAGCTCGTGGCGGGAACTCCGGTGGTCTGGGACGTCACGAAGGTCGACGCCGCCTAACGGGATCATACGCCGATGCCGACCGCACGAGAGCTCTACTCCGCCGGACGGTTGGACTCGGCGATCGACGCGCTGGGGGCCGAGCTCCGCAACGCCCCGACCGACGCCAATCGGCGGACGTTCCTTTTCGAGCTGCTCTCGTTCGCGGGTCAATACGACCGCGCCGAGAAGCAGCTCGATGTGCTCGCGCGTGGTGGGACAGACGCGGAGCTCGCCGTGCTGCCGTACCGGGCTGCGTTGCAGGCCGAGCGGGTGCGCGAGCACATGTTCTCGACCGGCGACTTCCCGGGGGGCGCCGCCCCGGCGCCGGTCACCGGTACGATCAACGGGCGTCCCTTCAGCTCCATCGAGGACGCCGACCCGCGCGTCGGAGCGCGGCTCGAGGTGATGGCGGGCGGGCGTTATCTGTGGATTCCGTTCGCTTATCTCGAAACGGTACGACTGGAGCCACCGAAGATGCTGCGGGATCTGCGGTGGGCCCCAGCGCGTGTCACGACGAACGCTTCCATCCGTGAAATGGAGCTCGGAGAAGTACTCCTCCCTGCGCTCTCGCCTGGAGCGTGGCGGCTCGACGATCCCGATCTGCGGCTCGGGCGAGCAGCCGACTGGGAGGAGCTGGCCGATGGATCGTTCGCGCCCACCGGTCAGAAGTTGCTCAGGGTCGATGAAGAGCTCGTTCCCTTGCTGGAGGTGCGTGAACTCTTGATCGACGTGAGCTCGTCCGAACCGTCGCCGACGTAGGCCGCTCGGGACGCATCGTCTCACGCCGACCGCCACTCTTATTCGTTGCGGTGCGGGCGCGCGTCCAGCGCTCCCGCGCCGTTAGGTCTTCCCCAGCGTTGAACGTCGGATCGCACACCCCGGATGCCCGTCGACACCGCCCTCCTCGAAGCGCTGCTCGCACCGATTCCTGGTGACAACCCGGCTGGCAAGGATCTGCGCTACGATCCGCGCTACGACCAGGTCAAGGAGGCGCGGCGCGAGGATCTCGAGCTTCCGCCAGGCGGGCTCGCCACGGATCGCAAAGTCGCGGACTGGCCCCAGGTCGCCAAGCTGGCCGAGCAACTGCTCGCGAAGGAGACGAAGGACCTCCAGCTCGCGGCGTGGCTCACGGAAGCGCTGCTCAAGCGTGACGGGCTCACGGGACTGACGACCGGCCTCGAATCGGTTCGTGGGATCCTCGATCGGTACTGGGAGGGTTGCTACCCCGTGTGGGACGAGGATGACCCCGAGCTGCGCGCCGGCCCGCTGGAGTGGATCGGGTCGAAGCTCGAGATCCCCGTTAGGCGGACGCCGATCGCGCCGGGCGGCGTGTCCCTGCTCGACTACTCGGCGTCGCGGACCATCCCGTCCGAGGCGGAAGCTGAGGGAAACCGCGACAAGCGCACGGCGCGAGAGGAAGCGCTCGGCGAGGGCAAGAAGTCGCCAGAAACCGTCGACGGCGCGATCGCCGGTGCGACGAAGGCCTTCTACAAGGCGCTCATCGCGGACACGGATGCCGCGATGGCCGCGACGGTCGCACTCGAGAAGGCGTCGGACGAACGCTTCGGTCGCGATGCGCCCTCGTTCGCCAAGCTGCGATCGTCGCTCGACGACATTCGTCGCGTCGCTGCTCCGATTCTCGCGCAGAAGCTCATCGAGGATCCCGACCCGATCGTCGAGGAGCCGGTCGCGGGTGATGGCGCCGTGGGTGTGGCCGACGGTCCGCTCACCCCGGAGCCCGTCAGTCCGGCAGACGCGGCGGCCCGCGTCGCGATGGCCGCGAAGTTCCTTCGCAAGCAGGACCCGACGAACCCCGCGCCGTACCTGATGCTGCGCGGTCTACGCTGGGGCGAGTTGCGGGCGCGCGCGCCGGAGCTCGAACCCAAGTTGCTCGAGGCCCCGCCGACCGCGGTGCGTTCACGCCTCAAGGGGCTCATGCTCGACGGCAAGTGGTCGGATCTGCTCGAGCAGTGCGAGACGGTGATGGCCACGCCACAGGGCCGCGGCTGGCTCGATTTGCAGCGCTACGTCGTGACCGCGTGCGATCGGTTGGGTGGCGGCTACGATGGCGTCGCGACCGTCGTGCGCACGGAGCTCCGCGTGCTGCTCGCCGCTCTTCCTCAGTTGCCGGAGATGACGCTCATGGACGATGCGCCGACGGCGAACGGCGAGACGCGCGACTGGCTCGATGCGCAGGGTCTCAGCGCGCCGGACACGAATGGGGCGCCGGCGGAGGATGGGAACGGTGCCGGCACGCCGGACACCGAGATCGCCGATCAAACCGACGCTCTCGCCGCCGCGCTCGTGGAAGAAGATGCGACGAGCGAGCACGGTGGGCTTCGCAGTGGACCGCGCCGACGGCCTGCCGCGGCGGCGGCCGCGCCGGCGCGCGACCCTTTTGCGCTCGCCCGCGGCGAGCTCGCGCAGGGACGCCCCAACCGCGCGATCGAGCTGCTGGTCGCGGAGCTCGCCCGCGAGCGGTCGCCGCGCGGCAGGTTCGTCCGGCAGACGCAGATTGCCTATGTGATGGTGGAGGCCGGGCTCGACACGGTCGCGCGGCCCATTCTCGATAAGCTGATCAGCACGATCGACGAGCGCGGCCTCGAGGACTGGGAATCGGGCCCGCTCGTCGCGCAGCCCATGTCGCTCCTTTGTCGCGTGCTCGACCGGCTCGGGGACGGGTCCGGCGACCGCGACGGGCTGTATCTGCGCATCTGCCGGTTGGATCCCCTGCAGGCGATCGCGCTGCAGCGGCCGAACGCCTAACGATCCCGGAGACCAGCCATCATGGCACGCACCGAGATCGAACGCACTGTCAGGCCGTCGCTCCTCGACCGCCTCATCGACGGCGAGCCCGGGCTGGCGGCCGATCCGCCGATCACGCGTGAGGAATCGGAGCGACGCTACCGTGCGAGTGTCGAGCGCGACGTCGAAGTGCTCCTCAACACGCGCCGCACCATGATCCCGGCGCCTGAGTGGTGCCCCGAGCTGCGCCGGTCCGTCTACGACTTCGGGCTCATCGACACCACCGGCATTCCGGTCGGGACGAAGGGCGGGCGCGACCGCCTCCTCTCCGCACTGCAGGACGCGCTCGAGCGCTTCGAGCCGCGGCTGGCCCGGCCGCGCGTTAGGCTCCTCGAGGCGCAACAGGTGCGTGCCCCGCAGGTTCGGTTCGTCGTCGAAGCCGTGCTCGTGATGGATCCCGGTCGCGAGGACGTCGTCTTCGACACGGTGCTCGAGATCGCGAGCGGTGAGTACGACGTGCACGACACCGACGCCGCGGCGAGCGGCTGAGCGAGGGCGACGTGCGCGACGACCTGCTGCTCTACTACGAGCGTGAGCTCACGTATCTCCGGCGGCTCGGCGCGGAGTTCGCCGCGCGCTACCCGAAGGTCGCGTCGCGGCTTCAGCTCGAGCCCACCAAGTGCGAGGACCCGCACGTCGAGCGCCTCCTCGAGGGCTTCGCGTTCCTCGCGGCGCGAGTGCACCATCGCCTCGACGACGACCTGCCCGAAGTGTCGGAGGCGATGCTCGATGTGCTGCACCCGCAGCACGTGCGACCGCTGCCCTCAATGTCGCTCGTCGAGATCGAGCTCGACCCCGAGCTCGGCAAGCTCCCGGGCGGATTCCACGTTCCACGCGGCAGCGAGCTGCGTTCGCGTCCGGTGCAGGGAATGCCGTGCCGATTCCGTACGGTGTACGATACCACCCTGTGGCCGATGACCGTCGGGACTGCGGAATGGACCGCGGCCGACCGAGCCGGCGGCGGCGCTCGGCTCGGTGAAGCGGTTGGTGCGATTCGGGTAGAGCTTCGCGCGTTCGCCGGGATGCGCCTCGGCCAGAT
>JBKOYV010000302.1:0-25058 GCA_046725585.1 Gemmatimonadota bacterium | reverse complement strand
CCTCGGACCGAACGGCGCAGGAAAATCCACGTTCATGCGCATTCTCGCCGGCGTGCTCGAGCCGACCTCCGGATCCGTCACGCTCGACGGCCGGGACGTGCTGGCCGAGCCGCACGCACTGTGGTCGGTCCTGGGGTATCTCCCGCAGGATTTCGGCTTCTTCCCGCACCTCACCGGCCAGGCGATGCTCGAGTACCTCCTCGAGCTCAAAGGCGTCGCGAGCGGCAAGGAGACTCGCAAGCTGGCTGCGTCGCTGCTCGAGCGCGTAAACCTCGCCTACGCGGCGAAGCGGAAGGTCAAGGAGTACTCCGGCGGAATGCGACAGCGACTCGGAATCGCTCAGGCTGTCGCCGGTGATCCTCGACTCATCATCGTCGATGAGCCCACGGCAGGCCTCGATCCGGAAGAGCGCCACCGGTTCTACCGAATCCTGGCCGAGCTTGCCGAGCACCGGATGGTGCTCCTCTCGACGCACATCGTGGAGGATGTGGCCGTCCTCTGTCCGCGGTTCGCGGTCATTTGCAACGGCCAGGTCGTGGCCGAAACGTCGCCCACTGAAGCGCGGCGCATGCTTGCCGGGACGATCTTCGAGGGTGCCGTCGCCAGCGGGGAGCTCGAGGCCCTGCAGGAGGCGAGACGCGTCACGCAGGCGGTGCTCGTCGAAGGACGGAACCGCGTGCGCATCCACGAGCCGAATCGCCAGACCCCGCCGGGGTTCGAGCCGGCGATACCGACGCTCGAGGATGCCTACTTCGTACTGATGCACAGCAGGCCTAACGCGACGGATGGCGCCGGCCTCGGCGTGCCGAGCGATGCCCGTGTGCCCGGTATCGTCGCGGCCGTGGCGGACAGGGAGGTCGTGCGATGAGCGTACGCCGCCTCTGGCTCGTCGCGCGGAACGAGCTCTCGTTCAACGCACGGCGGCCGATGTTCTACATCTGTCTCACTGTGGTGGGCTTCATCATCTGGGGACTGTCGACCGGCAACGTCTCGATCGTTATCGCCTCCGGCGACGCGACCGTCGGGGGCAAGAAGGCGTTCATCACGTCGGAGTTCGCCGCCGCTCAGATCCTCGCCGTCACCGTCTCGTCGATGATGTCGTTCTTCATCGCGGCGGCAGCCGGGATGAGCGTGATTCGCGATGGGGAGCTTCGCGTCGGTGAGCTGCTGCACGCGACGCCGCTCACGCCGGGCGAGTACATCGCCGGGAAATACGCCGCGACGCTCGCGACGACACTGGGACTCCTCGCCGCGGTGATCGGCCTCATCCTCCTGTTCTTTCACGCGATCCCCAACGCGGATATGGCGGAGACGCGCGGGCCCCTCGTGCTGACGAACTACCTGCGCCCGGCAGTCATCATCGCGTTGCCGACGCTCGTGGTCATCTCGGGGACCGCGTTCGCCCTCGGCGCCTGGACACGACGGGCGATCCTCGTGTTCGTGCTCCCGATCGTGCTCGTCCTTGCCGGATTCTTTTTCCTCTGGAGCTGGTCGCCGAGCTGGCTCGACCTCCGGATCAATCGCCTGTTGATGCTGATCGATCCCGGTGGAGTGCGCTGGCTGGGCGAGACCTATCTCAAGGTCGATCGTGGCGCGGACTACTACAACACGCAGCGCATCGGGTTCGACGTCCCGTTTCTCCTGAGTCGCCTGGCGCTCGTCGTGGTGGGACTCGGGTCGGTTGCCGCTGCCGGCGCGCGCTTCGCAACGACGTTGCGGCAGTCTGGCAAGGTGAAGGCCGCCAAGCGTGCGCAGGTGGACGTCGTCGCCGGTGACGGCTCAGACACCGAGCCGCCGGTGACTCTGACGCTCGGCGAGCTCGCGATGCGTTCGTCGGCGGCCGGGTTCTGGCACACGGTGTGGCAGGTTGCCCGGTCCGAGATGCGCGAGCTCAAGAGCCAGCCGGGCCTATACCTGTTCGTGCCGCTCATCCTCTTCCAGATCATCGGCAACTCCCTCGTCGCGTTAGGCGCGTTCGACACGCCGCTCCTGCTCACGTCGGGCACGCTCGCCGTGAACCAGATGCAATTCATGACGACGCTGCTGAGCCTTCTGCTCGTGTTCTACGCGGTGGAAAGCATGGAACGCGAGCGGTCCACCGGCTTCAGCGCGATCTCCAACGCCCTGCCGATCCGCACGTCCGCGCTGATCACGGGGAAGGTGATCGCGTTGGGCGCGATCGGCGTCATTGTCGTGGTGGCCTGCCTGCTCGCGTGCTGGATCGCGCTGCTCGTCCAGGGTCGCGTGGGGTTCCAGCCCGTCCCGTTCATCCTCGTCTGGGGCGGTCTGGTCGCGCCGACGTTCCTCGCGTGGGCCGCGTTCGTGTTCGCGGCGTACTCGGTGACGCGCAATCGGTTCTCGGCGTACGGGGTCTCGCTCGCCGCGTTCGGGTATACGGCGTATCTCGCCATTACGGACAAGCTGAACTGGCTCGGCAACTGGCCGCTGTGGAACTCGGTGCGCTGGAGCGACATGAGCACGCTCGAGTTCGACCGGCCGGCGCTCATTCTGAGCCGGGTGTTCGTGCTCGGGCTCGGAGCGTTTTTCCTGTGGATCGCGATACGTCATTACCCACGGCAGGACCGGGACGCGATTCGCGTCATGCATCGTCTGCGTCCGTCGGCGCTGCGGACGTCGTTTCTTCGCGCCGCTCCCGCGCTCGTGTTGCCCGTCATCGCCGGCGGGATGCTGTGGCGCCAGATCCAGCACGGACCGGACAGCGGGCCGTTGGACAAGAAGGCGCGTGACTACTGGAAGAAGAACCTGGCGACGTGGAAGGACGAGCCGGTGCCCGCGCTCGCCAACGTGGACATGGACCTGGGGCTCGAGCCTAACGACCGATCGTGGACCGTGAAGGGCACGTACGTGCTCGTGAACCGGCACGACCGGAAGCTCGACAAGATCCCCCTCACGGTCTCACCGGCGTGGCGCGATCTCGAGTGGACAATGAATGGCGCGGCTTACACGCCAGACACGTCATCGTTGCTTCACGTCTTCACGCCGCCCAGCCCGCTCATGCCCGGCGATACGCTGCGCATCGGGTTCAGCTACAAGGGCACGGAGCAGGGCGCGACGAAGAACGGCGGTGATGCGGGAGAGTTCGTTTTGCCGGCGGGCGTGGTGATGACGAGCTTTTCGCCACGCTACTTCCCGAGCGTCGGCTATATCGAAGAGATCGGACGCAAGGAGGGGAAGAACGACTACGAGCCGCGCCAGTACGCCGATGATTTCTACGAGGGAATCACGGAACCCGCGTTCGGCAGCGAGCTGCCGACGATGACGCGGATCCGGATCACGACGCCCGCCGACTTCACCGCGAACTCCGTGGGGGAGAAGATCTCCGACTCGACGTCGAACGGACGCCGGACGGTGGTGTGGAAGAGCGATCACCCGGTCATGGCGTTCAACGTCGTCGCGGGGCGCTGGCAGGTCCGGCGTGGCAACGGCACCGCGCTCTACTACTACAACGGCCATCCCTACAACGTGAAGGAGATGAGCGAGGCGCTCGACGCGGCGCGACGGTACTACGGCGAGTGGTTTGGCGCGTTCCCGTGGAAAGAGCTCAAGATCAGCGAGTTCCCGGCGCTCGCGACGTATGCGCAGGGGTTCCCGACGAACATCACGTTCTCGGAGGGCATCGGCTTTCTCACGAAGAGCGATCCGAAGACGAACCTCGCGTTCCTCGTGACTGCGCACGAGTCGGCGCATCAGTGGTGGGGCAACATGCTTCAGCCGGGGAAGGGGCCGAGCGGTAACATCCTCAGCGAGGGAATGGCGCACTTCTCGACGGCGCTGCTGATCGACCAGGTCAAGGGCGAACGCGATGCCATGGAGTTCCGGAAGCGCATCGAGTCGCGGTACGGCGATCGCCGTCGGGCCGACGCGGAGCGCAAGCTCCTCCGTCTCGACGGGTCGAAGGACGGTGATGAGACGGTCACCTACGACAAGAGCGGCTGGGTGTTCTGGATGCTCATGCAGCGGATGGGGCGGGAGCCGACGCTGCGCGGTATGAAGGAATTCATTGCCGCATACGACGGCAACCCGGATCATGCGGTGCTCCACGATCTCGTCGTCCACATGCGGCGGTACGCGCCCGACACGGCGTCGTACGATGACTTCGTCAGGCAGTGGTTCGACACGGTGGTCGTGCCGGAGTACCGGGTGCACGACGCGAAGACCGTCCAGTCTGGCGGCGAGTGGGTGACGACGGCCGAGGTCGAGAACGTCGGCACCGGACGCATGCCCATCGAGGTGGCGGCGATTCGCGGCGAGCGGTTCCCGTCGGATACGACCGGGAAGGCGAAGAAAGACGCGCCGTACGCGAGCGAGACGGTCGCGTTGACGTTAGGCTCGAAGGACAAACAATCGGTCACGATCCGCAGCTCGTTCAAGCCCGAGCGGATCGTGGTCGATCCGAACGTGCGTGTCCTGCAGCTCCGACGGCAGTCCGCGGAGGCGAAGCTCTAAGCTTAGCTCCGGGGCCGCGGTCGGGATCATCGCGGCGCGGCGCTCGGTGGGGCGTCCGCGCGCTCTATCGCGCGCCGGCCCTCCGCGGTGAGGACCACGTCCGCAACCTCCGCGTACTGCGCGCCGCTCCGCAGCTCCGCGATCGGCGTCGCGCAGTGAAGCAGGCCGCGCCGCTGAAGGGCCAGGATGTGCTCGACGGTCGCGTCGAACTCCGCCCTCGCGGCCGGGTCGCGCCCCTCGGGGCGCAACGTCGTGTCACCGGCCGCGACCCGGCGGAGCACCGCGATCTGCGCGCTTTCCCACTGCATCTCCGGCGTCAGCGCACCACCGTCATCGGGCGTCGGCATTCGCTCCCACGAGATCTCCGGCTCGCGGTCCATCAGTCCGAGCAGATCCGTCCACACGCGCAGCCGCACCTCCCCCGTGCCGCCGAGGCGCAAGTCATCGACCTCCGCGCGAAAATCGACTGCCCAATCGTTGTTGCGAAACGGAGTCGCGCGAAAGCGCGGTCGTGCGCTCACGTACACGGGTCGCAACTGCCGGACGCGATAGTTGTGTTGCGACAGCCAACGCTCGGCGATCTCTCGGGCACGACGGCGCCGCCAGACGTCGATGGCGACGAATGCTCCAATCAGGATCGCGGCGGCGACCCACATCGATGACGCACTCATGCCATCATGTTTGCCACGACCATGGCGCCGTGTCCACCCCCCGAAACTCACGGCCTACCGAGCGCGTATCAGGAATTGGCGCTCTCCTTGACATTCTACAGGAAGAGATGCCATCTCTCTTGTAGATGTTCTACAGGGCGGTGCACGCACGGCGGCGTGGAGGGTACATGTTCTGGATACAACGACTGGTTCTGCGCCTCCGAGTGCTCGTGTTCCGAGGCCGCATGGCTGACGATTTCGATGACGAGCTTCGCTTCCACGTGGAGCGGCAAACGGCCGAGAACGTCGCGCGGGGGATGAGTGACGACGCTGCTCGCACCGCAGCGCTACGGGCATTCGGTGGCGTGCAGCGGTACAAGGAAGAGATCGGTGACACGCATGGCTTCCAGCTCATCGATCAGCTCCGACAGGATCTCTCCTACGCGGCGCGTGCGGCTCGACGCAGCCCGGGCTTCACCGCCGTCGTCGTCCTGACGCTCGCATTGGGTGTCGGTGCGACCACCGCGATCTTCAGCGTGGTGCGAGGCATTCTGCTCCGCGAGCTGCCGTTCGAATCGCCCGAACGGCTCGTCAGGCTCTGGCTCGCGAATCCGGCTCGAAACGAAACGAGAAGCCCCATCTCCGTACCGGACCTCGAGGACTGGCGTCGGCTCGGTAGTCCCTTCGATCGCATGTCGGCATACAGCACGCTTCCCACCGGCCTCGCGTTGGTCGATGGCGGCGAGCCGGTCCGGCTCAAGACCGCATACGTCGCGGCCGACTTCTTCGAGACGCTGGGTGTGAACGCCGTCGTGGGCAGAACCATTCTGCCGAGCGAGCACGTCGACGGGCGCGATCGTGTCGTGGTGCTCTCGCACCGGTTCTGGAGCACTCGTTATGCGTCGGCGCGCGAAGTCGTCGGCCGGACGCTCCGCCTGAACGACGAGCCGTACACGGTCGTCGGCGTCATGCCTGCCGAGGTCAGGTTCCCGGACCGCGACACGGACGTCTGGGCGCCGATATCGGTCGTGCCGGCGAGCGGTATTCCCCGGACGCGTGGGGTGCGGTGGCTGGAGGTGATCGCGCGTCTCGCGCCGGGCGTGAGCGCGGCGCGTGCGCGATCGGATTTCTCCGTCATCACCAGTCGTCTCGCGGACGAATATGGCGACACGAACGCGGGCTGGACCGCAGCGACGCTCGTCCCTCTGCGCGACGCGATCCTCGGCAGCTCGCGCGCGCGCGTCTGGATTCTGTTCGGGGCTGTATTGCTCACACTCGTGCTCGCGTGCGTGAACATTGCGAACCTCGTGCTGGCGCGCGCCTCCAGGCGGTCGCGGGAGCTCGCGGTGCGCACCGCGTTAGGTGCCGGCCGGGCTCGGCTCGCTCGACAGCTGTTCACGGAGAGTGTCGCGCTGTCGCTCACCGGCGGCGCCCTCGGCGTCCTGCTGGCGACATGGGGAGTGCGGGCGCTGGTGACGCTCATCGGCCCATGGCTCCCTGCCATTGGAGACGTACGCGTGGACGGCGCGGTGTTGGCGTTCGCGCTCGGCGTGTCCGCCCTCACCGGACTGGCCTTCGGGTTGATTCCCGTGATGGGCGATCGCGGCAGCGTCGCCGGCACGCTTCGCGAGAGCGGCCGCGGAAACACGGGCGCCGCTGGAACGCACGCGCTCCGTCGCGCGCTCGTCGCCGTGGAGGTCGGGCTCGCGATGATGCTCGTGGTGGGCGCCGGCCTGCTCGTGAAGAGCTTCTCGCGACTGAGCCAGGTATCCCTGGGCTTCGACGCGGATCGGACACTCTACCTTCGCCTGACGATTCCCGCGTCGCGTTATGCGCGGCCGTCGGACTACCTGCCCGTCGCCTACCGAATGCTCGCGCAGGTGCGGGAGGTGCCGGGGATCACCGCTGCCGCGCTGGCCAAGGACGGGCCCATGCGGGCGGGCGGAGAGGGGAGCTCGTTCGTCATCCCTGCGCAGACGGCAAGCGCTTCGTCGGCCGAGCCGCGCGCGAACTTCCTGCCGTCGTCGGATGGCATCGTCCGCGCGCTGGGACTTCGCCTCATCGCGGGGCGGGACCTCACCGAGCAGGATGGCGACTCGGGCGCAATCGGCGTGGTCCTCAGTGCCGCGCTCGCTCGCAGGCACTGGCCCGATCGGTCGCCGCTGGGCGAGGAGATCGAGGTTCAGGGGCTGCGAATGCGGATAGTTGGCGTGGTGGGTGACGCGCGTTACACGAGCGTGCAGGGCGACCCCACTCCGATGGTCTACGTGCCTAACAGGGTCGTGACCCGCCGGATATTCACGGTCGTCGCGCGGACGACGGGAGACCCGGCGACTCTGCTCCCGGCCGTTCGGGACGCGATCCGCACGGTCGAGCGCGATCAGCCGATCACGGAGATGGGTACGGTGCGGGACGCGATAGGCGACGCGGTCTCGGCCCCGCGCGTGCTCACCCTGTTGGTCGCCGCATTCGGCGTCGTCGCCCTGCTCCTCGCGGCGATCGGCGTGTACGGCGTGGTCGCCTACGTGGTCGGCCAGCGGACGAACGAGATCGGGATCCGCATCGCGCTCGGTGCGAAGGCGACCGACATCGTGCAATGGACGCTGAAGACCGGGCTCACGCCGGCACTCATTGGCCTCGCCGCCGGCACGGCGGGAGCGCTGGGCTTGTCGCGATTGTTAGGCGCGCAGTTGTACGAGGTGAGCCCGAAGGATCCGGTCGTGTTCGCGGGGGTGGCGCTCGTGCTGGTGGTCGTGGCGGTGCTTGCTTCGGGCGTTCCCGCTCGGCGTGCGGCGCGGGTCGATCCGGCCATTGCGCTCAGGTCCGAATAGCTCGAAGTCGGGCACGGTTCCGATAGGAGACCCAAGGCAGACCGGACCCGAGAGGGCCGGCTCCACAGACGAAGGGGTGGGCAGATCACCCGGATCGGACGGATCAACCGGATCTCTCTCCAGACGCGGGGAAGCTCCTCCCGCTCCGGTGCCGAGCCAGCGTCCCGTTAGGCGGTTTCTGCGGGTTCAGCGGCGTTCTGCGTCTGCCTTTGGCGCGTTGAGATTTGTCCGCCTGGGGTTTTTTGGGGGTCGCGGTGACGGCAGGGGGGCGACCAGATTCCAGCTCTGGTCTCAAACCTCACCGCCTCGCTGGACGTCACGCATGACCTTCCGAACCCTGTTTCCTGCGGCGCTCGCGATCTGTCTCCCCTTTGCCGGCAGTGTCGCAACCGCCCAGTCGAAAACGGCTCGACCAGCCGAGCGGCGAGAACGAGAACGCGAGGAAGAGCGAGAGCGCGAGGGCAAGCGCTCGGTCATGTCCGCGCGGTCGGGACCTGATGAGCCCGAGGAGATGGAAGACCTCACGCGCGAGCTCTGGAAGTTCGCGCGCGGAAACGGATACGACCGAGCCGTGCGGCGAGCGAATGCGTCCGCCGCGAGGTTCGCGGCCCAGGCGCCACAGCTGCGGCTCCCGACCGGCTGGATTCTCGCACCGGCCGGGGCGCAGGTCGAGCTCGGGCGCCTGCCTTACGAAGCGGTTTCGTTCGGCGGCCGCGTGGTCGTGCTCAACACCGGGTACTACCCGCAGGGGCTGGAAGACCCGGAGGTCTCGATCGTCGATGTCGCGCGGCCGCGCGTCACCCGCACGCTTCGCCTCGCCTCGCTGTATCCGAGCGCGGCCGTGTCGCCTAACGGCAACCTCTACGTCAGCGGCGGGTCGAGCGACAGCGTCTTCCAGATCGACCGGCAATTCCAGGTTACTCGCTCGTTCGATGTCGGGGCGTACGTGGGCCCGGTAGCTGCCATCGACGCCGAGCGCGTTGCCGTCGCGCTCCTGACGGCGCCGGACAGCCTGGGCGCCTCAGGGCCAGGGAAGGTGGCGATCCTCAACGTGACGAGCGGACGCATCGAGTCGACGGTCAACGCCGGCTTCTTTCCGTCATCGATGCGACTGGTTGGCCGGACGCTGTACCTGTCGCTCGTCGGTGAGCACAAGCTGCTTGCGTATGATCTCTCCGGTGGTCAACCACGGCTGCGGCGCACGATCGCTACCGGGCGCGCGCCGCAGAGTCTCTGCGCCGACGACGCTCGCGTGTATGTCGTGAACTCCGGCTCCGACGACGTCTCCGCCGTGTCGCTCACGTCCGACTCCGTCGTCGCGACGTACCGCGTCAGGTTCCCGGGCCCACAGGGTGCCGCCGCGAGGTTTGGCAGCGCACCGACGTCGTGCGCGGTGTCGAAGGGCAAGCTGTACGTCAGCGCGGCAGGCCTCAATGCGGTGGCCGTGTTCGACATCGGCTCGCCCGCGCGCGCGATCGAGCCGGTGGGCTTTTTCCCGACTGCATGGTATCCGACCAAGGTCGTGGCCGACAGCGGCCGGCTCGTGATTCTGAGCGCGAAGGGTATACGCGCGCGCCGGCCGAATCCGCAGGGGCCACAGGCAATCGCCGACACGCGCACGAGCGGACCGGACTACGTGCTCACGCTCCTCCGTGGTTCCATCGCGGTGCTGCCGGATACGGCGATACCCGGCCGGCTTGCCGCGTGGACGAGCCAGGTTGCTCAAGGCACGCCGCTCTACAGCGCCGGCGATGGCCTGCGCGTTCCGGTTCGTCACGTGTTCTACATCGTGCGCGAGAATCGCTCGTGGGATCAGGTGATGGGTGACCTCGGCCGCGGGGAAGGGGACTCGAGCCTAACGCTTTTCGGCGAGCGGTTCACGCCGGTGGCGCATCAGATCGCGCGTGATTTCGTCACGCTCGATCACTTCTACGCCGACGGCGAGATCAGCGTCCTCGGGCACAGCTTCACCACGAGTGGTTACGCGAGCCCATTCCTCGAGTGGCTCTCGAACACGGCGTACGCGGCGCGCTACCGGGGCTATCCGTTCGGCACCGTGCCGGGCGCGTACTCGCCGATGTACCTCTGGGACGCGCTCGAGGCGAAGAACGTGAGCTATCGCATCTACGGCGAGCCGTACTACCTGTTCACGCGCATGTACCGTCTGATCACCGAGCGCTTCGGTGCCGAGCATGCGCTCGCAAAGCGATTTTACGCGCACTCCATGGCGCTGGCGGACTCCGTCGATCGAGGCACGCGGTTCACGGCGCTGTCGACGCCGTTCATGGGTCGGGGGACCAACCGTGCCGATGCCCTCAAGCTGCTTGCCGACACGAGGTTCTCGGCCGGGTTGTCGACGTTGTTCACCGGTGACAACAGCCTCACGCGCGCGATCGGCTCCGACGCGACGTTCAAGACCGGCGTGGCCGACTTCCTCACACACTACACGCTCGGCTACCCGACCTGGAACCTCGCCTTCTCGGACCTCGACCGGGCGGCAATCTGGCGGCGCGACTTCGAGGCGGCGGTCAAGGAGAATCGGGTGCCGGCGTTCTCGTACCTCTGGCTGCCTAACGACCACACGGCCGGCGTCAACCCCAACTTCCTCAACCCGTACCAGCTCGTCGCGCAGAACGACGCAGCGCTGGGCCAGATCATCCAGGCGATCTCGAGCAGCCCGATCTGGAACGAAAGTCTCATCATCGTGATGGAGGACGACGCGCAGAACGGGCCCGATCACGTCGACGCGACGCGCGAGGTGGCGCTGCTGATCGGGCCGTCGGTCAAGCGTGGCGTGGTGGTGTCCGATCGGTTCGATCAGCTGAGCGCGCTCCGCACGGTGGAGCTGATCCTCGGCCTGGACCCGATGCATCTGGGCGACGCGGTCGCGGCGCCGATGTTCAGCGCGTTCACGACGACGCCTGACGCGAAGCCGTTCACGCCCGTCGCGCCGTCGTCGTACCTCGTCCCGGAGGACAAGGCGAGGTTCGATTCACTGGCGACGCGACGGCCCTAGTGTCATCCCGAGCCGTCAGGCGAGGGATCTTCATCGTCCCGACCGAGAGCCCTCTGTCGGGAGCCTGAGGATCCTTCGCTTCGCTCAGGATGACAACTGAGCTTCGCTCAGGATGACAACTGAGCTTCGCTCGGGATGACAAACGTCACTTCGCCGAGTCGAGCACCGACTTCCGCTCCAGCCATGTCATGCCGTCCGTCATCCACTTCGGCGCGGGCTCGCCCTTGAGCCAGTGGCCGAACCACTGGTTGATGCGGCGGTGATAGTCGATCTGGTTCTCCTTCTTGCGAAGCCCGTGGTCCTCTCCGGGATACACGAGCATCACGAAGTCATCGCGGCCGGCGCGGCGGGCGAAGTTGTAGAACTCCACGCCCTGATGCCAATCGACGGTGCCGTCAGCGTCGCCGAACTCCATCAACATGGGCGTCTTCAGCTCGTTCACCTTCGCCGCGGGTGAGTTGCGAACGTAGGCCTCCATGTCTTCCCAGAAGGGGACGTCCATGCGCGCCTGCCCGGTCTCCCAGTGATCGAACTCGGCGATGCCAGGGGTCCAGTGGACCGCGCCGGCGAAGCTCAGGAAGTTCGTGATCGGCGCGCCAGCGACGGCCGCGGCGAACATGTTCGTGCGCGTCGGCACGAACGTCGCCTCGTAGCCGCCCCACGAATGCCCAACGAGACCGACTTTCGTCGAATCCACGAGCCCTCGCGCCGTGACGCTGCGGACCGCCGGCTGTAGCGCCTCGAGCACCGAGATGCCGGGGTCGCGCCCGCGAAACACGATGTCCGGGCGCAGCACGAAGTATCCGTTCTGGCTCCAGACGGTCGGATCGTAGTAACTGCGCTCGGTCGGCACGATGTACTGATGCAGAGTCTGCGACAGCATCTCGTACGGGTAAACGATCATTGGGTACTTCTTCGAGGCATCGTAGCTCGCGGGATAGAGCAACACACCCTGGAGGTCACGGCCAGCCGACGTGCGGTAGGTAATGAGCTCGGTTCGGCTCCATGCGTAGTCCTTGTGAAACGGGTTCGTGGCCGAGACCTGGCGAGCGCCTCGCAGGTCGGCGCGGCCGACGAACCAGTCGGGCGAATCGTCGTAGCGCTCGCGCGTGAATGCGAACGTGTTCGTGGAATCGGCACCTACGAGACGATTCATGCTCGCGTCGTCGAGAAGAAGGCGCTCGATCGCTCCCGAGCGCAGGCGCGCGTACCCGGTCTGCTTCGTCCGCTTGCCGAAGAGCGACACATAGAGGTTGGCGAGGTCGATGCCATCATCGTCGCGGCGCGATGTCCGGACGTACCGGTGGATGATCTTGTCAGGCGCGCCGTTCGTTAGGCGTCGGCCGCCCGAGCCGTCGGGATTCAGGCTCCAGAGGTCGTATTCGTCGGCCACGATGACCGCGCGGTCGTCCTTTGCCCAGCCCTGGAAGTCGGCGGGCGGTTTCATGTCTCCCGGGTAATCGTAGTCGTGATCGCTGAAGTCGGCCTGGAGCCTGCTCGTCAGATTCGTGCGCGCGCCCGTGGCGACGTCCATCGTCCAGTAGTCCTTGCCGTCGTACCACGACAGCTTGCGGCCCGTCGCGCTGCCGCCGTAGAAGAAGCGCACCTTCTCGAGCGCCTTCCGGCGTTCGCCGCTCTTCAGGTCCACGACGTAGACGTCACTGTACGGCCGCCCGAACTTCGCGCCGAACGGATACGGCTTCCGATCGGTTTCGGTGGCGAATCGGTCACCGCGGAGCACGCGCGTCGTTTCGAGGAGGTCGGTGCCAACCTGCACCACGTGACCATCGGCGAGATGCCAGACGGTCAGCAATGTGCGCTGCAGGTCCTGCTGCTCCTGCACCTTCTGCATCGGCATGATGCGGACGTCCTTCGCGTGCCACACCTGAACGTCCGACGGCTTGTCGTCGCTCTTCGTGCGGGCGGAGTCGCCTCGCCGGGGCGAGGCATCGCCGTCAGTACTGTCCGAGCTGGCGGCAGCCGCGGTCGAGTCGCTGCCTCGTGTGGCGCGCTCGCGGGGGCGCAGGCCGACGTAGACGACCGAGCCGTCCTTCGCCCATTCCGGTCGTCGATGCTCCGCAATCCGCATCGCGTTAGGGAAACCGGTCGCCTTCGCGGGGTCGAGCTCGCGCCGCAGAGGCGCCTGAGCGTTCACGCGTGTCCACGCGAGCGCCACGTGTGTCGTGTCGCGGAACTCCTTGTCGATTCGAGAGCGAAGTACCGCGAGATCCTCGCTCTTCTCTCGCCACGCGAGCATGCGGTAGAGCGAGGGTGAGGAGTCGAGAACTCGAGTCGTGCCGGTGTTCGCGTCGTACACCTGGACGCCATTGCCTGCACCGCCTTCGGTCTCGACCGTGAAGGCGAGCAACGCGCGCGTGTCCGACCAGGCGAACTCGGTGACATTGCCGAACGTGAGCTTCGTGCCGCGCTCGAGATCCTGCACGATGAGATCGGCCGGGCGTTTTCCTTCCGCAGGATACCGGCGCATCGCGAGGAAGCGGCCATCGCCGCTGAAGCGGAACTGCGTGACCTCCTTCACGACCTCCGCGGTGCCGGTGGCGAGATTGCGGAACCCGACGGCGTTGTGAATCGTCTTCTTGTCTTTGGTGAGCCGGTCGCGTTCGACCGGCGACACGCCGATCGCGTAGGCAATCCATCTGGAGTCACCCGTGAACACGGGAGCCGAGCCATAGCGCACGGCGGCCGTGCCGTCGTGCGTCGGGTTGCCGAGTCGAAGCTCGTTCTCCTCATCGACCCGATTGACGATGTAGGCGAGCCATTGCCCGTTAGGCGACAGCGTTCCTGGCCCAAGCGTCTCCCATTTGCCGTAGTCGGCGGGGCGGACGGTCGGGCGGACCTGGGCGACGATCGCGGACGGCAGCAACGCGGCGAGCGCGGCGGACCGGAGAAGACGATGCATGGGGCGACCCGGAAGGCGGACGATTGACGATGAAGGCGCCCCCCGAAGTTGGTGCGTTGCGCGGCCGCGCTCAAGTCGACGCGCGTTACTCGAGGCGCAACGCTCTCACCGGATTCATCGCGGCGGCTCTCCACGCCGGAAGCAGGCTCGCCGCCACCGAAACGATCCCCAGCACGAGCGGCCCGAGCACGAACGTCAGCGGGTCGCGAGAATCGACCGCATACAGCAACGACGAAATGAGATGCGTGACGGCCAGCGCGGCCACCACGCCCAGGGCGACGCCCGCCAATGCGAGCGTTAGGCCCTGCCGCACCACGAGGCCGACCACGTCGCGCATGGTTGCTCCGACCGCGATGCGGATGCCGATCTCGCGCGTGCGATGGCTGACGCTGTACGAGACCAGCCCGTAGAGGCCGACGGTCGCGAGCACGAGAGCGAGGAGCGCGAAGAACCCGCCGAAGAGCGCACCGAGTCGGACGGCGAACATCGCGCGGCCGTTTCTGAGATGCTCGGTCATGCTGCGAACCTCGAACAGCGGCACGTTGGAATCGAGGTCGCGCACAATCCGACGGACCGCAGGGACCAGCGACTCGGGCGGTCCGCTCGAAGCGATCTCGAGAAAGGCATTTCTGCTCGGATGTTGCGCGCGTGCGGTCCAGAAGAACTTTCGAGGCGGCTCGCCAAGCATCATGTACTGGGCGTTCCGGGCAATACCGATGACGCGAAGCTCTTCGTTCTCGCTCGGCACCCGAAAGACCTTCCCGATCGGGTCCTGATTCGGCCAGAGCTCGCGCGCCATCGCCTCGTTGATGACCGCTACGTGCGGTGACCCTTCATCATCACTCTCGGTGAACTCGCGTCCCCGGAGAATGGGCGGTCCGGCCGTGGCGAAATACTGCGGGGAGACGATGTTCTGGAAGATGAATTGTCCGTCGGGGTTGTCGCGCGGCGGGTTGTCCGTGAGCACTCGCTGCGCGTTGTTGTTGTACCCGAGCGGGACGCGCGAGGCGAGGGCGGCGCGTTGCACGCCGGGCAACGCCCGGGCGCGGATCAACAGCTCACGCTCGAACTCGCGCGCGCGTGTGGAGTCGTACCCGCTGAGGCTCAGGTCGAACTGGGCCATGAGAAGCTTATCGGTCCTGAACCCGAGCTCCATGTTCTGTGCGGCCTGCATGCTGCGGGCGAACAAGCCAGCCGCGATCACGACAATCGCCGATACGGCGATCTGCCCGACCACGATGATGGAGCGAAGCCGCTGCTGCGCGCGATCGGTCGCCGATCGTCCGCCAGCGACGAGCGCAGCCTGGGGCGCCGCACTCGCGTTGCGGAGCGCTGGAGCGAGACCAGCGAGAAGCGTCGTCGCCAAGGTCGTAGCGAGCGTGAAGGCGAAAACGCGCCAATCAGGGGTGAAGTCGAAGTAGAGCGGAGCGTCGGTCGCGAGGTGAATGTGGGCCAGGGCGCCTGTTGACCAGAGCGCGAGCCCGGCGGCACCGAGCGCGCCCGCGAGCGACAGGGCCGCGGTTTCCAGCAGTGCCTGACGAGTCAGACGCCACCGGCTCGCGCCGAGCGCCGCCCGGATGGCCTGCTCGCGATGCCTGGTGGTGCCGCGCGCCAGCAACAGGCTCGCGACGTTCGCGCAGGCGACCACCAGCACCATCAACGTTAGGCTCAGCACGACCGCGGCCATGAGCGGTATCGGGCTGGCGACGGCCATCACCGGCCGCGCGCGCGTCTCCGGCACGAGAACGGGTTCGACGTTCTTGTTGGTCGACGGATACTGCTGCTGGAGCTGCCGCGAACGTTCGCGGATGGCCGCGCGCGCCTGCGGGATGGATACGCCGGGGCGCAGGATGCCATACGTGTTGTACCAGTCGCCGTCCGCTGAAGCCATGAGCTGCCGTCGAGCGGCCGGCGATTCGTCGATTGGCGACCACGCGTCGGAGCGAATCATCGGCGCGAATCCGTGGAACCCGCGCACCGTTACGCCAATTACCGTGAGTGGGCTGCCACTGATGCGAAGCGTTCGGCCGATGATCGATGAGTCGCCGCCCAGACGTCGCGACCAGAAGTCGTAGCTGACCACCATCACACGCTCGGCGCGAGCGCTCGTCTCCTCGGTGTAGACTCGTCCGAGCGCCATCGGGGCCCGAAGCGTCGAGAAGTAGTTCCCGAGCGTGCGCTCGATCCAGATGCGTTCGGTCTGATCGCCTTGATCGAAGCTCTCGGTGTACGAAACGGTACCTGTGAGGTTCTCGAAGACGCCTCGGAGATCGCGATAGGCTTGCAGATCGCGGTAGGGTATTTCGTGCGGCTGCTGCAGCAGCGGGCTGGTATTGCCCATCACGACCAGCCGCTCCGCGCCCGGGATGCGGAGCGGCCGGAAGAGGTAGGCGTTGACCAGGCTGAACATGGTGCTGTTGAGCCCAATCCCGAGCGACAGCGTCAGCACGATGACGATGGCCAGTCCCGGTGAGCGGCTGAGCGAGCGCAGCGCATACCGCGTATCGCGCGCGAGGTCCCAGAGTCGCTCGGTGATCTCACGGCGTCGTTCGTAGGACTGCTCCAGCATCTGGACCTCCCGTCGGACGGACCCGTAGTCGCCGAACTCGCTGAGCGCCGCACGCCGTGCGTCGGACTCACTCAATCCCTGCTGCACGAGCTCTTCGATGCGCGAGTCGAGGTGGAACTCCAACTCGGCGTCGACGTCCGCCGCGGGGTCGGAGCGCCAGAAGCGGAGATAGCGACGCCAGGCTGGCGGCGTACGCGGCGCGCTATCCACGGCTACGGGCTGGCTTGCGACTGGACGCGGTGATGATCTGCTGCACCGCGCCGACGTAGTCGTTCCATGCCGTGGTTTGTGCGCTGAGCGCTTCGCGCCCGAGCGCGGTGAGCTCGTAGTAGCGCGCTCGCCGACCGCTCTCGGTCACGTCCCATTCGGCGGCGACGAGCTTCTTCTGCGCCATGCGGTGGAGGGCAGGGTACAGCGCGCCGTCCTCGACCTGCAGGCGGCCGTCGGTGACCGTCTTGATCCACTTCGCGATGCCGAAGCCGTGTTGCGGCCCCCACGCGAGAGTGCGGAGGATCAGGAATTCGAGCGTTCCCTGCAGGACGTCGAGCATGCCCACCCCTTGAGCGCTTACCCTAACCGCCTTAGGGTGCAATGCCAGGGCCGGGTTGTCAAGACGGGCTGCGCGCCTTCACCGTCAAAATGCCGTCGCGCCAGCCGCTGCCGTTAGGCGATATCCGGGCGCTACCTCAGCCGCGGATCGGTCTTTCGGGGCGCCTTCTCGCACTCCGGCCATGTCGTGGAACCGAATCCTCGGCCACCGCGCCCACCGGCGGCCTGGGCCGCGAGGTCCACCCGGTCCAGCGGAATCCGGGTCGAATCCTCGGATGCGAGGTAGACGAGCATCGCCGTGAGCGTCGCGTTGTACTTCAGATCGTCGAACACGACCTTGTCGTACGTGTCGCGCTCCGTGTGCCACGTGACCGTGCCGTAATCCCAGGGCGTCGCACCCAGGCCGAACGCCGGAAGCCCCGCGCAGCCGAACGAAAAATCGTCGCTCCCACCGCCTGCCGGTCGACCGGATTGCACGGGATTCCCGCCGTTGATCTGAGCGCTGAACTCCGTCGGGACCCTGGCTAGCCAGTCGTTGATGTGCTCGGGCGAGTGAACGAGCCCGCCGCCGCCAATGCTCCGGATTCGCCCCGTGCCGTTGTCCTGGTTGAACAGCGCCTGCAGCCCCTGAAGCACCTCCGGATGGTCCTCGGTGAACGCCTTCGACCCGACCTCGCCCTCCTCCTCGCCACTCCAGTGGCCGACGAGGATCGTCCGGTTCGGCTTCGGGTACGCGAGGCGCAGGATGCGCATCGCCTCGAGCATCGTCAGCGTCCCCGTCCCGTTGTCAGTCGCGCCTGACGAACCGTCCCACGAATCGAAGTGAGCGGACAGCATCACGTACTCGTCGGGATGCGCGGTTCCCTTGATCATCCCGATCACGTTGTACACCGGCTGCTCGCCGAGCAGTTTCGCGTCGAGGTTCAGGGTGAGCCTCGGCTTGTCGCCCGCCTCGGTGAGTCGAAAAACGAGGCCGTAGTCCTCGCAGTCGAGCGCGATGGCGGGCGTTTTGACGTTGTATGTCTCGAATACCTCCATTGCGCCCCATCCGGTGTTGAGGGCGCCCCCGCCAAAGCCGAACCCCCGACCGCCGGCGGCGTTAGGGTTCTGCATCGCGTCCACCACCTGTTGCGGGGTGCGGCCACCGCCCATGGTCCACTGGAGCTTGGGGCGCGATGTGATGATTCCGGCGGCACCGCCCTGCTCGAGTCGTACGCCCAGCTCACCGCCACCTAACGCGGAGAAGTATCCCGTCCCGCGGACTCCGGCGCTCGCGCCACTCATCCCGGGATTGTTCGGATTCACGCATCCCCGCCCACTCCCGTTGCGTCGCCACCATGAGCGAGTCCATGCGCGCTTTCGACTCGGCGGTCGCATTCGCGGCCCAGTCGTCCTGTGGGCGGCAGGTCGGCAACGCGGCCGAGATCATGACGAGTTTCCCTTTCGCTTTCGGGAGCCACTTCACGAACTCGGTGGAGTCGGTGAACCGCGGGAGGATGATGGTCTCGAGCGTGACGTCCTTTCCGCCAGTACCGGGACTGTAGCCGACCATCTGCCCCTGGAGTGTGCGCCGCCTCGGCGCCACGAGGTCGATGTGCGAGTGCCCGCGCTCCCACCCGCGCCAGGTGCCGTATTGCTCCTCCTTCGCGTCGACGCCCCAGGACTTGTAGGTCGAGACGAGCCAGTCCTCGGCACGTTTGAGGTTCGGCGTCCCCATCAGCCGCGGACCGAGTGAATCGAACAGCACGTGCGCTTCGGTGGTGAGGCGCGAGCTGTCCATCCCGGTCGCGTAGATCCGCTTGATGACGGGATCGTCGGTGGGGAAGGTCTGGGCACCGAGTGGCGCGCCGGTCATCAGGAGCGCGGTGAAGATCGTTCGAGCGTAGCGAGACGTCATTCTACTTGTGGGCCTTGGTGAAAAGACGTTAGGTGCTCCATGGTGTCAGTCTGCTCGGGTGAGAGCGGCAGTGCCCTAACGAGGTGCCGTGGCAGCGGGGACGCACGGGAGGTATCGCTCACGCAGGAGCTTGCGGTGATGCAGCTCGTGGCCGGCGACGAGGTACAGGATCGCGCGCACCGACATCTGTCTGGTCCCCAGATTGCCGATCCGGGCGGCGAACTCGTCGGTCAACCCGTCCACGAGGCCGATCGTCGCCGACCGGACGCCGAGAAACTCGTCGAGCACCGACTTGAGCGTGCGCCGTTCGAATCGAGCGGCCGGCACGTACGCATTCTCATCGAAGCTGGGCAACGGCGTCATGTCGCCGCGCGCGATCCGCAGAGCGCGGTAGCCGAACACGCGCTCGCAATCGCTCAGGTGGCCGATGACCTCGCGAGCGGTCCACTTCTCTGGCGCGTAACGTACGCTCGCGTGTTCCTCCCCGAACTCCCCGTTCATGAACTCGGCGGTCGCGCGCGCCTGATCACGAAGCAGGCTCGCGAAGTCATCGCTGTCCGGAACGCTCGTGATCTCAGCGTGGAAGTGCGGATGGTATTCGCTCGTGTCCGGGCGCTGGAGGCGAAAGCTGGGCATGGATCCCCCGTGCAACAAAAAGCGATGAGAATTCGACAGTATTGGTGGCAGCCATCAGCCGACACCAATGGTTAACGACGAACACCGAACGACCAACACCGTAGCTTGACTCTGACGGACCGAAGGACGGAGCGCCAGACCGACGCCGAGCTCGTGGCCGAAGCGCGTGCCGGCGCGACGTTGGCCGGCGACGCGTTCGGGGAGCTCGTCCGTCGATACCAGCGGATGGTCTACGCGCTCACCCTGTCGCTCGTTCGACCCACGGACGCCGACGACGTCGCGCAGGAAGCTTTCCTTCGCGCGTTTCGCAATCTCGACCTGCTCGCCGACCCGGCGCGGTTTGGCGTGTGGCTGAGACGCGTCACATTCGGCGTCGCCATCGATCACGTTCGCGCGGATCGCGCGCGCAGCACGCCGACCGTGCCGTTGGGCGAATCCGAGGCTTCGGCAGACCCTGTGACAGAGTTGGCCGACCCGGGTCCTTCGCCGCTCGAGCGACTGGAGCGCGGCGAGATCGTGAGCCGCGTGCTCGCGGCGCTCGAGCGGCTGCCGGCTCGGTACCGCGTTCCACTCACCCTCTATCACATCGACGGGCTCACTCACGCGAAGGTCGCCCGCACGCTCGGCGTGCCGGAAGCCACGGTACGATCGCTCGTCCTTCGCGCGCGCCGGAAGCTCGCGCGTCTCCTCGCCAACGCGCCCGAGGCGCAAGACATGACGGACAGATCCTCCCCCCTCGACAGTTCCGACGTGCTCGACGACGCGTCGGAGACTGCCCCGCGATTCCTGCACGTGCTGAACGGCGACGCGGTGCGCTCGTCGCTAGAGCACTCGGATGTCCCCGGCGCATTCGCCGTCTATGCCGAGATACTGCACGAGGGTCCTGTTCCGCCGGATGCGGGCACGCGCGCATGGCGCGAAGCCCGGTCGCGGTACCTGTCGGCACGCGGCTACCTGCCGTACGCCGACGCCGTGCGTAATCTCGAGGTGTGGGACGCGAAGCTCGAGACCTTCACCGACTACGATGAGGTCGTGCTGTGGTTCGAGCACGACCTGTTCGATCAGCTGCTGCTCGTCAGGCATCTCGACTGGTTCGCTCGCCGGAGCCTGGGGCGGACCGCGCTGAGCCTCATCTGCATTGGCGAGTTCCCGGGATTCGAGCCGTTTCATGGCCTCGGGCAACTGAACCCGGAGCAGCTCACGTCGCTCCTGGGTACCCGCGAGCCTGTTACGCCGGCGCAGCTCGCGTTAGGCGCGCGCGCCTGGCGGGCGTTCACTGCCAGCGATCCTACTGAGATCGACGCGCTGGTCCGCACGAGCGATACCCGCGCGCTGCCGTTCCTCAATGGTGCGCTGCGGCGATTCCTCGAGGAGTACCCGGCGCTCGAGACCGGGCTGCCGCGGACGGAGCGTCACCTCCTGGAACTGCTCGCGACAGGGCAGTCGACACCGGAGGCGCTCTTCATCGCGGAGCAGCGGTTCGAGGAGCGCGTGTTCATGGGCGACACGACGTTCTGGCTGCGCGTGCTGGACCTCGCCGCTGGCGCAACACCACTCGTATCGCTCGACGTGGAGCCGCTGGGAGACCGCGCGATGCCTCGCGGGATGGTAGCGATCACCGAGGCCGGGCGCGCCACGCTCGCGGGGGCGGCCGACTGGGTCCGTCTCAACGGGTTCGATCGTTGGCTCGGCGGCGTTCACCTGTTCGCGGCGCCGGGCGGCAACGTCCAGTGGCGGTACGATCGGAAAGCTGCGCTCGTGCGGCTCTGACGCCGCCACCCGTCGAGCGATTCAGTCCACGCGCTCGAAGAGCACGAATCCGGAGATACGCCGCACTTGCTCTCGCTTCTCCGGCGGAGACAGCCGACTGAGGAACCTCCAGAACCACATCAGCGGCATCTCCCGGCCGATCCGGTGCGCCTCCTCGAGGGCCGACCGGTAGGACACTTCGCGCCAGCCGAGCTCGCGGAAGAAGTCGGTGCCGTTAGGCGGTGCGAACCTGAACGGTGCGTTGCCTCGCGCGAGCGTTTGGCCCCAGTTCTTCGCCAGGATCTGCAGGAGCCGCGGGCTCGCGAGGTCGATGAGCCACCACCGGAAGCTCGCCTGCCGGTGGAGCTCGCTCGCGAGGCCGGCGACCTGTTCATCGGTCAGGTAGATCAGCAGCCCCTCGGCGACCACCAGCGCTCTGGACGCCTCGCGTCCGAGCTGGGAGAACAGTGCCTCGCGCACCTTCGCGTCCACGAGATCCGCGGGAATGGCCTCGTAGCGACAGGAAGGCTCGACGTCGCGCATGATGCCGCCCTTGTAGTCCAGCATGGCCGGCAGATCGACGTCCACCCATCGCAGCGAGGCGGGGAAGGGGAGTCGCCACGGCCGCGCGTCGAGCCCGGCGGCGAGGTTGAGGACGAGGTCTGCGTTCCGACCGCGAACGACATCGACGATGATCTCGTCGAAGACCGCAGTGCGCGTGACCATCGCCCACGCGGTCGCCTTGCCGCGTGGCATCTCCTCGACGATTCGCTTCCCCTCGGGGCCCGCGAGGCGGCGTGCGTACGGGTCGCGAAAGACCGCGTCGCGGCGGTCGGTCTCCATCGCGCGGTAGTACGCAACCCAGCGGGCCGTATCCGACACGTGTTCGATGGGCATGGGTGTTTCGAATTTATGGCGTATTTGGAATCGCGGCACCACGAGCCGTCTCACCCGGCTCGTTGGGCAACGAGTGCGGTGTGTTGCGTGCTCTTACGCTACTCCTCGTACTCGTCCGACCCCTGCACCCAGATGAACGACTGCGCGTCGATCATGTCGCGCGGGCCGAGGTCGAGCTGGTCCCGGCAGACCCGCGCCGCGAAATCGAGCAGGCTCGCGTACGTCGGCCAGTTCGGCCGCGACGCGTACGCGAAGTCGAAGCCGTACTCACGTGCCGCGACCCGTGTGACGTTAGGCTTGAGGAACACGTGACGGTCCGGGTGGGCCACGAAGCCGAATACCGTGACGATCGGCCACGTCAGCACGCGGGTTTGACGTCGAGGCAGCGAGGCGACCGTCTCGCACCAGCGTTCGAATCGTCGCTCCTCGCTCGCGCGACCGTGGAGGAACTCGTACAGCCCCTCGGCGAAGGCCTGAGCGCCCTCGGGCGGCTTCACGGCATCCCGCAGCGCCATCTTCTCGAAGGAGAACAGCAGGTTCGTCCGCGACTCGATGGCCACGGCGTGAGACGCGATCTGCGCGAACTGCCGCTGTCGGAGCAGCGTACGAAAGGTTGCGGGAGCGAGCGCGGCCATCCAGCGCGCGTGGGCTTCCCACTTGTAGCCGCGCTCCCAGTCGATGTAGGTCTCGTCGGCGAACCCGCCGGGGAAGAATCGCAGGAACTTGCGGCGGCATCTGAGTGCGGACGCGGGCATCGCGCCCTTCACTCGAATTGATTGGCGGCCACGGCTCGGCCGCCAAAGGGTTGCTGCTCTCGATGCGCGCGTCGCCACGTCCTGCCTCCCGGTCGGTGCTGCTGAGTCTCAAAAGCAGCAATCAGGCCGGGACGGCAGGATGAACCTCAACGCCGATAGCGGCCCTCGGCCTCTCCGGCCTTTACCTCGACCGGCTCGGCCGCACCGGCGCCGATCGCGCGAGGCGATGCGTCGTCGCCGAACAGGCGCGTCATGTAGCGCTGACCCTCGCCAATACGCTCGACCTCGACAGCAATGGCATCCATCCCCTGCTCGAGCCGTGTCAGGCGTTCGGTGAGCTCGGCGGGAAGCTTCGCGATCGTGGCCACACCACGTCGCCAGATCCGACGCGCCCAGGCGATGCTCAGCGGGAGCAGCACGACGACGATGAACACGCCGCCCAGCGCGAAGACTTCTTCGGGTGGGCCGTTACGGGGGATCGGCTTGGGCGGCACGACCGCACCTGGCACGCCGGCGGCGCGTGCGATCTGCGCTTCGCTCTCGGCGATCTGCTTGTCGATCGCCGAGATTCGCCCGTCGATCTCGGTGATGCGCTGCTCGAGTCCCTTCCGATCCGCGCCACCGACCATTGGCTCCTCGAGCCGCTGGGACAGGTCGCGTCGCTTGTCCTCGAGACTCTCGAGCTGATTGCCGAGCTCGGTCCGCTGCGCCTTGAGGCCCTCGTAAATGGCGGACGCGCTCGCTCCCGGCGCGCCTGGGGTTTGTATGACCCATTGGCCAGGCACTGCTGGTGCGACCGCTGGAGCGACGTCTTGAGCTGGAGGGCGTTCCTGCATCGACATGGCCTCGTAGTGAGCAACCTGCGTTCGGAACGCAGGACACGGAACCGACGGGTGTTCAGCCCATACGTCGGCGTGACTATACCCGTTTCACGGCGGAAAGGTCAGTGGCGCCGGTTCAACTCATTTTGCCCCTGACGTTTGCGAGCGCGTGAGCTTGAGGGCGACGTCCTGCTGCGAGCTGTCGGGAAGGGAAATCGAGAACAGCGTTCCAATCCATGCCCGGCCCTGGTCGTCGTTTTTTCGATAGGTGCGAGCCGCGACGAACTGGAGCGATCCGTCGGCGACCGACGTCCAGCCCTGCTCACGCATCTGCTTGTCGTAATGATCGACGACCTCACCGGGCTTGAGCCGAGTTGTCAGCCGCGTTGACAACGAGTAAGAGTTGTTTCCCGCCGCGGTCATCCCGCTGCCCTCGGTCGTGATGGAGCCCAGGGGCGCTCTGAGCAGGGGCACCGGGGCCTCATCGTACGGCGACCGGTACGTCGTAACGTCCTGTCGAGCTTTGCACATCGAATATCGATTGCCGCGGTTGTACGTGACTTTCACGAGGCTGCCGCCGTTTCGGCGATAAGTTCCGGTGTACGTCACGAACTCCTCGCCCCGGCATGCCATGTCCGGACGGTCGTAGGCGACCGTTCCCACGTCGGCCGAAACGAAACCGCGCATCGGCCGCGTCTGCGGCGCTGGCGGTTTAGTCCACCCGGCGGAGAGTAGATGCGCCTCGTACCGTGAAACGGCGGAATCCGGCTGCTCAGGTGCCGCCAGCACGATGACCGAGCTTTCGAACTGAGTTGTGCTCCCAAGGATCAGGAGGCCAGGTGGCAGCAGGTCGGGCGGGATGTCGTCAGGCGCTTTCCCCACACGGATGTCCGCGCTACCACCCATGCTGGGGCCGAGGTTCAGAAGCGCCAGCGCAAGCTCTCGTGGGATCGGTTCCTGCGAATCGGGCGGCTTCGCCGGTGGCTGCGCCCCGGTCATGGCGGGCGTCAGGGACAGCATGAACACTGCGAGCGAGCGGCTGATCGTCGGGTGCATCGTCCGACCCTCGAGTGAATCCGTGGATCCAGGTGCTGCCTACGGTGATCAGGTTCAATATGCGTGCGCGCCCGCGCTGCGGCATACGGACAGGAGCCGGTGATTGGCCGAGTCGATCGCGATGAGAAAACAGTTTGTAGAGGTCTGATGAGCTCGAGCGACGCGCCACATAGATCCCGCCCCCATACGCCTCGCCGCGTTCGAGGCGCACTTTCCATCGAGTGGAAGCTCCCGCTTCTGATCAC
>JBKOYV010000322.1:0-12347 GCA_046725585.1 Gemmatimonadota bacterium | reverse complement strand
GCCCACTTGCCCGCGTTCCCCACCAGGTCGCACTCGCCGACGTACTCGTAGCCGCGCCCCGCCGGCGCCACGACATTGCCGCGATTCTGGAAATCCGAGAAATCCGGAGCCACTGCGGTGATCTGCATGAGCGGCCAGCTCTGGATGACGACCTGGTTGATCACCGAGCCGTCGGTGTTCGCGTAGTTGCGTTCCTGCTTCCGGAAGAACAGCCCACTGAACACGAACTTCACGCCGGCAACCTTCAGCGCTTCGGCGTTCGCCTTGAGGAGAAGCGATGCCTTGTCCTCGACCGCGACCGTGAACGGGTCGACGGTGTGCGGCGTCTGCCACGACGCGTCAGGCGACGACTGCGCGGGCGCGAGCTGCACTGCCTTGTCGCGCGCGACGCGATTCGCCTTCGCGATCCCGGCTGCCTCCTTCGCCGCGGCCGCGACGCCGGCCTTCGTCAGCGTGCGAGTCGCCGCGAACCCCCAGGTTCCATCGACCAGCGCGCGAACGCCACACCCCATGGAGTCCTGGTCGACGACGTTGATGATCTGCTGCTCGCGCGTGAAGATCTGGTTGTCGCGATATCGCGCGATGCGCGCGTCCGCGTAGGTCGCACCGGCCAGCTTCGCCACGTTGAGCGCCTCCATCAGCAGCTCTTTCGTGGCGGCATCCATCGGCGGA
Organism: Gemmatimonadota bacterium; assembly: GCA_046725585.1. Classification (GTDB taxonomy): domain Bacteria; phylum Gemmatimonadota; class Gemmatimonadetes; order Gemmatimonadales; family Gemmatimonadaceae; genus JAJKIV01. The sequence continues at coordinate 11,675 of JBKOYV010000322.1, read as the reverse complement.
GGTACCGGAGCGGGCAGTGGTGCCGGCGCGGTCAGCGCGCTCGCGGCCGCTTCGGCCGTCCGTAGCGCACCGCCTGCGGCAATCGCGCCGGCGGCAATCCCGGTCTTCTTCAGGAACTCTCGACGGTCGGACATGGGGAAATCTCGGGAAGAGAACGGCGATACGTGCGATGAAACTACCACTCGGAAAGCCGTGTGCGCCAACCACTTTCGAGGTGCTGGGGCAAGCCGTTCGCGGCGTGAGCTGAACGCCCGCAGTGAGTGACGGGTACCGACCGGAAGCAGATGAGCCATCTTCACCGGATGGCGCAGCGCCGTGACATGCAGGATCTGACCGGGCTCATCACGCGCCCGCTGGACGTGGCCGCGCGTAACGTCCGCGCGGCGGCCGTGGTAGCGCCGGTACGTCCCGCATACGCCGCCGGTTTTCGCGCAGCGCTCGCCACCGTCGTGCCACTCCTGGTTGCACAGGCGTTCAGGCTCAGCGGCGGAACGTGGATGAGCCTTGCGGGGTTCAGCGGCGCGATCGTCGACCGGGGCGGCGCGTATACGACGCGAGCGGCCGCGGTTGCCGCGCTCACTGGATTCGGCGCGATGGCCGTCTTCATTGGCGCTATCGCGTCGCATCAGCTTGCGGTCGCCGTCCCCCTTACGTTCGCGATTGCCCTCGTGTGCGCGCTCGGGCGTGCGTGGGGGAACGTGGGCGCGACCGTCGGCGGGTCGGTGTTGAATATGTTCGTCATCTCGCTTGCCTACCCGGCCCTGACGCTCGCTGAAGCGTTAGGCCGTGCTGGTTACGCCATAGCGGGAGGCGCGTGGGCCGCGCTCGTCGCGCTCGTACTGTGGCCCATCCGGCCGTACCGCCCGGCACGGCTAGCGCTCGGCGACACCCTCCGCAAGCTGGCCGACTACGTCGACGAGATCGCGAAGCCGCTCGCCTCGGGGCAGGCCGGTGACGACGCGCTGCCTGCCGGAAGCTTCGTCGTCCGCACGGCGCTCGAGAATGCCCGCGCGGTGCTCGCGGCAATCCGACGTGGGCGCGCTGGCGAAAGCGGACGTGGCGAGCGCCTGGTCGTGCTGAGCCAGACGGCGGACCAGATGTTCGGCAACCTCATCGCCCTCGTGGAGACCATCGAGGCGATCCCGCCTGGTGGTCGCGACCCGAGGCAGCAGGAGCACATCGTGGCCGCGCTGCGCGATATCGCGCGTGTGCTCCGCGAGCTTGGCGGACGGGTCGAGGAGGAAAAGCAGACCGGAACCACCAGTGTCCCGTTCTCGGGCGCGCCGCTGCGGGAGAGCCTAACGACAGCGGCAGAGCCCAAGGATGGCGCCGTCGCGCTGTCGTCGCCCGAATCGGCCGACGCGGCGGCTCACTACACTCACGCGGCGGCGCTCCTTGACCGCATCGCGATGTATGCCAACGTCGCCGCAGCGAACACGGCGGCGCTCGGCGGGGGCCACCCGAGCGTTCCGACCACGACACCAGAGACCGAGGAGCTTACCGAGCCTCGCGCGCTGCTCGCGCCGTTCCGATCCGTGATCGCGCCTGGCTCGCTCGTGCTTCGGCACGCCCTGCGTGTCGCCATCGTGACATCCGCCGCCGTCTGGCTTGCCGGGGCGCTGCACCTCTCGCGCGGCTATTGGGTGACGATAACTGTCGTCATCATCCTGCAACCGTATACTGGCGTGACCACTCAGCGCGCCGTCCAGCGCGTCATCGGCACGGTCCTCGGTGGGATTCTCACGGCGGGACTCGGCGCGTTGTTCCACGACATCCGCGCGATCCTCGTCCTGTCGTTCATCTTCGCGGCGGTGAGCGTGGCGGTCCTGCCGATGAACTATACGGTGTTCTCGATCTTCCTCACGCCGACGTTCGTGCTGCTGGCCGAGGCGAGCGCCGGGGATTGGCACCTCGCGACGGTGCGCGTGATCGATACGTTGTTGGGTGGCGCGCTGGCGTTGTTAGGTGCACGTCTGTTGTGGCCAGCGCCGGAATGGATGCGCCTGCCCACGTACCTGACAGGGGCGCTGCGAGCGAATCGCGACTATCTGCAGACCGTCGTGCGCAGCTTTCCGGATCGGAGCGACGCGGCAGGCGAAGCGATGCGTGCCCGGCGGAGGGACGCGGCACTCGCCGCCATCAATGCCGAGGAGTCGTTCCAGCGGCTCCTGGCCGAGCATGGTGGGAAGAGCGAGCTGCTCGCGCCGGTGATGACGTTCCTGACGTACATACGACGGTTCACCGTGTCCATCGCGGCGCTGGCGGTGAGCCGGCATGCGGTGGATCCGTCGACAGCAACGGTGCTCGAGCGGTTCGCGGCGAGCGCGACGGCGCGGCTCGACGACGCAGCTGCGCGGCTCGCGTCGCGCGAGCCGGAGGGTCAGGCGCCTGCGGTGTCGTGGAGACCGGACGCGCTCGCATCGCCCGAGCTCGACCCGATCATCCGCGCGCGCCTAACGCGACTCGGTCGTCAGCTCGATACGCTGGTTTCCGCGGCACAGGACATCGGGAATCGGGAATAGGGAATAGGGAATCGAAGCTGCCGGCTGCCTGCAGCTGCTCGCTGGTAGCCGACGGCTGCGCGCTACTGCCGCTAGCTACGAGCTGCTGCTATTACCCCAACGAGCCCGACCGGGATGGCCAGTCGTGAGTCGGCGGTTCTCAGTGCCGAGTCCCCAGTCCCCAGTCCCCAGTCCCCAGTCCCCAGTCCCTATTCCCGATTCCCGGCTCCCGACACGAGCGGCAGCGCAACCGGTCGCCCAAGGTCGGTGTAGTCAGGAAAGAACGCCTGCAGCGACAGGTTCGGGCGATTCCGCGAGTAGCCTGCCGTCAGCTGCTTGTTGTACTCGGCGAGAAAGAGGTCGAACGGGTCCGACGGGTCGAGATCGAGAATCTGGAGCTCCGTGTCGCGCATCTCCAGACGCCCGAAGCGCAGCCGTCCGCCGCGGAAGAACAGGTAGTTCGGCGCCGCGGAATCGGCGCGGGCGTAGCCGGAGAACAGCGAGTCCTCGGGCAGCTTCGCGAACTCCTGCACCAGCGCGTTCCCCTCCACGCGGACGGACGTTAGGCGTCCGGAGATTGCCGGCGGTGGCAGGATCTTCGTCGGGTCGAGGTAGATGTCGTCGCCCTTCACACGCGCCGCCGCGGACTTGCTCAGGTCGAGCATGTCATCCAGGTGCAGCCCGAGCGCGTGCAGCAGCGATTGGCCGTTGACGCCTAACACGCGCACCTTCGTCGGATGCAGACGTATCCATCCGCTGTCGGTGAGCGACAGGGCCGCCTTGATCTCGAATTTGAGATCGACGCCCTTGTGCATGACGCCTGACTGCACGAGCTCGTTGCCCTCGGTGCGCACCTTCAGGTTCTTGAGCGGCGAGCCCTTGTAGCCGAAGACGAATCGGTTGAGGATCACAGCGAGGTCGGCGCTCTCGAGCGCTACCGTGCCTGACGTGATGCGGATCGAGAATGAGCTCGTGCTGTCCAGCAGCGCGCTTCCTCCTCGCTGCGTTGGAATTACCTCGCCACGCAGCAGCCGAATCCCCACGACGGCGTCCTTCGCAACGCGGAGATGGACGTTCTTCATCTCGAGCCACGTGCGCGCGACCGTGTCGACGGTGGTGGGCGCGGCTGGAGTCTCCGGCACGTTGGCAGCCAGCGCGACTCGCACAGGCTCGACGGCGCCGTGTTCGCGCACCGCAGCTCCGATCGCAACGCACGCGATGAAACCGAGCACGATCATCGCGCCACGGGTCTGACGAATCGTGGCTCCGCCTGTTCGCTTGGGATGAGAAACGGGGTCCGTCACGCTAGACCTCCCGGTCGTCACGGCGCTGCGCGGTTTCTACAGTCAATGGTCGTGCCGCGGGGCGCGAAGGGCATGCTGAGCACGGCAAACGGCGTCGATTGACCGGCGACAGGCGCGGCGAGCCCGGCACGGACCGATGGCTGGACCTGATCCGGACGCGACGACCGCCGTGGCGGCGCACCGTCGTCACCGAATCAACGCCGATTCCACGCGAAACGGTGACACAGGCGCGACGGAACGCTGGCGGAACCGTGGCCTAACGAGTGGAAGTTGACGGCTCCCGTCTGTCCTCGATGCCGGCCACGTCGGCGGCTCGAGATCTCCCGACTCTGGAGACGCACACCCATGACAACTCGAATCACCGCACTTCCACTCACGGCGATGAGCGCGCTGGCGCTCGCTGCCTGCGCGGACAATGCGACGACCTCACCCATCGCTCGGCCCGTTGCGACAGCGTTTGCCAAGTCAGACGCGCCATTCGTGTCGCTCGCGTCGTCGGTCACTTGCACCACGGGTGGCAACCCGAGCGCGCTCTTCGCCATTCCGGCGGGCTTCACGCAGTCGAACATCGCATCGGAGCCGGACTACGCGAACAACCCGGACATGATCACCGAGAACGAGACCGGCCCTGACGCGGGCCGGTACATCTTCCAGACGCACGAGACCGGGCTGAATACAAACACGGGCGTCAGCAGAACCGACCTCTGGACCGGCGAGACGAAGATGGTCGTTCGGCGCAACGATTGGGGGAGTCTCGACGGCATCGCGTGGACACCGTGGGGCACCGTGCTCTTCGCCGAGGAACGCACCGGCGGCAAGGTGTGGGAGATGGATCCGAACACGTTCGAGGTGACGCCGCGCCCGGCGCTCGGTCTCAAGTCGCACGAGGGCATTCGCATCGACCGGCGTGGCAACGTCTACGGCATCAGCGAGACCAACCCGGGGTTCATCTTCAGGTTCACCCCCGACACGCGCGGTGATCTTTCGAGCGGCCAGCTCTATGCCCTCAAGGTCACGAATCCAACGGGTGATCGCGTTGGCGATGCGGAGTGGATTCCGCTGGATCGCAATGCGGTGCAGGTCGACGCGAACGCCGCGGCGAGCGCCGCGGGCGCGACAGGTTACAATCGCCCGGAGGACGTCGAGTTGGGAACGTCGACCGGCGACGATCACGGTCCGGACAACATTCTATATGTCGCGCTGACCGGCCCGTCGAACCCCGTCGACAACCGTGTGATCGCGATCGACCTCCACGAGCCGCGTGGGGGTAACGAGCGGTCGACGGCATTCGTGTACGACTACGTGAAATGGGGCCTGAACGCAGTGCAGGGCGACTTCGAGATGCCGGACAACGTCGCGCTGGATCACGACGGCAACCTGTACATCACGGAAGACCCGGCGACGGCGCCTACCACGAAGCGCGGTGATGACATCTGGGTCGCACGTCCGCCGAAGGGCAAGCCGCACCAGCCGGCGGTGAGCGTCGAGCGGTTCGCGTCGCTCACGGACTGCAGCGCGGAGCCGACGGGGGTCTACGTCGATCTCAGGAGCAACACCGTGTTCGTCCATGCCCAGCATCGGGGCGGGGATGGCCTGGACAAGACGGTCGCCATCCGTCGGGAATAGGGAATCGGCGGCGCGCGTCGCGCGCGCCCGGGAGATCCCTCGCTTCGCGCGCGCCCGGGAACGAACCGGGAACTGTAACTCCTCGCGGAGCCTCGGTTCCCGGTTCCCGGCGGCCGCGCCTGCGGCGCGCCGCCTCCCGGTTCCCGCTATTCCCGATTCCCGATGCCGAACGCGACCAGCTCGGCGTTCGATCCCGCCCCTGTCGCGACGACGACGAACTGACGCCCATCCCGCGTCGCATAGGTCATCGGTACCGAGTACGCCACGCGCCCGAAGTCATGCTGCCACAGCGTGCGGCCATCCTTTGCGTCGATGGCATACAAGACCTGTCCACCGCCGGTGACGAACAGCAAGCCGCCACGCGTGACGATCGGTCCCGGCGCGCCGCGTACGCCTAACAACGGCGGCAGCGTCACTCCGCGTAACAGCGGATGATTGCGAATCGATGGCTCATCGCCCAATGGGACCTGCCAGAGCTGCTCGCCGCGGTTGAGATCGATCGCCGTGAGCGTCCCGTAGGGCGGCTTGTGTGCCGGCAGATCCGGCACTCGCGCGGCCTCGGCAGCCCCCGGAAGCGCGGGCGCCCGAACGCCTAACGAGCGACCCAGCTCCACCATGTAGCGCGCCTGCACGGTGTCTGACGGCGTCTCGACCGGGAACAGCTTGAACAGCGCCGGGTTGTTCGTCGCCTTCACGTACAGCACACTGGTCTCCGGATCGAACGCGCCGCCGCCCCACCCACCACCGCCGATCGCGCCGGGCATCACGATCGTCCCCTGCAGCGAAGGCGGTGTATACAACGGGCCCATGCGGTATTTCCGCACCTCCTCGAGTGCGAGGCGCTTGAGCTCCGGCGTGAAGTCGATGACGTCGTCCTCGGTGAACCCCTGCTTCGCGAACGCCGGCGGCTTCGTCGGCACTGGCTGTGTCGGCGCTGCGCGCTCGCCCGGCACGTCACTCGCCGCCACCGGGCGCTCGGCGATCGGCCAGATCGGCTCCCCAGTCACGCGATCGAACACGAATACCCAACCCTGCTTGGTCACGACGGCGACGATGTCGACCGCCTTGCCGTCCTTGTGAATCGTCGCGAGCACCGGCGGGGACGGCATGTCGTAGTCCCAGAGGCCGTGGTGCGTGAGCTGATAGTGCCACACGCGGCGCCCCGTCTTCGCGTCGAGACACACGATGCTCTCGGCGAACAGGTTATCGCCGCGCCGCTCGCCGCCGTACCAGTCGTTGCTGGGCGTACCGAATGGCAGGTACACGAGCCCACGCCTGACGTCGACGGTGAAGGGAGCCCAGACGTTCGTGTGGCCCATCCGCGCCCACGAGCTGTCCTCCCACGTCTCGTTGCCGTACTCACCCGGCTGCGGGATGGGATTGAACCGCCAGACACGCTTGCCCGTGCGCACGTCGAACGCCTGGATGTCACCCGGCGGATCGCGCTTGTACACGAGCCGGTCGCCGACGCCGTTCCCCACGATCACGAGATCGCCGTACACGACCGGTGGCGACGTGTTCGTGTAGTGCTTGCGCTCGACGCTCCACAGGATGTTCGCCGTGAGATCGACCTCGCCATTCGTGCCGAAGGTTGGAATCGGCTTGCCGGTGGACGCGTCGAGCGCGATGAGCCGCCAGCGGCTGGCGATGAGAATGCGGCGCTGCTTGCCGTCGCTCCACGTCGCGACGCCGCGGTGCACGAACCCTGTGCCGTTCGAGGGCTGGCCGGCATCGTATGCGCGCGGGTCGTACGACCACAGCTCTCGTCCGGTTGCCGCGTCGAGCGCGACGACGCGGTTGAACGGCGTGCTCAGAAAGAGCGTGTCACCAATGGCGAGTGGTGTTACCTGGAACTGCCCCGGCCTCGCCGGAACGGCGGCGCCGGGCGGAGTAACCGGCTGCTCTCCCGTCTTCCACGTCCACGCGACGGTCAGCCGGGTGACGTTCGAGCGGTCGATCGTCGCGAGCGGCGAGTACTTGAGCCCACCGGCGTCACCGCCGTACGCCGGCCACTCGTTAGGCTTCCGTCCCCCCTCGGCCGAGAGCAGGGAGGATAGCGGTGTGCCAGCGGATGCCGTACAGCCCAACGCGAGCGCTGCAGCCCAGATGGCGACTCCAGCCGAGTCGAGGGCCCGCCAGAAATCACCCAGGCGTACTGTCATCGAAGTCTCTGTTCCCTTGATCCTCGCGCGCCGAAATCCTTCCCGATCGCCGTCGCCTGACGCAGCCCCACCGCCAGAAACGTCAGCGTCGCATTCGCGCAGCCGCCACTCACGCACGTCGGCGCCCCGATCACGAACAGGTTCTCGTGGTCGTGCGCCCGACCGTAGCTGTCCACCACGCTCGTCGCCGGATCGTCACCCATGCGACACCCGCCAGCCGGGTGATCCTGAAAGTCATCCACGCCCGAGCGAATGATCTCGCCATTCCCCGCCCGCGCCATGCGCTGGAACAGCGCCTTGATCGAATCCTCCGTATGCGCACGAAGCGCCACGGAATCCGGGCTGTCGCGGAACGTCAGCTTGGGCTGCGGATCGCCGTACGCGTTCTTCGCCGCTTCGTTGAGCGTGAGCGCGCTCTCGCGATCGGGAATCACGTCGTAGTACGCGCGGACGCGCGCCGTCCCCTCGGCGCTCCGCTGCCGCCAGTCTGCGAGCAGCTCGTCGCCGAGTAACACGGCGCCGTCATTGCCCTTGAGACGCGGCCGTCGCCCGACGCTCGATTCCCACACGCGCAGGTCGTGTCGCACGTAGCGATCCAGCTTCCCGGGCCGCATGAACTGCTTCGTCACGAGACTGTGCTGCTCGTTCATGCCCGGGTAGAGCCGTATGGGAAGCTTGATGAACGCGAACACGTTGCGATGGCCGGTCATGTACTTCCCGACCATGCCCGACCGGTTCGCGATCCCGTCGGGGAAACGAGAACTAGGGGACAGCAGCAATAGGTGCGGGCTCCACGCGTATCCGGCGGCAACGACGAACGTCTTTGCGCGGAACTGGACCGGTGAGCCGGCAGCACCACCGCGATCACGACGCACGGCCTCCGCTCTGGCGATCCGGTTGGATCCATCCTCCACCACAAGCCGCCTGACGAGCGTTCGCGGAATCAGCTCCACCCGCCTCGATGCGCGCAGCGCGTTCCACGTGAAGTCCGGTGAATACTTCGCCCCCACTGGACAGATGGGTGCGCACGTATCGTTGCGGCAACACACCGCGCGCCCGCCGTACGCCACGGAGTTCTTGGCCGACGGCTGACTCCACATCGCGATGCCGGCGGAGTCGGTCCACCGCTTCAGGAGCTCGAGGTTGTACGTCAGTGGGAGCGGCGGCATGGGGAACGGATTGGCGCGGGGGTCGAGCTCCGGCGGTCCCTGTTCTCCCGCGACGCCAATCCGTCGCTCGGCTTCGTGGTAGAACGGCTCGAGCTCCTCGTAGCTCACCGGCCAGTCGTGGCCGACGCCGTACAGCGACTTCACGCGGAAGTCCTCGGGCGAGAACCGTGGCGTCACGCCGCCCCAGTGCATCGCGAGCCCGCCGACCTGCATCGAGCGCGACTGGATGCCGTCGGCGGTCATGCCGTCGATGTGGTCGCGTCCCCACGGGCTCTCGCCGTACGCCACGAACCGCGTGCGATGCGCGGCGCGCTCGGCGAGCGGCACCGTCTCGTCGCCGGCTTCCACCACGACGATGCGAGCCTCGCGCTCCTCGGTGAGCTTCTCAGCGACGACAGCGGCGGTGATTCCCGACCCGATGATGCAAATGTCGCTCTCGATGACCTCCGCACGCCCCTGCCGCCTAACGACGAGAGTCATCGGCCCTTCCTCGCGAGCGCCACGGGTTGCTGTCGCTGCGCGGCGAGCGGCCGGCATTGCTGACGGCCGATCTGCGCGTCGTAGCAGAGGTCCGTCGCGGCCGGGGAGTCGTAGAAGTGTGCGAGGAGCGCGAGCGCAACGTGGCGCGCGAGGAGTGGGTTGGGCAGCGCATCGCCGCGTTCACCATGGAGCGCAGCACGAATCAGCGCCTGTCGGCGTACGCGCGTTAAGGCGCTGAACGATTGTCCATTGCGTCGTGCCTCCGCGTCGAGCGCCGCGAGCTGCGCGCGCCACTGCGGGCGTGGATCCGCCGGCAGCCGCTCGATCCGTCCCGTTCCATATCCGTGGTTCGCTTCGGCGCCTGGCTGATAGCCGTCCATCCATCGCTGGAACTCGGCGACGGCTCGCGTCACGCCGTCTGCGCCAAGCTCCGCAGGCAGGACGGCGTCGCCCACGGCGCCGAGGAGTGCCGCGTTAGCCTGCCCCTGCGACCGCGCCGGCTGCGCTGCCATCACCGGGCGCGGCCCACCGATCCGTCGGAGCAGCGGCCACGCGGCGATCAGTCCGGTCACGCGCGCGACGAAGGCGCGTCGCGGGGTGGTCGTTCGAGCGTCAGGCATCGGGGCACCGGTACCGAAGCGAAGGCTCCAGTATGGGTACCACCTGGCCTCGTGTCTACTTCTGCTTCGTCGAGTCCTCGCCCGCGTCCATCGGGACGTTGCCCGGTACGTAGCCGCGTAGATAGAGGTTCAGCGAGCCGATCGAAAGATCAGTCTTCATCTGCACCAGCAATCGACGCGAGTCGTCGGTGAGCCACATCTCGGCGTGACCCTTCTCCGAGAAGATGCCCTTCGACTTGATGACGGGCTGAATCACGATCGTCTGGTACGAGCCGGCGGGAACCTTGATCGTTTCCTTCCGCAGAACGCGGATCTGAACCGGGTTGCGGTCGGGCCGGAAATAGCGATTGAAGTCGTACGTGCTTCCGACCTCGAGCGGGATGGTGCGCACGAAGTACATGAACGCCGCATCGTCGAGCGGATCGGCAACACTCGGGGCATGCTCCACTTCGCCCTTCTCGGAATACGTCCCCTTCTCCGGATAGATCTCGTAGAGCCGTTCCACTTCGCGCCGTCCTTCGTCGAGGTCCTGCAGGAATCGCAGCGACTCGAACGTGCGGGTGTCGATCCAGCTCTCGATCCGGTCGTTCACCTTGTAGAAGGGAATCCCGCCCTTCACGGTGAACCGGGTGTGCCAGGCTTCGCGTCCACGAACGTCCTGCGTTCCGACCACTTCCATTCGCCCGGTGCCGACCTTGATCCCGCCGAAGCGGACATCGTACGTGAGCTTCTCGCCGGTGTCGAACGGTACGACCATTCGCGGCTGAAGCGACGGCAGGCTCGTAATAGTCATGGTCGCCGCAGCCCCCTGCGAGCGCGCCTGGCGTGCGCTCACCGCGGACGTCACGAGAGCGAGCGCAAGCGCGAGCCACCAGGTGACCGGCGAGCGCCGGACCATGGCAACGCGGCTCGAGGGCCGCCGAATTCGAGCTCTGTGGTTGATCTGAAGTCTATGTCCTGCTGGCATTTGACCGCCTCACATCGTCGCAAAACACGGGTGCTGAAGGTTCCTACACTCCTGTTCCGGCTCCGTGCCGCCCGGAATCTCTGGAATCAGCTTAGCGGCGCCGACCGCCTTCGCACATCCGTCAAGTGACCTAGTCGTCCCTGTCTTTGGTGGGGCGAGGTACAACTGACCGACCCTCCGGACGGCTCGAGCGTCACAACGAGCGCCGCCGTGGGAGTACGAGAAACCCCCGGAACCGGCCATCGGTTCCGGGGGAAAAGCGCCGCTACCGTGCGATGAGTCGAGAGCAGCGTTACCGAGTGGTGTCGAGGAGGGTGCACGGTAGCGGTACGTGGAAGCATGACAGCTTCGTCATGCGGCCATGTCACAGTATGGCAAAACGGTCAAGTGTTCCAGCTCAGCGCGCTGAGCTCGGCGGACGACAGCTTGTGCCAGTTGGCAGGGTAGTTCCACACGCGTCGCACTGCCTGGGCCGACTCGAAAATCAGACAATTGCTGCCACGCGGCGCGGGGACGTTGGCGGACGCGACTTCGTAGATGCGCCAGTCCGTTCCCAACGAGTCGACGAAGCAAAGGCGAGGGTTCGTCATCTGGCTTTCGACTCCATCCTGGTTGGCGTTGGTCAGCCCGAGACCACGGCGTCGCGGGCAAACTCGGCCGAGAGGAAAGTCAATACACGTGCCCCGAAGTTGTTTCGGATTCCAAGCACTCAACCCGCTTGCCGGCAAACACGTCCTAGTGCAGATCGCCAGCGGTATGGCAGAGGTCCGCGCCAGTGATGCCGAGCGTCGCGCGCGTTCGTCATCCTGCCTGACGGGCATCAGGTGACGCTGCTCACCTAACGCG
>JBKOYV010000247.1:0-21785 GCA_046725585.1 Gemmatimonadota bacterium | reverse complement strand
GAGGACATCCGCGTGGTATTCTCAGGCGCCGGCGCAGCCGCCATCGCCACCGCGTCGCACTACGAGCGGCTCGGCGTTAGGCACGAGCACATCATCATGTGCGATCGCGCGGGCGTGATCTACGCGGGCCGCGCGAACGACATGGACCCCTACAAGGCGCGCGACACGAACGACACCCCGGCCAGAACCGTGGCCGACGCGCTCGTCGGTGCGGACGTCTTCATTGGCCTGTCCGTCGCCGGGGCGGTCACCGGGGAGATGATCGCGAAGATGGCCGGGAAGCCGATCATCTTCGCGCTCGCGAACCCGGTTCCCGAAATCCTCCCGGCCGACGTGCGCGCGACCCGATCCGATGCCATCGTCGCGACGGGCCGCAGCGACTATCCCAACCAGGTCAACAACGTCCTCGGGTTTCCGTTCATCTTCCGCGGCGCGATGGACGCGCGGGCGACGGAAGTCAACGAGGACATGAAGATGGCGGCAACGCGCGCACTGGCCGCGCTCGCGAAGGAAGAAGTGCCGGAGAGCGTGGCAGCGCTGTATGGCCTCCGCTCGGTCAAGTTCGGACCCGACTACCTCATTCCCTTCCCGTTCGATCCGCGCGTGCTCCTGTGGGTCGCGCCCGCCGTGGCGTGGGCGGCCGTCGCGAGCGGCGTCGCGAAGAACTTCGTAGACGTCGAGGACTATCGCGATCAGCTCGAAGCGCGCCTGGGACGGGCACGAGGGATCATTCGCGGCATCATCAACCGCGCCGTTCGCGATCCCAAGCGCATCGTGTTCCCGGAAGGCGAAGAGCGGAAGATTCTGCGAGCGGCGAGGATCATCGTCGATGACGGCATCGGCCATCCGATTCTCCTCGGGAATCGCGAGGTCATCGAGCGCACCGCGCAGTCCGCGGGCATCCCACTCGATGATCTCCAGATCGAGGATCCCGCGACGTCGGCCAATCGGGAGCGCTATGCCGCGTTTCTGTGGGAGCGCCGCCAGCGGAAAGGCATGAGCTTCGGCGAGGCCCACCGCCGACTCTACAACGGGAACTACTTCGGATGCGTGATGGTCGCGTCCGGCGACGCCGACGCGCTGCTTTCCGGGATGACGATGCAGTACCCCGAAACCATCCGGCCTGCCCTCGAGGTCGTGGGCGCGCACCCGCGCGCCGGGGTCGTGAGCGGCATGTACATGCTCGTCTTCGACAGGCACGTCGTGTTCTGCGCGGACACGACGGTGAACATCGATCCGACGGCCGAGCAGCTGGCGCAGATTGCGTATTCCGCGGCACGGATCGTTCGGACGTTCGGCATCGAGCCTCGCGTCGCGATGCTGAGCTTCTCGAACTTCGGCTCGGTGCGTCACGAGCACGCTGAAAAGGTCTCGCGCGCCGTGGAACTCGTTCGGCAGCGCGATCCGAACCTGGTGGTGGACGGAGAAATGCAGGCGGATAGCGCACTCGACGAGCGGATCCTCGCCGACAGCTATCCGTTCAGCGCCTTGAAGGAACCAGCCAACGTGTTGATATTTCCGAACTTGAGCGCGGGCAACATCGCGTACAAGCTGCTCAATCAGCTCGGGGGAGCGACGGCGATCGGACCGATCCTCATCGGCATGCGCCACCCCGTGCATGTGCTGGAGCACGGCGCGGACGTGCAAGAGATCGTGAACATGGCGGCCGTCACGGTGATCGACGCGCAGTCGCGCATTTCAACTGCCGACGTCGCGGGTGCCGTAGGCATCTGACCCGCGGGGCGTCGGGCCCGAACCTTTTTGACACTGGACACCGAAGAACATGGCAACAGAGACGAAGCCCGTCCCGGGAACGCGGGATTCTACGAACGGGCTCGAGCAGCAGGGGCTGCACCCGACCGGACAGGTCCACTGGAATCTCGTGGCACCCGAGCTCATGCTCGCGGCCGCGCGTCGTGGCGAGGGAGAGTTCGCCGACATGGGACCCTTCGTCGCGGTCACGGCGCCGCATACGGGGCGGTCACCGAACGACAAGTTCGTCGTGCGCGAGCCGTCGACGGAGGCGGACATCGACTGGGGGAAGGTGAATCAGCCCTGCACCCCCGCCCACTTCGATGTGCTGCTAGCGGATGTGCGCGCGTACCTGGACAAGCAGCCCGAGCTGTTCGTACAGGATCTCCGATGCGGCGCCGACCCGGCGCATCGCCTGAGCGTGCGCTACGTCATGCCTAACGCGTGGCACGCCGCGTTCGCGCGGAACATGTTCATCCGTCCCCACCACAGCGAGCTCCCCACGTTCGAGCCGAACTTCACCGTGCTGCACGCCCCGGAGTTCCAGGCTGACCCGGCGCGCCACGGGACCCGGACCGGCACGTTCATCGTCCTCAACTTTGCGAAGCGGATGATCCTCATCGGCGGAACGCGCTACGCCGGAGAGCTCAAGAAGTCGATGTTCACGGTCATGAACTATTTCATGCCCAGGGACGGCGTCCTTTCCATGCACTGCTCGGCCAATCTCGGTCCGCAGGGCGACACTGCACTGTTCTTCGGGCTGTCGGGCACCGGCAAGACCACCCTGTCGGCGGACCCCGAGCGGTCGCTGATCGGCGACGACGAGCATGGCTGGTCCGAGACGGGGATCTTCAACTACGAGGGCGGGTGCTACGCCAAGGTCATCAACCTCTCGGCCGAAGGTGAGCCGGACATCTACGCCACGACGCAGATGTTCGGTACGATCCTCGAGAATGTGGTGCTGGAGCCGACGTCTCGCAGGGTCAAATTCGACGATCAGTCGATCACCGAGAACACGCGCGCCTCGTACCCCCTGCCCTACATTCGCAATCACGTGCCGAGCGGCCGCGGCGCCCATCCGAAAAACGTCGTGTTTCTCACGGCCGACGCGTTCGGGGTCCTTCCGCCCATCTCGCGCCTAACGCGCGAGCAGGCGATGTACTACTTCCTGTCCGGATACACCGCGAAGGTCGCGGGGACCGAGCGCGGCGTGACGGAGCCGCAGGCGACGTTCAGCGCCTGTTTCGGTGCGGTGTTCCTCGTGTGGCATCCCACGAAGTACGCGGAGATGCTCGGGCGCCTGCTCGCGGAGCACGACGCGCACGTGTGGCTGGTCAACACCGGCTGGAGCGGCGGCCCGTATGGCGTCGGCAAGCGCATGAAGCTCGGGTACACGCGAGCGATGGTACGTGCTGCGCTCGCGGGTCAGCTGGACCAGGTGGCGACACAGGCGGACGAGCGGTTCGGCCTCGCCGTGCCGATCCAGGTGCCGGGCGTGCCGGCGGAGGTCATGCGGCCGCGAGACACGTGGAGTGACGGCGCCGCCTACGACGCGCAGGCGAAGAAGCTCGCCGAGATGTTCAGGAAGAACTTCGAAAAGTTCGGCACCAACGTCGCACCGGCAATCGCCGAGGCGGGGCCACGAGCCTGAGCGACTACCTGCGGACTGAGGGGGACATCGGGACTGGGGACTGGGGACTGGGGACTCGGCCGGGACGCTTATAGCGCCGAGGAGGCTTGCTAGGCGGTAGAAGGTTCCCGGCCGAGTCCCCAGTCCCCAGTCCCCACCTTCGTGATCATTAGAGACCCGCTTTGGAACAACATCCGTGTCGACGCGCTGGCCCTCCAGCTCGTCGACACGCCCGTTTTCCAGCGGCTCAGATACGTTAGGCAGCTCGGGCTGGCGTACCTCGTGTACCCGGGTGCCACGCATACGCGCTTCGAGCACGCGCTCGGCGCGTACCACCTCGCCCGACTCACCGTCTCGCTCCTCGACGAGCGCGGGGAGCTCCGCGACGTATCCCTCGAGGAACGCGCGATCACGCAGGCGGCCGCGCTGCTGCACGACGTTGGGCACTACCCGTTCTCGCACGCGCTCGAGGAGATCGGCGCGCTCCACCATGAGGAGGTGGCGACGCCCCTCGTGCTCCGCGGCCCGGTGGCGGAGATGCTCACGGCGATGCTCGGCCCCGGCGCGCCGGAGCGCGTGCTCGCGCTCATTCGCGGCACGAGCGACTCGCCGCTTCAGGGACTCGTATCGGGATCGCTGGACCTCGACAAGATCGACTACCTCAAGCGCGATGCGCTCATGTGCGGGGTGCCGTACGGCGAGATCGACGTCGACCGGCTGCTCAACTCACTCGTGCTCGTGGACGAGCCGGCGAGGGGCCGCCGCGTCATTGGCGTGCTCGAGAAGGGCCTTTCGGCGCTCGAGTCGCTCCTGTTCGCGAAGTACCAGATGTACCGGAACGTCTACTGGCATCACGCGGTTCGGAGCGCAACGGCCATGTACAAGCGACTGGTCGATGAGGCGCTGACCGCCGGTGA
This sequence comes from Gemmatimonadota bacterium, assembly GCA_046725585.1. Classification (GTDB taxonomy): domain Bacteria; phylum Gemmatimonadota; class Gemmatimonadetes; order Gemmatimonadales; family Gemmatimonadaceae; genus JAJKIV01. The sequence continues at coordinate 17,486 of JBKOYV010000247.1, read as the reverse complement.
CGTCGACGCGCGTGCGCTCAGCACGTTCGACGACGAAGGGCTACTGCACCGCCTCGCTAGGCGCGGAACCTCGCCGCTACTCTCGGCGCTTCGCGAGCGCAGGCTCTACAAGCGCGTGCTCGAGTGCCCCGCCGCGGAGCTCACCGCCGAGGCGCTCGAGTGGATTGCCGACGACCGAGCGCTCACCACTGAGACGGAGGACCGCCTGGCCGTCGAGCTGGGTCTGGCGCCCGGTGAGGTGCTGCTCGACTTTCCCGCGAAGACGCAGATGCTGGGACTCGACCTTCCAGTCGTTAGGCGCTCGGGAGAGGTGCGCCGCTTGACGATGGCGGGCCTCGAGGGGGCGATCAACCTGCCCGTGCTCTCCGAGCAGCTCTATCAATCCGCGCGGTGGCTGCGCGTCTTCGCGGTGCGCCGAATGGAGGTGCCGAGGCAGGAACTGCTCGATCGGCTGGTCACGATCGGGAATCGGGAATCGGGAATCGGCGGCGCGCTTCGCGCGCGCCCGGGAGATCCCTCGCTTCGCTCGGGACGGGCGGGGAACCGGGAACGGTAACCCCTCGTGGAGCCTCGGTTCCCGGTTCCCGGGCGGCCGCGCCCGCGGCGCGCCGCCTCCCGGTTCCCTCTATTCCCGCTTCCCACTTCCCGCTTCCCGGCTTTTTCCGTGCGCTTCCGCGAGCTTGCGAGCTATGCCGCGATAGAAGTCGGCATCCTCCCGTTTGTCACGGGAGTCCAGCGAAAGCGCCGCCAGCTCGAGTGCGTAGAGGATGTTGCCGAGGTAGAGCTCCGCGAGCGCACCGACCGACTCGTCAGGCACCAGGTCAGCGCGCCGCCGGCGTCTCCGCCGTCGGGGTACCATCCGCGCCATTGTTCCCTTCCGCGGCAGTCACCTGCACCACGATCGCGGTGATGTTGTCCAGACCCCCGCGGCCGTTCGCTTCGGAGATCAACGCGTCCACGACGCGCCCTGGTGTCGCACGGGAGAAGAGGAGCTGCTGGAGCCGGCGATCGTCCACCATCCCTGTGAGCCCGTCGCTCGCCACGAGGTAGACGTCACCCGTCTTGACTTCACCGTGGTAGGTGTCCGGCTCCACGGTGTCGCTCGCGCCGACACAGCGCGTGATCACGTTGGAGTACGGGTGGTAGCGTGCCTGCTCCGGCGTCAGGAAGCCGGCGTCCACCTGCTCCTGCACGTACGAGTGATCCTTCGTGAGCTGACGAAGCTTTCCATCGCGCAGCAGGTAGACGCGTGAGTCGCCGACCTGACCGATGAGGTACCGCGACCCTGTGAGAATCAGCACGGACGCCGTCGTGCCCATGCCCTGCTTGTCCACCTCGGTGATCGTCCGCTCGTAGATCTTGGCGTTCGCTTTCTTGACCGCCTCCGCGACCCTCGCCGCTACGCTGTCGCCATTGAGCTCCGTGATCCCCGCCAGCTCGCGAGAGATGATCTGGACTGCCATTTCGCTAGCGACCTCGCCCGCCGCGTGACCACCCATGCCGTCCGCCACGATGAACAGCCCTCGCTTGTCGTTCGCTTCGGCGAAGAAGCTGTCTTCGTTCCCAGCGCGGATCATGCCCACATCCGAGCGGGCGGCGACGTATAGGTTCACTAGCGATCCTGTATCACAAGAAGGACGGTCGCACCGATGGCCGCTGCGGCTGTGACCCAGACGAGCGGCTCGGACCGGAATATCATCTTCACGCTGCCAAAGCGCACGGCCGCGTAGGCCTTCAGAGCTCGCTCCCTCTGAATGCGTTCGCCAGAGACGTCGGTCCCATTCCTCGAATCCATGGCTACGACGAACCAGCCCGATTCTCGACGCTGGATCCTGGCATGTGAGTGGGAGACACTGTCATCGGCGACGATGACGTCGTTGTGCTCCCCCCGCCCGATGTGTGCCAGCGGCGCGGGAATGCCATGGAGCGCACCCTGCGAGGCGCCCTCGTTCACGACCTCGAGCGTTGCGACCGTTGGCGCTTCTCTGGAAACTACTGCGCGGCTCGCACCATCGCGGAGACGCGAGCGCATCGGCGCAGGCGCGGTGTCGAGCGCCGGCATGAGCACGGTGCTGCCCGCGTTGTGATCGTCGGAGAAGTGGAGCTGACGCCCGGCCACCTCGATCCTGTCTCCGTGGAGCAGTGGCGCCGGCTCTACACCGAGCGCCACACCATTTACCAGTATCGTGGCGCCCGCCGACACCCGGCGCACTGTCGCAGTGCCGCTCGGGTCCACGATGATGATCGCGAGAGTCCCCTTCTCTGGACCAGCATCGAACCGAACTTGTGCCTCGTCGCCCGTTCCAATCCGCAGCTCTCCCGCGCTCAGCTCGATTCGTTTGTCGTCAAACCGAATGTGAGCCATGCCGGGTCGGGCAGTGATCGATGCGCGAAGCCGAAGGAGAAATGGAAAGCCCGTTGAGACGGCCACGCCTCCACGGGTTACGGGCGGAAACTACGGGCGACCCGCATGGCTGGCAAGCAGTTGGCACGTCGCCGCGGCCGAATCGAGCCAGTCCGGTTCAGGCCTGTGCGGCGGTCGCCATCTCGCCCTGCTGGAGTCGATAGAGACGCTGATAAAGACCGCCGCGCGCCAGCAGCTCGCGGTGGTTTCCCCGCTCGCGCACTTCACCATGATGGAGCACGAGAATCTCCGTCGCGCCCAGGATCGTGCTCAGGCGGTGGGCGATCGCGATCGTCGTCCGACCGCGCATGAGCACCTCGAGCGCCTGCTGAATCGTCGCCTCGATCTCGCTGTCGACCGCACTGGTGGCCTCGTCCAGAACCAACAGGGCGGGATCCGCGGCGATGGCGCGTGCGAAGGAGAGCAGCTGCCGCTCGCCAACGCTCACGGAAGCACCACGTTCACCAAGCTCGTACGCGTAGCGACCGGGCAGCCGGGCGATCACGCGGTCCGCACCCACGCGCTGCGCGGCGCGCTCCACGTCGCCATCGCTCAACGGCGATGAGAGACGGATGTTCGACGCGATGTCGCCGGCGAACAGGAAAATGTCCTGCTGCACGTACCCAATGAGTCCGCGCAGCTCGTCGAGCGGCAAGTCTCGAATGTCGACGCCGTTCACGAGAATTCGCCCGCGCTGAGGATCGTAGAATCGGAGCAGCAGACTGACGATCGTCGTCTTGCCCGCGCCGGTGTGTCCCACGAGCGCGAGCGTTTCACCCGGGCGGGCCTCGAAGCTGATGCCCTTCAGCACCCACTCCGACTCCGACGGTGCCGCCGTTCCCTTGGCCAGGTGCGCGAGGTCGTAGGCGAACCAGACGTCCTCGAAGGTGACGGTGACGCCGCGTCGGGAATCGGGAATCGGGAATCGGGAATCGGTGCTGCTCCCTGCGCGCAGACGTCCTTCGCGGGCAGCCTCTATTCCCGATTCCCTATTCCCGATTCCCGATTCCGTGTCCAGCAACCGAAACACTCGCTCGGACGATGCCATCGCCTGCTGCAGCGTGTTGTACTTGTCGGAGAGATCCTGTAATGGCTGATAGAATCGCCGCACGAGTTGCAGGAATGCGGCGATCGTTCCCACCGTGATCGACGCTGCGCGCACGCGAGACGATCCCTCGATGATCAGTGTGGCAATCGCGACCGTCGTCAGCACTTCGATCACCGGGAAGTACAGCGCGTAAACGGTGACTGACTGCAGATGCGCATCGAGATGATCGCGATTCAGTTTGTCGAATCGGCGCGACTCGGTCGCCTCCCGGCTGAACAGCTGCACGACGCGCACGCCGGAGATTCGCTCCTGCAGAAACGCGTTGATGCGCGCGAGGCGCGTGCGGATCGCGCGATACGACTCGCGCACGCGCACGCGAAACACGTTCGACGCGATGAGCACACCGGGAATCACCGCGAACGCGGCGAGGGCGAGGCGCCAATCCACGATGAGCATCGCGACGCTGATCGCCAGCAGCGTGAAGAGATCGCCGATCCCGGCGACGACACCCGCGGTGAACAGCTCGTTCAGAGCCTCGACATCGGAGGTCACTCTCGTGACGAGCCGACCGACCGGGTTGCGATCGAAGAACGAGATGGAGAGCCGCTGGAGATGCCCGAAGATCTCGACGCGAAGATCGCGCATGACGCGCTGACCGAGCAGGCTCGTCAGCATCGTCTCGCCGAACGTGAACACGAACTGAAACGCCAACGTCAGCGCGAACAGCAATGCGCTCGTCAACACGAGTCGCGTGTCGTGCCGAGGGATCGCGACGTCGATGACACGCTGCGTGAGCGCCGGCCCGACGAGCTGCAGTGCGCCGTCGGCGACCAGCAGCACGAGCGATGCTATGACGAGTCCGCGATACGGCCGGGCGTAGCGAAGCAGCCGCCTCATCAGGCGGCCGTCGTACGCTTTGCCCAGGGCTTCTTCTTCGTGGACGTCGGGGGCCGTCAAAGCCGGGACTGGGGCCTAGGGACTGGGGACTGGTGACTCGGCGGGACCGAAGCATAACGCTTGTCGGGAATCAGGAATCGGCGGTGCGCCGCCTCCCGGTTCCCACTATTCCCGATTCCCGATTCCCGATCCCGACTACTGCCGAGTCCCCTGTCCCCAGTCCCCAGTCCCCAGTTCTGGTACGCCGGTTGCTTTACCTGAACAGTGCAAACCCACCCTTTGGGAGGAGTTGATATGACCATTCTCGCTTGGATCGTGCTTGGACTGGTGGCCGGCGCGATCGCCAAGGCACTCATGCCGGGCCGTGACCCTGGCGGGATCATCGTCACGATGTTGATCGGTATCGTCGGCGCGTTCCTCGGTGGTTTCCTTGGCAACCTCATCACCGGGGCAGGACTGAACGGCTTCTCGCTTTGGAGCATCATCCTGGCGGTCGTCGGCGCGATGCTGCTACTTTGGATCTACCGGCTGACTACGAGAACACGCACCACGGTTTGACGAATGAACAACGGAACCCCGAGCGTCTTCCCAGGCGCTCGGGGCTCTTCGTCGTAAGGGAGACGGGTTGCCGCTCTGGCTCTACTGGGTCCTGCTGGGTCTGATCGCGGGATCACTCGCAAAATTCCTGGTGCCAGGTCGCGACCCGTCGGGTTGTATTGTCACGGTCGTCCTCGGCATCGTCGGCGCGTTCATCGGCGGCCTGATTGGAAGTGCCTTGGGGTGGGGTCACGTTTCGGCCGGCGATTTCGACCTGCGCTCCCTCGGCATCGCGACACTGGGGGCGATTGTCGTGCTGCTGGTGGGACGTCTCCTCCGTCGGCTGCGATAGTCAGCGACTAACGCGGCAGCCACCAGTCAGAGAGTCGAGGTCGGAATGCGACGTTGACGCCGCTGCGTACGTCGGTGTTTATTCGGCCCCCGCGGGGTTAGGTTTCGCGCCGTGAAGGATGCGATCGTCGTGCGCGGAGCACGCCAGCACAACCTCAAGGGGTTCGACCTCGAGATCCCGCGACGCAGCTACACCGTCGTCACCGGGCCCTCCGGCTCAGGGAAATCCTCGCTGGCGTTCGACACGATCTACGCCGAGGGCCAGCGCCGGTACGTAGAATCGCTGTCGGCCTACGCGCGACAGTTTCTCGAGCGCATGGAGAAGCCCGACGTCGATTCGATCGACGGCCTCTCTCCCGCCGTCGCGATCGAGCAGAAGAACCCCACGAAGACCTCACGTTCGACGGTGGGCACGGCGACCGAGATCTACGACTACCTGCGGCTCCTCTGGGCCCGCATTGGCCGCACATTCTGCCCGGTGTGCGGCCGCGAGCTCAAGCCCGACACGGTGCAGTCGGTCGTCGATTCCGTGATGGCCCTGCCCGCGGCGACGCGCTTTGCCGTCGCATTTCCGCTCCGCCTCTCGAGCAAGGTGACCCACGAGGTTGTCGTCGAGAACCTGCGCGCGCAGGGGTTTCTCCGGGTGAGCGTCGACGGCCGCATCCTGCACCTCGATGACGTCGCGGCCGAACGCTTGAACCTAACGAGGGTGCGCGAGCTGCTGGTCGTCGTCGACCGCCTGACGGTTGGACCCGACGCCGCGGGCCGGATCGCGGACGCCGTTGGGACGGCGTTTCGCGAGGGCGATGGGGATTGCGTGGTCGTCTTGGCGGGAATCGGCGGGAGCCCGCGGGAACCGGGAATCGACGCTTCCCGAGGCATTTCCGATTCCCGAGTCCCGATTCCCGATTCCCTGCGATTCACCGAACGATTCGAGTGCCCTAACGACGGCACGCGCGCCCCGTCGCCCACCCCCCAGCTCTTCTCGTTCAACAACCCGCGTGGGGCCTGCCCGACGTGCAACGGGTTCGGAGCGGTGCTCGAGTACGACGAGGCGCTGATCGTTCCCTACCCCGAGCGTACGCTGCGCGATGGCGCCATCGATCCGTGGACGAAGCCGCGCTACGACGGCAAGCGACGAGCCCTCGCCGAATTCGCCAAGCGCGAAGGCATCCCCATGGATGTCGCCTGGCGAAAGCTCTCGAGCGCCCAGCGCGACGCGCTCCTGCGCACGCGCACTCGTGGCTACAAGGGCATTCTCCCGTTCCTCGAGGACCTCGAGGAGAAGCGGTACAAGCAGTACATCCGCGTGTTCCTTCGACAATACCAGAGTGCGCGCGAGTGTCCGACGTGTCACGGGACCAAGCTCAAGCCGGAAGCACTTCAGGTTCGCATCGACGGGTGCTCCATCGCCGAGGTCGCGGATCTACCGGTGGATCGCCTGATCGAGTGGTTGAATGCGCTCTCGCTGACCGAGTTCGAGGCGCAGGTCGCGGCGCATATCCTGAAGGAGGCCCGTGACCGCGTCCAGTTCATGTGTGATGTGGGGCTCAACTACCTCACGCTGAACCGCGGCACCCGGACGCTGTCCGGCGGTGAGGCGCAGCGCATCGGTCTGGCGAACTCGTTAGGGTCGCAGCTCGTTGACACGCTGTACGTGCTCGACGAGCCTTCGATCGGGCTGCACCCGCGCGACATGGATCGACTGCTCCGCCTCCTGCTTCGTCTTCGCGACGGGGGAAACACGGTGCTCGTCGTCGAGCACGATCCGGAGGCCATGCGTGTGGCCGACTTCATGGTGGAGCTCGGGCCCGCGAGCGGCGAGCATGGCGGCGAGGTCGTCTTCGCCGGACCGATGAGCCGAGCGGCTGAGAGTCCGCTCACGGGTCAGTACCTCACCGGCGAGCGCGTCATCCCGCTCCCGAGCGAGCGTCGCCGCGTCGGCCCGCGGTGGCTCAACCTCACCGGCGCGCGCGAGCACAACCTTACCGGCATCGACATCCGCATCCCGTTAGGCGCCATGACGGTCGTCACGGGCGTCTCCGGTTCCGGCAAGAGCACGCTCATTCACGACGTCCTGTACCGTGCGCTCGAGACGCGGCTCACCGGGGAACATTCGGCCAAGCAGCATCTCGGCGAGCGCGTCGGCGCCTACGAGACGCTCACCGGGTTCGAGGCACTCGACGACGTCGTGCTGATCGACCAGGAGCCGATCGGCAAGACGCCGCGGTCGAACCCCGTGACGTACGTGAAGGCGTTCGACGAGATCCGGAAGCTCTTCGCCGATGCAGCGCTCGCGCGCCAGCGCCGCTACACGGCGAGCACGTTCAGCTTCAACGTGAACGGCGGCCGATGCGAGCACTGCGAGGGCGCAGGCTATCTCGAAGTCGAGATGGTGTTCATGGCCGACGTGTTCGTTCCGTGCGACAATTGCGGCGGCAAGCGCTTCAAGCCCGAGGTCCTCGAAGTCCTCGTGCACGGGAAGAACATCTACGACGTGCTGCAGATGACCGTGGACCAGGCCATTCGCTTCTTCCCGTACGAGGAGAAGCTCGGTCAGGCGTTGTGGCAGCTCCAGCAGGTCGGACTCGGCTACCTCAGGCTCGGGCAGCCTGCCACGACGCTGTCGGGCGGAGAGGCGCAGCGCATCAAGATCGCGCGCGAGCTCGCGCTCGCGAAGCGCACAGGCGGCAAGAAGCTGTACATCATGGACGAGCCGACGACGGGTCTACACCTCGAGGACATTCGCAAGCTCGCCGGCGTTCTGGATCGTCTCGTCGACGCGGGCCACACGCTCGTGCTGATCGAGCACAACCTCGACGTCATCAAGCTCGCGGACTGGATCATCGACCTGGGGCCTGACGCCGGCGACCGCGGTGGTCGAGTCGTCGCCATGGGACGACCGGAAGACGTCGCCCGGGTGGAGGGCTCGTACACCGGTCAGTGGCTCCGCGCCGCGTTGTCGGGACCGACGTCCGATGCGAGGAAGCCGGCGCGACCCCGACCGAAGGCGCGGGCGTCCTAGGCGTTAGGCACGGCGTTACGTCTTCGTACGCGCTTGCTGAGCGACCGCCCGCCGTCGCTCCTGCAGTCGCCGCACGAGTCGCGTCATGCGGCGCCGCGAGAGAAGCCGAGTCGCGAGCACGACGACCTTGTTTCGAAGCCCAGTCACGATGACGCGCTTGCCGTTGTTTGCTGCTCGGTAGCCTGCCTCGGCGACCTCACGCGACGTCATCGTCTGCGGTCCCCCAGCAGGGGCATCGGGGTGGATGCCTGCGTGGCCATGGAACTCTGTCGTGGTCGGCCCCGGACAGAGCGCTGTGACGGTGACACCGGTGCCCGTGACTTCTTCCGCGAGCGCTTCCGAGAAGGATTGGACGTACGCCTTGGAGGCGTAATAGACCGCCATGAGCGGGCCTGGTTGGAAGGCGGCGAGCGACGAGACGTTGACGATCCGGCCGTGTCGTCTCGCGAGCATTCCGGGCAGCACGAGCTTCGCGAGATGGGTCAGCGCGGCGATGTTCAGCTCGATGATCTCGAGCTCGCGCTCGAGGTCCGTCTCGTGGAAGTAGCCGTGCGTGCCGATGCCGGCGTTGTTCACGAGGGCGACGATGCGGTCATCGATGGACCGCAGTCGCGCCGCGAGATGCTCGCGATCGAGGCGGCGCGCGAGGTCCGCGGGAAACGCATCGCAGACGACGCCGTACCGGTCGCGGAGCGTTCGCCCGAGCGCCTCCAGTGCGTCGCGGCGGCGTGCGACGAGGACGAGGTCGTGCCCGTCGCGCGCATAGAGCTCCGCGAAGTCGCGACCGATGCCACTCGATGCGCCGGTGATGATCGCGATTGGGCGGCTCTCACCGCGGCGCGCGGTGGCCGGCACGGATGCAGGAAGGGCGGTCATATGTCCCTGTGTGTTCCTTGACCCTATCTTACGCGCCTTCTAGCTTTCGGGCTCATTCCCGAGTAGCTCAGGTGGTAGAGCAGGTGACTGTTAATCACCGGGTCGGGGGTTCGAGTCCCTCCTCGGGAGCTCCATAATACATTGCACGACGACGACTTAGGCCGCGCCGACAGGTGCGGCCTAAGTCGTTGGTGTTGCGCTGGGTGTTGCAAAAATGAGTGCGTATTCCGCTGTGCCTAACTAGGGGCGCCGATGTCCCGAGGTAATGCCGTTCCGTGGGTGGTGGCGGTGTCCACTGTCGGGGCAACACTCCTGCTCTGGATCGGGCATTCGTTCCTGCGTGACTCGCCGGGCATTTGCGTCGGTGCTCCGCATGCCTATCGAGAACTGCGGGGCCGATCACTCATTCGAGGTAACAGCGCGTTTCGGCGCCTAACGCTGCAGAGCGCATCGCCGTGTATCAGGCCGATCAGCGATGTGGGCGTCCATCATCCATGAGCCTCGGCACCGTTATCGCCGATCGAGATTCGACGGTAATGGTCGAGCTGTTGCACTCTCTTGCACGCGTCGCCTCTGCGAAGGACACCAGCGTCGTATTGCAACTGCTCGAACACGCAAAGTGCAAGCGCGGTTTCACCATTGGCCTCGACTCGCTCTCGCGCGCAAGCCTCGCTACAAGCTTCGCTCGAGCGGCGGAGACGCAGGCGCTCGACGATCGGAGCGTAGCTGCACTGAATCGAGTCACCGGTGAGTGCCGATTTTGAGTGAACTCGCCGCCGAACGCGAGTTGTGGTTTGCTTCCCCTGCGACTAGCGAGCTAGGCACCGAGGCGCGGCGAAACGATGACGCGAACCGGCCGCCGGAGGGCCGAGACTATGTCATGTTTCGGGCTGGTTCGGCTCGTTGAACCACCCTACGATTCAAGGCAACGCGCATCGACCGCATCACCTTTCCGCAGGCCGAGCGTTGCCGATGCCGGCAACCGCATCCAACGTGGTTGTTCGCTCCGTCGCCCAACATTTCCGCTACGCGGCACGCTCTCTAACGCGGCGCCGGGTCCTCGCGGTCGTCGCCCTGACGACGCTCGCGCTAGGAATCGGCGCGAACACGGCGATCTTCTCGATCATCAACGTCGTTCTCTTGAAGCCACTGCCGTTTCATAGCGCGGATCGGCTGGTGATGGTCTGGAGCACGTCACCGAGCCAGGGGCTCGCGGAGGGGTTCTCCTCGTACCCCGACTTTCACGACTGGCAGGAGCAGTCGAAGGCGTTCTCCGGCCTCGCGGCATTCTGGACGTTCGCGAACGGCGACGTGAACCTGACCGGCGGGAGCGAGCCGCAGCGCGTCTCGGTCGCGCGCATCACGCCGGGCTTCTTCGAGGTGCTCGGCGTGCCGCCGCTCTACGGGCGCACGTTCCAGCAGGAGGAGAGCATCGTCGGCAACCACCGGCGCGCGATACTGAGCTACGGACTGTGGCACGACCACTTCGGTGCGGATTCCACCTTGATCGGGCGCAGCGTCATGGTGAACGGGTTCCCGTACACCGTCGTCGGGATCATGCCGCCGGAACTCACCGCGCGGAGCGTGCACGTTCTCGGGACGGACGTGCAGGTGTGGCGGCCCCTCGTCCCCGAGGACAATCAGACGGGCGGCAGAGACGCGCGGAAGCTCCACGTCGTGGGGCGCCTCGCGGCGGGTGTCACGCTGCAGCAGGCGCAGGCCGATCTTTCCGGCGTCGCCACGCGATTGGCGGCGCTCTATCCCGACTCCAACCGCGACACCGGGATCCGGCTCGTGCCGCTACGCGAGGAGGTCGTTCGCGACGTTAGGCGCGGCCTCGTCTTCCTCCTCGCGGCGGTCGGCGTGGTGCTGCTCGGCGCGTGCACGAACGTCGCCAACCTGCTGCTCATCAAGGCGGCGGCCACGCGGAAGCAGATGGCGGTGCAGCACGCGCTCGGCGCGTCGCGCCTTCGGCTGAGCGCGCACGCCCTGGCGGAGAGTCTCCTCCTCGGTATCGGGGGTGCGGCGCTCGGCGTGGTGTTGGCGTACTGGGGCGTCAAGGCGTTCGTCGCCATGGGGCCAGCCGACATCCCGCTCCTGCCGGACGCGCGCATCGACGGGACGGTGCTCGCGTTCGCCGTCGTCGCCACGCTCCTGACGGCCGTGCTGGTCGGGCTCCTTCCCGCGTGGCGCGCCGGCAGGCCGGAGACCACAGCGGTCTTGCGGCAAAGCGCGACGCGGGTGCGCGGCCGATGCGAGCATCGCCTGATGCGCGTGCTCGGCGTGTCGCAGATCGCGCTCGCCATGATGCTGCTGACGACCGGCGGCCTCCTCGTGCGGAGCTTCCGCGCGCTCCTCCGCACCGATCCCGGCTTCCGCCCCGAACATGTGCTGACTTTCCAGCTCGAGCTGCCGATGGGCGCTGGGATGCCATACGCCTCGCAGACGCCGCGCGACGTGTTCTTCCAGACGCTCCTTGAACGTATCCAGGCGCTGCCCGGTGTCCGCGCCGCGACGCTCGCCAGCGACCCGCCGCTCGCCGCAGAGCCGTCGGCGTTCTCGTTTACGCTGCCGGGCGCGGAGGACCGCGCGGCACTTCGGGCGAACTTCCAGCTCGTCGCCCCGGGATACTTCACGCTGTTGGGTATTCCCATCCTCAAGGGCCGCGCGCTTGAACCCACCGACGGTCGGTCAGGATCGCGCGTCGCCGTCGTGAGCGCGGCACTCGCCAGGGCGGCATGGGGCGAGTCCAACCCGATAGGCCAGCGCATCAGGATGCGCTCAGGCGAGGAGGCGGAAGTGGTCGGCGTCGCGGGCGATGTACGCACGGGCGGGCTCGACGCCGAAGTCGCGCGCACGGTCTACGGCGTGACGACGCAGGCCGCCTACAACTTCATGACCGTGCTGGTGAAGAGCAGCGGTGATCCCACTGCGGTTGTGCCGTCGATTCGGGCGCTCGTGCGCGAGCTCGACCCCGCGCTGCCGCTCCACCACGTTCGCACCGTCGAAGCGATGGTGTCGGGCTCCGTCGCCCAGCAGCGGTTTCAGATGCTGCTGGTCGGCGCGTTCTCGCTCCTCATGTTCGTGCTCGCGGTTCTCGGAACGTATGGCGTCACCGCATACGGTGTCACCGAGCGAACCGACGAGCTGGGGATTCGAGCGGCGTTAGGCGCCACTGCTGCCGACATCCGGCGGATGGTGTTGCGCGAGGGCGGTCAGTTGGCGCTGATCGGGATCGTCATCGGTGGCGTCGCGACGGCGGCGCTCAGCAGACTCCTAACGCGGTTCGTGTCCCATGTGAGCACGTTGGACCTCGCAACGTTCGTCGTCGCGCCGGCCGTGCTCGCGGCGGCGTCGCTTGTGGCGACGTTCATCCCGGCGCATCGGGCGGCGCGCGCTGATCCGATGCGTGCACTGCGATCCGAGTAGCGGACGGGAGGCTATCTACCGCAACCGCTTGCGGAAGAACTGCAACCGCAGCGTCGGCTCAAACCCGAGGGCAGTGTGTGCGCGCAGGCTGCCCTCGTTGTCCAACTCGACATCGGAGCCCAACTCGTGGTGCCCGTGCTCGCGACACCAGCTCTCTACGGCGCTGACGAGGGCGCGTCCCACGCCGGAACGTCGGAGGTCGGGAGCCACCCACCATCCTTCGATGTACGGCACTGGGGCTGACTCGCATCCCTCGGCCCAGGCGCGGATGGAGAACGAAACGAACCCGCCGAGCCCGGGACGCTCGTCGCGCTGCCACACGAAGATCGACTCGTCGCTGAAGTCATACGGGTCGTCTGAGGGCCAGAGCGCGCGCATCATCGCGGTGACTTCGACGGCGTCTTCCGGCCGAAACGGGCGAACAGACATGCTACGATGGTTGCGCCGCACCGACTTGTAGTCGAGACGGGCTACGGGGGCCGGCGTTGCATCTCGTGAAGAAAAATGGCGCAACGCCGGCCCTGTTGATAGACGAGTCGGGAGCGTTCCACCTGCCTCCGGGTCGCTCCGGATTCCCTCTAACGTTTCATGGCCGAATTGGGCCGGGCTCATTGCGTGCCTAACGAGTGCGCTGCCTCGCAGGAACCCGCGCGCACGCCGCTCGCGCCCAATGTTACGCATCAGCCTGGCACGCCAGCGCACAGGGCTCGTGACAGAGATCTTGCGGACGACACGAGGTCGGGCCATGATCGCACCTCCTGACGCCTTCGGCGAGGTCTGGTCGAATGCGCGGGCATCGTATTGCCGTAACGCCTGACAGAACGACCGAGGTCTTTTCCCCTCACCTCTGCGCCGGGACAATTCGTGATCTACCTGCTGGAACGTCAGGTCGGCTTCGGCGACAACGAAGGCGTTGGCTTCCCGAGCATCAAGGGATGCCTGGCCGTCGCCTACCAAACGACGAGTGGCATCTTCGGCTTCCACAACGCGGGCAACAGCGCGGCCGACAAGTTTGCCGTCCGCTCCAAGAAGTGGCGCGACTGGGTCTTCCAGCACCCGAACGGGAAGGATCCTGGTGTCGCGCTCTACGGCGTCTCCTTCATTCGACGGAACTTGCGGGGTTACTCGCCGAGCAAGCCGCCGGTTGCCTTCTGGAAGGAGGAGATGAAGAACTTCGCGCATCAACTGAACTTCACCGGTCCGATCTTCGGGAGCGACCTGGCAGCGATCTTCACCGAGCCCCGCGAGGTGTCGGCGCTGGTCGAGTTCCGAAAGGAGGGGCGCGGGTACGGCATCTTCGTGCGCGAGTGGTACGACGGTGGACAGGACGGCGTCACGAAGCAAGGGTGGGTGTCCTCCGCCAACTTCACCCATCTCGACTCGAAGCCCGAGCATCACCCAAAGGAGATGATCAAGGACGTCGACCAGAGCGGGATGATCCGCGCCTATCCGGAGCGGCTCGGCGGGTTGTGAGCTGACGAAGCTGCCCGCGACTGTCCCCGCGACCTTCTCGATGGTGTTCGACAGGTTACCAGTCGACGTTCAGCCGGACCGAGAGCGTGCGTGGCAACGGCAAAGTGAACAGGTCCACCTGTCCGATACTGCTCTGCCCCGTGTACGAGGCTTCGGGATCGAGCCCGGTGTACTTCGTGTGGAGGAAGAGATTGCGTCCCGCCAGCACGAGCGTTGACGACCGCGCGCCAATGTAGCGACTCAACGTTGGCGGCAGATTCCAGGCGACCGATAGCTCCCGCAGGCGGATGAACGACCCGTCCTCGATCCACGCGCCGAACGCGTCGTTGACGTCGACAGCGCGCGTCTGCTGGTCTTGTGAAGCGTTAGGCACGTAGAGCGCCGCGCAGACGGCGGCGCAGCGCATTCGGCCCGACTGATTCATCACCCGAAAGCCACTCCGGGAGTCGAGCAGGGCCGCGACCGTGACCGCGTGCGCGAACACGACCGACGGTGCGAGGCCAACCTCGAACGTCGGCACGGGAGACCCGAGAAAGGTACGCCCAGGGCCCGCCATCACCTCGTCGGGAGTTATCACGCCGTCCTTGTTCGAGTCGATGACGACGAACTCCTGGCCCCACGCACCAAAAAGTGGATAGCCCGGCACGATCCCATAACCCAGCGGCTGGATCGTCTGGCCGTTCCCGAGGCTCGTGACCTGGTTCTCGAAGCCGGTGAACGTGAGGGCAACGTGCGCGCCGAACCGTGGCGCCTCCACGACCTGGGCACGCAGCCCGACTTCGATGCCGTGTGCCCGCCACTCGCCGGCCGGCGTAACGACGCCTTGCGCTGACGGTCCGTCGATGAGCGCGTTCTCCGTGTGCTTGGAGAAGAAGGTTGCGCTAGCCGCGGCGCGCCCTTCGAACATGCCGACGTCTAAACCGGCCTCGATCTCTCTCGTCCGCTCTATCGGAAGCGCATCTCCTGCGTCAATGGGCGGAGTGCCGGTCGAGAGGGACTGGAAGGCGGCATCATACGGTCGGCTGTCGCCGCTCTCCCCAAACGCCGCGCGCAGGCGCAGCGACGAGATCGCGCCGTGCGCGGGGAAGAATGCCTCGCGGCCCACATCCCACGCGACGCTCGCGAACGGGTAGGTCGGGTTTTCCAGGGCGACGTCACGCCGCAGGACATCCGAACGAATGCCAACTTCGGCAAACCGGCGGTCGTTCGATGAGAACGCCTGACGCACGACCAGACCCTTTGTCGTCGCCTCGGAACCGCGCCACGACTCGTCCAGGGGACTCGACGGGCTCAGGACGTCGAGCGCCTGAGCCGTCGAGCGGTTCTTCTCGGTCACGTAGTCGAACGTGACCTCGGTGGTGAGTCGCGAAGCCGGCCCTCCGTAGGAGGCGCTGGCAGCGGCGCTTGCCGACGTGCGTTGTGAGCGCCGCTCCCCGAGCGCCCTGATCCTCGGCGGGTCGACTTCAATGGGCTGCGAAAATCGGATGCTCGGGTCGAACTCGTCATCCTTGGCCTGGGAGTCCTCCCGTCCTGCGAGCGTGCGCAGGGCGAGCCAGCCGCGCGGTTGCCAATCGAGGCGCGCCATCCCGCCCAACCGACGGAGCCGTTGGTTGATCCCGAACTCCTCGAGTACCGTCGGCGGCAGGTTGAGATACCCGCGCAGCTCCGGGTCGTCGACGCTCCTGCCTAACAGCCCGGCGCCGAGCACGCCGAGCACGGAGTTCCCGATCATCGGAAGGCGGGTACGGCCGCCCATGAACCAGACGTTGCTGCGCACCGCGAGCGTCGAATCGCGGCGAAACCCTCCGTTCACGCTGCCGCTGTACTGGCGGTGGTCGTTGCCGCGGAGGACCCCATCGTCGACGACGCCGCTCCCGCTCGCGCCTAACGACCAGCGCGGCGTCGCGAGAAGAGCGACGCGGGCTCCCGCGACGGCGCGCGGCGCGGAGCGAAACGGGCTCACCGCCTTGAGCGGGCTCCACGTGCGAACGGGCCCCGCGACGCATTGCCCAGTCGCCGCCAGCGCCTGAGTGCATGACTGGGCGTTTCCGTAGTTCGCCGGGTAGTCCGCGGCGTCCGTCGCCGCACCACCTTCCACGTACGCGCGGAATCGCGACGAGTCCGAGACGGCCTGGCGGGTGACGACGTAGATGACGCCCCCGGCAGCGTCCGTGCCATATCGCGCCACGGTCGCCGGACCTCGGAGGACGTAGACACAGGCGATATCGTCGACTGGCACGTCGTCGAGCCGCGATGGCGCCTGACCACCCGCATTCAGGGTTATCGACTGCAGCTCACCGTCGGCCCGGATACCGTCGATGTACAGCAATGGTTGTCGCGGCGTCACGATTCCGCTCGGGCCGCGGAGCCAGATGCGCGATCCGGTTCCCGCGACGCCGTTCGACCGCATCACACTCACGCCGGGAAGCCGTGCCGTCAGCGCCTCGGAAAGAGTACGCGTGAAGAACGGGGCGAGACCCGTCGAGTCGAGCACCGCAACCGATGCGCCCAGTGCGCCGAGCGACCCGGCATTCGAACATGTCGCGTGCGGAACGGACTGCGCACTGGCCAGCCGGACGAATGTGATGCAGATGACCGTGGCAATGTGCGACAGGCGAAACATCGGGCTGGCATCGGAGTGGTCAGGATGACGATCCTGCCGAAGACGATTGCGGCGTGAGGGCCGTCACCACCGACGGCGCGTGCTCGCAGCGGTGGACCGGGCGAAGCGCGACCATCCGTAGAAGCCGCGTGATGAGCTCCTGGTGACTCACGCGGGCTTCATCGTTAGGCGGCGACCGAATCGGCGATCGGTGCGGGAAGGTGGTGCTACGCCGTCGTCATCGGGCCGCGCCGGCGGCGAGCGCCATAAGCGTATCGAGGCGCGATCTCACCTCGGGGTCGCCGTCCTTCCACGCAAGCTCAACTCGATCGCGGTAGACAGCACTGCTGTCGGGCATGCCCGCCTGAGCGAAGGCGCGCGCCAGCAGATAGTCGATCTCGGTCCGGGTGAGGTACCGCCCCATCGCGTCGAGTGGCGTCGCGTATGCGAAGCGCAGGAGGCAATCGCATCTGCCGGGCGGTCGAGCGCGAGGTAGGCGCGCGGCCGCGACCGCGCCGAGGGACTGCCGGATGTGTTTCGCGCTCGTAGAGCCGCGCGGCAGCCGCGTACGCACCGATGTGACCGAGGCTGTGCCCTTTGACGAGAACCAAGAATTTCAGCGACGGTTCAGCAGCCACGGCCGAATCGGCGCGACCCTGGCAACGCCGGGAACCCGGGTCCCGGCGACCGAGTGCCCAGCCACTACGTCGGCACCTGGGTGAGCGGCAACGTCTCGCCCGTCAACTTCTATAGCCCGAGCACCGGCTCGTGGGGCGCGCCGTCCGGCGTCGGAATGTTCTACAAGTTCCTGCCTAACGGGCAGCACGAGAAGGGTGTGCTCCTC
>JBKOYV010000363.1:0-11074 GCA_046725585.1 Gemmatimonadota bacterium | reverse complement strand
AACGATGGGTCCGGAGTCTGACTCCGTTTGAACCGAACGGTTGCCAGCTGCGCCAATATTACGCGTTTCTGTCAGAGCAGCCCGTGTAACCCGGATTGTTCTTTTCCGCCTGCGCTGGAGGAAGATTCATGTCGGTTCCGTAGACACCGCCCTTGAAGTAGTTCCCCGACGGCCACACCGTGTTCGGCGCGCGGCCGTACTGCCTGACGAGTCGGCGCAGGTCGCCGACCCGGTGCGCCGTGAAGTACATCCAGAACGCGCGCTCCCTGAAGAGAAGGTCGACGCGCGCGGCGGGCGTACCCGGATCGGTGAGCGGCGCGAGCCCCTGAAGCGTCTGGCGGGCCACGTTCAGCTTGTTGAGCCAACCCGTGGCGTCACCGGCGGCCAGGAGCGCTTCGGCCTCGATGAGCCGCGCCTCGATGCCCGTCGCGAGCGGCACCGGTGCGTTGCCTGTGGTGAACATCTGCTGTATCCAGATCGGGGTGCCATCCTGGCCGGCCCGGGTCTTCGTCGCATCGACCTTGATGCGCGGGTCCTTCGACGAGACGAAATCGAGCCCGGCACCACCTTCCTTGTCGGAGGGTCCGAAGTTCGACGTGGCGAACATCCAGTCGTAGACGTCGTTGATGATGGTCGTGTTGGAGTACTCGACGTTGTAGACGTAGCCCGTGGTGACCGGCCCCAGGAGCGCCGCGGCATCCGAGTAGCGCTTTTGGTCCACGAGGGCCCTCGCCTTCCCGACGAGCGCCGCGCTGCGAATCTTCGTATCCGTCGACGCCGCCGTGGTCAGCGCCGTGTCGAAGTTGGCGATCGCTATGTCGAAGAGCTGAGCGTTGGAGACAATCTCGGTCTGCGGCTTCGCGTCGTCGACGGTAAGGTTGACCGGGACGCCGTTGCAGTACGCCTCGGCCGCGAGGACATAGGTGAAGCCCTGCAGCATGTAGAGCTGCGCGATCTGCGACACCTTGCTGGCGCCGTCCGGCGTGAACTCCTTGACCGACTTGATGGCCCGGATGATCTGGGTGTTGGCCTGTCCGAACAGGTTCCACACCGTCGACGGGAAAACGGCATCGTTCACCGCTCGCGTATCCATGTGCTCGGTGCCGCCGCGCGCGTTCAGCATCTCATCGGAGAGCAGGCCGGTCGCGATGTTCAAGCCGATGCCGCCGCCGGCGTTGTCGCCGGCGAACCAGTTTGCGAAGTTGCCTAACGCGGCTGACCGAAGCGCCGCGGCGCCGGTTGGCGAGTTCGCCTGCTCGGGTGTGATCTGATCCGGCGTTTCGACCTGCGTCAGCTTGTCGGTGCTGCAGGCGGCCAGCACCAGGGCAGCGAGGATCGCCGTCACACCGCGACCGGTCGCGCGCCCAATGCCGACCCTGAGATATGCATGCATGTGTTGATCTCGTCGGAGATTCGAAGTGTAAGAGCGCATGGTCAGAACCCGAGATTGACGCGGACGAGCCAGTAGCGCAGCGCGGGCGGCGAGAAGAAGTCGTTGTTTCCGCCGCCGGTGTTGCCGACGCTGCTGTTCGCTTCCGGATCGATGCCCGGGTACTTCGTCCAGGGCGTTCCGAGGTTGCGGCCGCTCAGGATGATGGTTGCCGAGGTGGTGCGCGCATAGCTCGCGAACCGCGCGGGCACCGTATACGACAGCGACATCTCGCGGAAGCGAATGAAGTCGTTAGGCACGAACAGGCCCCACAGGCTGCGCTTGCTCGGGCTGTTCGCGGCCACGGCGGCGGCCTGGTCGTCCAGGGGCGCCGTCGGATCGTTCACCGCGCGGCAGTTACCGGTCCCGACGCAGCGCTGGTTCTGGTAACCCCACTGGTTGTAGAAGCCGCCGCGATAGTCGAACAGCGTGCTCAAACGGAGCGTGTTCTTGAAGAATCCGAGTGAGCTCGTGAGGCCTGCCTGCTTCTCCGGCAG
Source organism: Gemmatimonadota bacterium (assembly GCA_046725585.1). GTDB lineage: Bacteria > Gemmatimonadota > Gemmatimonadetes > Gemmatimonadales > Gemmatimonadaceae > JAJKIV01. The sequence goes on along the minus strand of JBKOYV010000363.1, from coordinate 9,148 downwards.
CGTGGGCCCACGATAGAGCGCGGTGTCGCTGACGACGATCTCGCTCTCCGCGATGATCCCGTCGCCGTTGGCATCCGAGTACGACATCAGCCTCCGATCCCACAACCCGAAGAGCGGGAACCCCTCGACGTTGCGGGCCCCGGGTGTGGTCGGCAGTGGTGCGCCGCCCGCGTCGACGAGCTTGTTCTTGATGATCGAGCCGTTGAAGCGAATGTCGAAGACGACGGGGTCGGTGCGCACGATTGTCGCGTCTATCGCAGCCTCGAATCCGCGATTCTGGACCTTCGCGAGATTCTGCCACTGGTTACCGCCGGCGCCGTACGATGGCGGCAGCGGCCGGTTGAACAGTGCGTCCTTAGACTCCTTGTTGAAGAACGTGGCTTCCAGGTTCACGCGGTCGTTGAAGAAGCCGATGTCAGCGCCCGCCTCGATCTCGCTGGTGACTTCGGGCTTGAGCTTCTGGTTGCCGATCGACGTTAGGCGTAGCCCGGGCGTCTCGCCCGCGTCCGTTGGATACGTCGACGCGTTGAGGAACTGAAGCGCGGCGACGGTGCCCGGCTGCACGCCGGCCTTGCCGTACGCGGTGCGGAGCCGAAGTCGGTTCAGCCCCTTCAGCTGCGGCCACCACGCCTCATCGGAGATCACGTACGACACCGATGCGCGCGGGTACACGGTGTTGCCGACATCGCGGCCGAACGCGCTGTTCTTGTCGACGCGTGCGCCGGCCGTGACGAACAGCTTCTCGCGCCACCCGACCTGCTCCTCGAGGAAGAGGCCGTACGTCGCGTTCTCAGTCGTGAACTCGAACGCTCGCACCTGCGAGCCGGCGGAGTTCGGCGTAGAGGCGCCCGGCGGCAGGTTGTACCCCTGGCCCTGGCCTTGATACAGCTCGTCCTTGAACCACTGCGCGCCGACCGAGGTGCGCGTGGAGATGTCGGGCGTTGCTGCCCACGTTGCCGTGCCACCGAGATCGACCGTGTACTTCGTGCTGTTCGAGCGGTCGAGGAATTTGCCGCCTTCCTGCCCGGTAGGCCCCCACGCGATAGCCACGCGGGTGCCTTCACCGCGCAGCTGCTCGCGGTAGTTGTAGCTGTGGTCCTGATCGAGACCGAAGACAGCGCGGCCCTGGAACCAGGATTTGGGCGACCAGTTGAGCGACGTGCTGCCGGTGAAGCGCTGATCCTCCAGCTGCTGCTCGAGCGACATCACGTCCCCCGGGAGCTCGCGCTGATACCCTTCCGTAGTGCCACGCACACCTCGCGCGGTCATCGCCTGGAACGTCAACCCGGCGAAGAAACCGCCATCGAACGGGGTGTACAGGCGCTGGTCCGTGTACCCCGTTGACACGTCGAGTGTGAGCGTCGGCGCGAGCGAGAGGCCGAAGTTGCCGCGGAGGTTGTTCGACTTGAGCTGGTTCGGGTGAATCTGCTTCGGCCGCGGCCTCGTGCCGCGCTCCTTCGTCAGACGATCGATCTCGCTCGCCGGCATCTCGTACGGACCAACCTCCGACTCGTGGTCGCCCGACATGAAGTAGCGAAGCCGATCCGAGCCGCCGGAGAACTGGAGCCCGAACATGCTCCGCTGCTGGTCCTTGAACGGCGTGGTCTCCGAGTTCATGAGCGGGTTGAAGGTCGTTAGGCTGTCGACTGCGCACTGCTTCAAGGCGAGCGACGTGATCCTGCACTGTATCGGGTTGCCGGTCGGCTGCCCGGATGTGTTCAACGCGCGCCCCCAGCTCGTCCAGTTCGGCTCGAAGTTCGCGGGCTGCTGAACGATCCCGCCTTCGCCGAACACGCTCCACTGGGTCTTGCCGACCTTTCCGCGCTTCGTCTTGATGACGACGACACCGTTCGCCGCCGCCGTGCCGTAGAGCGCAGCCGCCGACGGGCCCTTGATGACGTCGATCGTCTCGATGTCCTCGTCGCCGAGGGTGTTGAGCCGGTTGATGCGCTGCGTGCTGATGTTGCCGCCGTTCGGCAGCTGTTGGTTGTCGAACCGCACGCCATCCACGACGATGAGCGGCTCGTTCGTCAACGAGAGCGAGCTCGTACCGCGGATGCGGATCGACGACGACACGCCGGTCTGACCGGCCCCCTGAATGACCTGCAGCCCGGAGACGCGGCCCTGCAGCATCTCGTTCACGTTCGTGACCGGGGCCTCCTTCGCAACCGAGTCCGCGGTGAGGGTGGCGACGACATTGCCGAACGTCCGTCGCTCCTGGTCACCGGTGGCCGTGGTCACCACCTCGGCCAGCCGTGTGGCCGCACGCGCAATGGCCACGTCGGCGCGAACTTCACCCGACGCCGGGACCGTGACTGCCTTGTCTACGGGCGTGTAGCCAATGCGCATGACGCGAATCGTCTGCGGGCCCGCCGGGACATTGGTGATGACGTAGTCGCCGGTGGGCTGTGTGACGGCGCCAAGTCGCGTGCCGGCGACAACCACCTGTGCCGAGACGACCGGGGCACCCCCTTCGGTATCGGTGACGCGGCCACGCACGGTGGCCGTGCCTTGCGCGGCGAGCGCGCCAGGCAAGGCGATGCCTCCCGCGAGCAGGAGGCCGACTATCCTACCTAACGAGAATCTCACGGACGACGATGACACGAAGACCTCCTGGGTACTGGTGGGTACGAGGGTGGACTCATGACACGACATCTCACCCGCCCGCACCCGGGCGACGGCACCGTCGGCTCGGCGATTCGCGGGCTGGGCGGAAGCAGGAACGCGGGAGTGACCGTGACAGGCAGCGGCGGGACGATACGATGGCGTGACGAGCCGCGTGAAATGCAAACGCAGGATGGCGCCGCGGCGGGACAGGGCGGCGATCACGTCATCGAGTTGGCCGACCGGTGATCCCATGGCGCCGAAACCTCGTTAGGCAGGGACCGAACACATCGTCGATGTTTAACGGCTGATCACACCTACGATCGCCACAGCACGACTCCCGAGCGTGTTATCCTCTCCTCGGGTTACCCAACATGCAACCGTGCTGGTGCTTAAGCGCGAGAAAGGCACGACGTGACGAGATGCGTCGTGACGGACCGCCATTTATCCGTGACCGCGCTGCATTCTCGGGGACGAGCCGTACCAACCGAGCCGAACGATAGTTAGAACGCGAGACCGATGCTAGCGCGGGCGGTGGGATAGGTCAGACGTGCGGTCGAAACATCATATCCGCCGAAGCGCACGACTCGTTTGAGCCCTCCTCCTAACGAGAGGGCGATGTTGTGGCGCTTTCCGGTCAAGTAGGTGATGGTCGCGTCGGTGCCGACGACGATGCCCGAGCCGGCCGAGGCGCTCGAAAACAATCCACCCTGGTCCGCCGAGAGCCGGATCAGCCCCGCTGAGACGCCGACGCCAAGGCCCTCGAGGGCACGTCCTCCAGGATACAGACGCACCTTGGCGTCGATCGATTTGTACCCAAATGGTCCGAGCGCGAACGCGCTGCCACCGACGCCGAGCGTCGTGGCGGATGTGATCCGACGCTCGATATCGCCGGTGTAGAAACCGAGCAGCGCGAACAACGGGCTGACCGAGATGATCTGCCCGTAGCTCGGCGTCGAATCCGCCGGCGGTGTGGCACTAACCTGAGCGTGGGCGGACGACGTCAAAGCGGCGAGAGCGAGGCTCGCGCCGCACAGCAGTCTCGACATGGGCATCGTTAGGTGGCGTCGTGTCGATCGCGCCGTTCTACCCGCGGGGCCCCTGAGGGTTCGGCCGCCGTGATGCGAAACGAGCACACGAGGAGGTCGTGTGCTCGTGATCGCTTACGCGAGGCTCGCAATGCGAGCTCGTGCATTACCCTCTCGATGCGGCCTGTACGAAGTCCGTGAACAGGACGCCAGAGCTCGGTTCGGAGAGCTCGAAGACTTCGGGGTGCCATTGCACGCCAACGATGTACGAGTCGCTGGTCGATTCCGCCGCTTCAATGAGTCCATCGGGCGCGACGGCCGAAGCCGCCAGCGAGCTCGCGAGCGCCTTGATGCCCTGGTGATGCATGCTGTTCACCGGTACGGCGGAGTTGATGAGCGCATGGCGCATCCGCGACCCGGCCTCGACGGCGACGTCGTGCGCGAGATGGTCTCGCGAGTACCCGTAGGTCGGGAAGTAGTCGTGCTTGATCGCGTTCGGGTACTCGGTTGCGAGGTCCTGATAGAGTGTTCCGCCGAGCGCGACGTTGATGACCTGGAGTCCGCGGCAGAGTCCGAGCAGCGGTTTGTCGTCCTCGACCGCCCACTTCACGAGCTGGATCTCGACGCGGTCGCGCGCCGGGTCGGTCCGGCCGAGGCGCTCGTGCGGGGTCTCACCGAACGCCGCGGGATGTACGTCGACGCCCCCCGGGATCAGAATGCCGTCCATCCGCTCGTAGATGGCGCGCAACGTTTCGAGGTCGTCGAGCAGTGGCACGAGCACCGGCGCTCCACCAGCCGCGGCAACGGCGTGGTAGTAGCGCTGGTTCATCACCACCGAATTGGGCAAACCTTCAGGGATACCATCGATGGCCTGAAGGGTTTGCGTCGAGACACCGATCAGCGGACGCGGCATTGACGAATCGTTGAATGAGAAGCGCTTGCTTGCGTTAAACCCGGCAGCGCCACTGCTGTGACTGGTAGAATGTAAGGTAAGTCACTGATTCGTCGTCATGAGGCAGTTGCCATGCCCGCCGGCGTGTCGTCGGGCACGACCCCCTCTCGGGACTCCGCGATCAGGTGGTCGACAACCGCCTTGATGTCGCCCGTTCTGTCATACACCGCGATCTGCCGGTCGGCGCTCGAGCCCTCGTCCAGGATCCTGTATGCGTATTCGACGTCCTTCCGGCTCCCCAGCTCGTCCACGACATCAGCGATGAACCAGTCGATGAGCTCCCGGATCAGCTCACGCGCGGGCAGCTCGCGCTCCTTTCCGAAGTCGATCAGCTTCCCGTCGAGACCGTAGCGAACGGCTCGCCACTTGTTTTCGTCGATCAGCTCCGACGGATAAACGCGGAACGTCACGTTGTCCCGCCGCATTTTCCAAAGCTTCGCGACGATCGCCTGGAGGATCGCGGCGACGCTGACGGCCTCATCTACGCGCGTGAAAACGTCGCAGACGCGGAACTCGAGGGTCGGGTACTTCCAGTGCGGCCGTACGTCCCACCAGATCTTCGAGCCGTCGGGGATGCAGCCGGTCGTGATCAGCGTGTCGAGGTAGCTCTGATAGTCGGTCCAGCCGCGGAGAATCGGCGTGACGCCGGAACGCGGAAACGCGCGGAAGACGACGCTGCGGTACGATTTGAGGCCGGTGTTGCGCCCTATCCAGAATGGCGAGCTCGTGGAGAGACACAGGATGTGCGGCAGGAAGTAGCGCGCGACGTTGGCGGCGTCGATGAGGAAGTCCCGATCCTCGATGCCGATGTGGACGTGCGTGCCGAAGATGAGGAGTTGCCGCGCGAGGTCCTGCATCGCGTCCTGCGTGCCGATATACCGCTCGAGCGGCGTGATTTCCTGGTCGACCCAGTGCGAGAACGGATGCGTCCCCGCTGCGGCGATCGAGAGATTCTTGAGGCCCGCGAGCTCCATCACGCCGCGCCGGAGCCGCACCAGCTCTTCCCTGACCTCCTGTGGCGTTCGACACACGGTTGTCCCGACTTCCACGATGGTCTGGTGGAGCTCCGGGTTCACCTGACCGAGGTAGCGGTGGTCGTACTCGAGGAGCTGGGTGATGTACGACTGGTGCTCGCGAGTCTGCGGGTCGATGATCTGGTACTCTTCCTCGACGCCAATCGTTAGGGACGGCGGCTTCATAGTTGGGTCTTCGCGGAAGGTTTGTCAGCGACGAGACGGCAGAGGGCAGCGCACGGAAGCCGGCAGTGGGCAGTGTGCGGTGGGCAGAAGGCAGAGGAGAAACCGCGATGCTCGGCGCAGTCTCTGCCGTCTGCCTCCTGCCGTCTGCCGTCTGCCGGCTTCAGTGCGCTGCCGTCTGCCGTCTTTGCCGATCCCAGTCGTGGTCATTAGTAGCTAGCGAGGTTCGACGAGAAAGGTCGGCACCGTCGACCCACCCCCCGCCGTCACGTTCAGCAGCGCCGCGGTAGAGAGTCTGGTCAGGTAACCTTCCATGTACTCACCGTAGCTCACGAACGGTGCCGTGTCGAGCATCCGGTCGACGACCTGGACGGTCCCATCCACGAGACTCGGGTACGGCTCGTACGGGATGCGCACGCGCTCCTGCACGATGTGCGGCGCAGCCAATGCGCGCGCAATGGCCTCCGACCACGCCGCGTCGTCCACCGTCCAGCCGAGAGTGATGCCGGCGCCGCCGTAGTCGTCGTTCGGTTTGAGCACGAGGCGCTCGCGGTGCGCCTGGATGAACGGCACCAGGTCGACTTCCCTTCCCTCGAACTGCGTTTTCCGCTCCACGACCGTCCGCGTCCACGGCACGTGCGCGTCGACCGCGGCACGCTCCTCGGGGGTGAACAGGTGCGCGTTCCGCTCGTCGCTCAGCACCGCGAGGCTCGCCTTCTTGTGCAGCATCTTGCAGCGAAATCCGTTCGCCATGCAGACGGCCCGGTCGCGAACGGCGCGCACCATCGGGCTGTCCATGCCGCATTGCTCGACGAGCTCGTGGATCAGCACGCGCTTGTAGATGAAGTCCACGGGATCGCCGTCCGCGAACGACAGGCGACCGTTCCGGTACTCTGCCTGGCGTGGGTCCGCGATCTCGCACTCGATGCCGCGGGAGTAGAAGTACTCGCGGTACATCTCGAACTCCGTCACCGTGGGAACGTCGGGCCAGTCGACGATGGCGATGCGCGGCAGCTCGCGCCTCCCGAGCCATTCCTCGTACGTGGCGAGGAGGACGTGAAGCACTCCCTGCCGCGACGCCATGGGCGTGATCTCGTACTTGCGGGCGAACGCGCGCATGACGGGTAAGTCGATGAACGCGTCGGTGAGCGCGTCACTATACGCCGCGCCGGCGGGCGTCTCGGCGTTGTACTCGGTGAGCTTCATCTCGTCGTCGGCGTCGATGATGAAGGTGTCGAGTCGCGAGGTGGGGCTCGGGTTGCGAATGCCGGGATCGTCCCGGACGAGCGTCTCCTCCCAATCGGCCAGCATGAACTGCCGGCGGAACTCGGCGTTGGCGACGGCAGCGGCGTAGGTCTTGGCGAACACGCGCATCAGCAAGCGGACTCGCTGCTCGAGCCACGCGTGCCGCTCGTGATTCGTTAGGCGCGGGCGAAGGACGGTGCAGAGCGCCCGGCCGCCGAAGACGAGTCGATGGCGGGCGAGCTGGTCGTCGAGCATCGCCTGCGAGTCGGCGGCGAGCTGGTCGTCGGACAGGAGGTCGTGGTAGGCAGAGATCGCGTCTAGCATGCTTGCATTCGCTCGGATCGCGTTTTCGGGCATTCGAGACGACAGACGGCGGCGAACTCAAGACGGCAGGGGGCAGAGAACTGAAGCCGGCAGACGGCAGACGGCAGGAGGCAGACGGCAGAGACTGCGCCGAGCATCGCGGTTTCTCCTCTGCCTTCTGCCTACTGCTCACCGCCCACTGCCGACTTCAGTTCGCTGCCGTGTGCCGTCTCACACGGCTCACGCGCGACCAGCCGTGAATACCGTGCTCCATTTGAGCTCCTTCGCCTGCTTGCGCGGCTTCTTCGCCAGGGCGATGGCCATGTCGGCCATGTGCGTCACCACCCACTGGAAGTACTCCGGCGTCAGCGAGTTGATGTCCATATCCGGCGCCGGGTTCATGAAGTCGATCGCGTAGGGGATCCCGTCCCGAACCGCGAACTCGATCGAGTTCATGTCGTAGCCTAACGCCTTCACGATCGTGGTGGCGTCCTTCACGATCCGCGCGCCGAGCGCCGGCGACAGGTGCTCGTGCTCCACGATGTACTTCCGCGCCCGCGGGTCGTACTTCATCGGCAGGATCTCCTCCTGGCCGAGGCACATGCAGCGCACGAAGTGCTCCCACTCGATGAACTCCTGGACGATCATAGTGAGCAGGCCCGAGGTGTCGTAGTGGTGGATCAGCTCGTCGAGCGAGCGGCACACGTACACGTCGCGCCAGCCGCCCCCGTGGGCGTCCTTCAGAATGCACGGCAAACCGACATACTCGACGATCCCGCGCCAGTCGAGCGGGAACTCGAGGTTGCGCAGGCTCTCGTCGTGCTTGATACCGGGGACGTACTGCTTGTTAGGCAGCACCACGGTCTTCGGGCTCGCCACGCCGAGCTTCGTGATGAGCGACGCGCCGAAGAACTTGTCGTCGGCGGTCCACATGAACGGGTTATTCACGACGGTCGCACCGGCGAGCACCGCGTACTTGAGGAACGAACGGTACATCGGCACCTCGTGCGAGATGCGATCGATGATCACATCGTACGGTACGGCGTCCTCCTGCCGCGGCGCGCCGATCTTCACGTAGTCGACCGTCACGCCGGCGTCGCGCTTGTGCACCTCGTCGATGAACGCGGGCGGGAACGACCATTCGCGTCCGACCATGAGGCCGACGCGATATGTGCGAGCGGGTTTTGCGGAACGCTTAGCCATGTATCGGAGCTCGAGGAAATTGGTGCATTTGGGGGACTGGGGGCTAGGGACTAGGGACTGGGGACTAGGGACTCGGCCGGGAGGCTTCGTTGCGCGTGGAGCTATCCGGGGCGGCAGAAGGTTCCCGGCCGAGTCCCCAGTCCCCCGTCCCCAGTCCCCATTAGTCATGTCCGCCGATGTAGAGCCGAATCATCTTCTCCCAGTACGGCCAGTCGTGCGCCCAACCATTCCACACGCGCAACGCGTTGCCGATACCCTTGCCCCACAGGATTCCCGAGAACGCCCGGTTGTTCTCGTACATCGGGTCTCCGTCACCGATCGCGAAGATGAGGTCCTGCGCCCGAAACGCGGCAAGCCGTCCGCGATCCTGCTCGTGCTGCATGAAGTCGAACGGGTTGCAGGCGTAGACATTGTGGTCCGAGTAGCCGCCCGTGAACCGCTTGATGTCGTAGTTGCCGCTCATCCCGATGATGCGATTCACCCGTTCGGGATATCGCAGGCCGAAGCTCGCGGCATGGAACGCGCCGAAGCTCGCGCCCGTGGTGATCACGAACCCGTTGTCGTTGCGGCTCCGAGAGAACGGCAAGACTTCCTCGGCGACGTAGTTCATATACTGC
>JBKOYV010000066.1:0-10065 GCA_046725585.1 Gemmatimonadota bacterium | reverse complement strand
ATTCAACAGAGCCGGTCAGACTCTGACCCCTTCAAGTCTCCTCCGGCAGCCACGCTGCCAAACGCTCCCGGAGCGTCCTGAGCGCCTTCCCCATCTGCGCCTCCACGGTCTTCACCGAGATACCGAGCGCGCGGGCGATCTCTGCGTACTTGAGACCGTGCACTCGACTCAGCTCGAACACTTCACGGCATCGATCGGGCAACGATTGCACGGCACGCTGCACCGCGACATCCAGCTCTTCCTGCACGAGCGCCGCATCCGCCTGCGGTGTCGACGAGCTCTCTCCCCGCACCTCGGGCTCGCTGCGCTGCTCGATCTTGACGTGGCGGAGGTGATTCAGCACACGGTTGCGTGTGGCCTGAAACAGATAGGCCTGCGCCGACCCGTCGCTCGACAACGTCTCGCGTCGCCGCCACAGCTCGAGCATCACGTCCTGCACGAGCTCTTCCGCGACCGCTCGGTCGCGCAGCATCCGCTCTGCCGTCCCTACGAGCGGCCCGTACCACGTGCGGAAGATGGCGTCGAACGCCGATGTGTCCCCCTGCCGGAGGCGCTCGAGTAGCTCGCTGTCGCTCGCTTGGCTGGGCAGGGGAAGACCGGGAAGCGGAAAACGGGAAACGGGAAGCGGAAACCGAATGCGAATTCAGCGAAGGAAGCTACTTTCCCAAGCGCAAGCGGCACACGCCCGGGCGTCCTGAGGAGGTCCCCCTGCAACACGCGGGTCCAGCTTACCTCAACAGCGGTTGAAAGGTTCGTAGGGGTTCCGCCATGGTCGAGTGTATTTAGGAATGCAGCCGCTCTGCCATATCTTCCGTCCGATCCGAGCTCAATGCCCAACGAAACGCCGAACCATCGAGACGACTCCGCCGATTGGGAGGCGATCGCCCGGTATTACTCGGGCGAAAGCACCCCCGACGAGGCTGCGGCCGTCCGCCGGTGGCTCGAGGCACATCCGGCCGAGGCATCGGCACTGAGCTCGCTCAACGACGCAACCGCGCTGCTCGCGAGCGCGACCCCGCCTGATCTCGATGTCGAAGCGGCACTGAAACGGGTCTCCGAGCGCCGTGACGCTGCCGACGTCATCGCAATAGGGAGCCGGCGACCGGCGAGCCGCACACCGGTCCGTGCTGCGATGCCCGCTCGTCGATGGCAGCCCTTCGCGCTCCCGGCGGCCGCGGCCGCAGTCATTCTCATCGGTGGGGGACTCTGGTGGCACTCGCGACAGACCGGCGGGTATACCCCGGCATCGGCCGCGCAGACAATCGCTACAAACGTCGGCCAGCGCGATTCGGTACGACTTGCTGATGGGACGCGTGTTCTGCTCGCTCCCGAGAGTCAGTTGACCGTGGCGATGGGATACGGAAACACGGTGCGCGAAGTCCAGCTTACAGGTGAGGCGTATTTCGACGTCCGACACGACGCGGCACGGCCGTTCGTCGTGCACGCGGGCGGTGCCGACATCCGCGATCTGGGGACGACCTTTACCGTTCGCGCCGCCGGCGATCAGGGCGTGCGTGTCGCCGTCACGTCGGGGTCGGTCTCGCTCGCTCCGGCAGCGGCATCGCCTAACGCCGCGGTCGTGCTGCGTCCCGGCGACGCCGGGACGCTTGGGCTGGATGGTCGGACGCTCGTGGAGCGCGGCGGCACCGCCGAGCCCGATACCGCCTGGACCAGCGGCCGCCTCGTGTTCCGCGAAGCGCCTGTTTCCTCGGTGCGCTCGGAGCTGCGCCGGTGGTACGGCATCGATCTCGTGGTCGACTCGTCGTTCGTCGCGCGCCACCTGTCCATGACGTTCGACGGCGAAAGTGCCGATCGCGTTCTCGAAGTGATCGCGTTGAGCCTGGGCGCCGAAGTCCAGCGCCAGGGCAACACGGCCGTCATCAAGCCGGCGTCGCCGCGCCCGCGATGACGGTGCGGAAGGCCGCTCCCAGGCTACGGGGTGCCATCGGCACGCGCGGAACCCTCGCGTCGATCGTAGCGGCCTTCGCGCTTGCCACACCGGTCGCATCGGCCGCCGCGCAGGCGGCCTGCACGGTTTCGACCACTACGGCCACGGCGTCGGCACGGCGCTGGCCTGCGCCGCTCGACCGGCAGGTTACACTCGAGGGTGACAAGGTCACGCTGCGCGACGGGCTCACCCGTCTTGCCGCTGCCGCTCGCGTTAGGCTCTCGTACGTGGCCGAGCTGCTCCCGTTGGACCGCCAGATGTGTCTGGCGTATCGGGCGGTGGCCGCCGGCGATGTGCTCTCGGATCTGCTGCGCGGAACGGAGCTCGAGCCCGTCGTTGCGGGAGATGATCAGGTCGTCCTCGCTCCGGCGCGCCATACGGCATCGGCCGATCCGCACGGCGATGCGGTCGACGCGCCGCGAGCGAGTGTGCTCGATCGGGTCATCGTGGTGGGGACGTCGTCGGACAATGCGCAGCGGTCCACGGCGATCTCGCTCGACGTGGTGAGCCGGGACAAGCTGGCGCACCAGGAAAGCAGCTCGTTTGCACATCTGCTCGACGGTACCGTTCCCGGCGTATGGGTGTGGGAGCAGTCGCCGACCACGCTGATAGCGCGGTACGGCAGCGTGCGTGGCGCGAGCTCCTTCGGCCTCAGCTACCCGAAGATCTACATCGATGGGATCGAGGTCGCGAACCCGCTGCTTGTCCAGCAGTTCGATCCGTCTACGATCGAGCGGCTGGAGGTCATCCGCGGGCCGCAGGGCTCGGCGCTGTACGGCGCGGACGCCAACAGCGGAGTGATCAACATCGTCACGCGCCACGACGGCACGGCGCCGGGCGGCCAGCGACTGCAGCTCGCGAGCACCGCGGGAGTGACGGGCAGCCAGTTCGCGCCGCAGGGCGTGCTCACGCAGCAGCACTCGCTCGCGTTCCGAACCGGGACCACCGAGCGATCTGCCGGTCTCGGGCTGAGCATGAATACGTTAGGCGCGTACGTTCCGGGCGCCTTCGCGCGGACGATCGCGGCGAACGGGGACGTGCGCGTCGTCGCGGCGAAGGCCGTGTTCACCGGCATTGCGCGCGTCTTTACGGAGCGCGCCGGGTCGCCGGCAAACCCGCTGCTGCCGAAGCTCACGGGCGGCCCCGCCCCCGGCTCGATGCCACAGCGCAACGGACCGTCACCCGACGGCCCGAGCTACTCGCGCGCGGGCAGTGACGACCCGCGACAGATGGCGCCGATGCAGCCCTTCGGCACGTCGTTCCCGACCGATTCCGGCGGGACGCAGTCGGTGAGCCAGTACACGGTGGGCGGCAATCTGGCCTGGGCGCCTAACGAACGCTGGACGCACACGGTCGTCCTCGGAGTCGACGGCTATCGTCTCGCGAATCCAGCGCTGAACGACGGTCCGATCCCGAGCGCGACCGACTCCGCCCTGGCGGCGTCGCGGGGCGGCGGCGACCGTGTCACCGCCCGCGTCACGAGCGCGGCACGCTTCGGATCGATCGACAGGACATCCACCGTCCTCACGTTCACCGCCGATCACGCAGCCGTGCGCGAGGAAGCCGCGGTCCTCTCCGTTTCCACCCAGGGGCGTGAGTACGAGCCGCGTCCAGGTGAGCCGACGAGTGCCTCGGAGGCACAGCTGATCGGATGGCGAGGGAACAGTGGGCTGGTTGCGCAGGCGAATGCGTCGATGCGGAATCACCTGTTCCTCACGGCCGGGCTCCGTCTCGAGCGCGACGACGCACTGCTCGGGTCCACGCGTGTGAGCTCACTCCCCATGCTTGGCGGCGCGGTCGTCGGGGATCGCGGCGACGTGACGCTCAAGCTGCGCGCGGCGTACGGCAAGGGCGTGCGCCCCGTCCAGGGCGCGATCCGTGAGCTCGGGTGGAGTGGTCGGAGTACGACGCTCGTCGCGTACGACGTCACGCCGGAGCAGCAGGCGGGAGTCGAAGCCGGTGCCGACCTGTTCGTCGGACGATCGTTAGGCTTCCACGTGACGCGCTTCGATCAGAAGGCGACCGGGCTGATTCAATCGGTGGCGGTCTCGGTTCCCGACGGCTCGCCGTCGCGCGGCTCGCGCTTCGACGATGGGTACGGCGACGCCTACGTTGCGTACGAGCTGCAGAACGTCGGCGAGATCACCAATCGCGGATGGGAGCTCGAGAGCAACTTCGACTTCGGTCGTCTGTCGCTCGCCGGCTCGCTCTCGCTGGTGGATAGCCGGGTGCAGCGGGTGGCGTCGGGGTACACGGGCGACCTGCAGCCCGGCGACCGGATGCTCGAGGTGCCCGGGCGCACCGCCAGCGTGAGCGGCTCGTGGCATGGCAACGGATGGGTCTCGTCACTCACGCTGGCGCGCGCGTCCGACTGGATGGGCTACGATCGCGTGGCCGTCGCTCGAGCCCTGACGAGCGGCGGGCTCGCGCCGGACGATCTCGTGGGCGAGCGCCTGCGAAGCTACTGGCGGGAGTACAACGGCGTCACACGGCTCCGCGCCAGCCTCTCCCGCGACCTCTTCCGGGGCCTCTCGCTGACGCTGACCGGCGACAACCTGCTCGGCCAGCAGCGAGGCGAGCCCGATAACGCGACGATCGTCCCCGGAAGGACGATCACAGCGGGGCTCAAGGCGAAGTTCTGAATTCCAAGCATCGCTGTTCGACAAGATTTCTCATTGAACAGCAATGAAGCGGATCGTGCCGAAACGGCCGGATCGGTACACGGCCTCGGGAGGCATGAGCTTCCCGAGGCCGTTCGGAAAAAATCCGGCTCGTTGCGTTGGGAATTCACTTCGCTAGGCAGCGATCCGGTCTTTTCAGCACGATCGGCTTCATTGCTGTTCGCTGGAAAGCTTGACCGGTCCTGGAAGACGTTGGCACCTCGACTCAGCCTGCGACGCGACCCGCGAACATTGCCTCCCTGGTTTCGGCGAGGTACTGGTGCACGAACGCGATCGCCATGCTGCCTTCGCCGACGCTCGACGCCACGCGCTTGATCGACCCGTGCCTAACGTCGCCGGCGGCGAAGATGCCCGGCACGCTCGTCTCGAGCAGGTACGGGTCGCGATCGAGCGACCACGTCCCGGCCTCGTGCTCCTCGAGGAGATCCATCACGTCGCGTCCGGTACATACGTAGCCCCACTGGTCGCGAATCAGCTTTGGCGGGAGCCACGAGGTCTCGGCGTGCGCACCGATGAACACGAACAGCGCATCGCTCGCCCGACGCTCGCGCCGACGTGATGGCCCGGTCGCGATCTGCAGCGCCTCCAGCTTGCTCGACCCCTCGGCCGCAATCACCTCGGCCTGTGTCTCGATCGTCACGTTTGCCTTCGTGGCGAGCTGGTTGATGAGGTACTGCGACATGCTCGCGGCGAGCGAAGGGCCACGCACCAGCATCGTCACCGACTCGGCGTAGTCGGAGAGGCGCATTGCCGCCTGGCCGGCCGAGTTACCGCCGCCGATCAGGTGCACGCGGCAGCCGCGTACGGCGAACGCTTCCGTGCCTGCAGCGCCGTAGTAGACGCCGTGGCCGGTGAGCCGGTTGACGCCGGGCGTGTCCAGCCTCCGCCACTGGACGCCGTTGGCGAGGATCACGGCCTTGGTCGTTAGGCGCACGCCGTCGTCGAGCACGATCGTGTGCGCGGCCTCCTCGGGCGACACGGCATCGCCGGGCTCGATCGCCACGACGGATCGGGCGACGAGCAGCTCGGCATCGAACCTGAGCGCCTGCTGGCGCGCCTTGGCGCTCAAGTCATCGCCGGAGAGCCCGCCCGGGAATCCCAGATAGTTCTCGATGCGCGACGACGTTCCCGCCTGACCGCCGCACGCAGTTCGCTCGACGAGTAGCGTCCGCAACCCCTCGGATGCGCCGTACACGGCTGCCGCGAGCCCGGCCGGCCCGCCACCGACGATGACGACGTCGTACTCGACGTACCGCGGCGCCGTCTGGAGGCCGAGCGCCTCCGCGAGCTCGCGGGGCGTCGGCGCTTCCATCCGGCGACCATCGGCCAGGATGACGAGCGGCAGCGTCGTGCCCTCGAACGCGGTGGCGGCGTCGGCACTCGAGGTGAGAATACCGTCGAAGACGAGGCGCGCGACGCCATCGGGATCATCGAGATCACGCCACGCGAAGTTCACGCGATTGCGTGAGAGGAACTCGCGAAGCTCGAGGCAGGCAGGCTCGCTCTGCCGCCCGATCAGCGTCGACGCCGTCAACGGCGTGTCGACCACGAGCTGCTGCAGCGCACCGATGCGCCGCGCCATGGTCTTCATGATCTCACCATTCAGCACCCGGCAATGCGTGATGAGATCATGGAAGTCCACTGGATCGAGCCGGGCCACGCGTGAGGGCTCGAGCGCCCGCACGCTCGCCACCGCAGGCGACGCGAGCAGGAGCGGAACCTCGCCGAAGTAATCGCCGGGTTCAAAAACGGTGACCTGCTGGTCGCGGCCCGAAATGTTCTTCTGAACCGAGAGCCGTCCCTCGAGGAGGGCGAAGAACGACGGCGTTTGTCCCTCGAGAATGAGCCACTCGTCGGCGTTGAGCCGGACGTCCGCGGCGCGCGCCGCCAGCGATGCGCGCTCATCCTCGGGAACGCCGGCGAAGAGTGGAATGCGCTTGAGCAGCTCGGCGGTGATCATGCGGGACGACTCCTCTTCCCTGGTACGTCTTCGAGGCCGGCCGACGGTGGCTCGAGACCGGCGCTTCTGAATGATGTCGCGCGGCGGAAGTAGCGGGTTGCACCCGGAGGGCTTGACATGGGCAGGGCAATGATTATCATGGCAAGTGTTGTTGTGACAACTTCCCGATGCGAGCCATGGTCCCCAGAAGCTCCAACCGCACCCGAACGAGCGCAGTCCAGACCGAGATCCGGCAGGCCAGGCCGTTTCGATCCACCGCGCAGGAGGCGACGATCGCGCTGCTTCGCACGGCATCGATCGTGAGCCGAGCGCTCTCGAGAGTCCTCGAGCCGTCGGGGCTGAGCCTGGCGCAGTACAACGCGCTCCGCATCATCCGCGGCGCCGGGACCGGCGGGATTCCGACGCTCTCGATCCGCGAGCGCATGATCGAAGAGGGAACGACGATCACGCGGCTGCTCGACAAGCTCGAGGACGCCGGGCTCATCCGGCGAGAACGAAGCGTCCCGGATCGACGACAGGTCTTCTGCTTCGTGACGGACGCGGGCCGCAGACTGCTCGAAACGCTGGATCCGCTCGTGAACTCAGCCGACGAGGAAGCCGTGGCATCGCTCAGCGAATCACAGCTCGACCGCTTCATCGAGCTGCTCGATGCGGTTCGCGCGGCGAATGCGGAGCGCGGGGCGCCTCGAACCGCCGCGGTTCGCGCGACGGCGGTCGCCGCGCGAAGACGTTAGGCGCCGTTCCGTGAACGATAGCTGCCCTGATAACTATTGCTCTGGCACTTACACAATCGCCACTTATTCACCACGGAGACACTACCATGTCGATCAAGCCACAGGTCCTCGACCTCATCAACCTCGTCCAGAACGGCCAGATGCTCGAAGCCATGACGAGGTACTACGCCGAGAACGTCGCGATGCAGGAGAACGTCTCGCCGCCGACGGTTGGCTTCGCGGAGAATTACGCGCGCGAGACGGCCTTCTACGGCTCGCTCAAGGCGCTGAAGTTCACCCTCGTCTCGGTCGTGGTCGAAGGCGACCGGGCCGCGATCAACTGGGTGTTCGACTACACGACCGCCGACGGTAAGCAATACCGGATGGACGAGATCGCGATCCAGACGTGGCGTGACGGCAAGATCGTCCACGAGCGCTACATCTACGACACGGCGTCGCTCGCGGTTGCTGCATAACGGGAACTGGCGGGAAGCGGGAGACGGGAGACGGGAGACGGGAGACGGGAGACGGGAGACGGGAGACGGTAAGATGCGGAGAACCCTCGGGACGCTCATCTCGCATAGAGAGGCCTCCCGAGGGTTCTCGCTTTCTACCCGCTTCCCGTCTCCCGTCTCCCGTCTATTGCTGACACCCACCACGCGGATTCGGCTTCGGCTTATCGACCACCACGCGGTGGTCCACATTCCCCACGCTCTCCGCAATGCCGTATACCAGCTTCCCCACCTGCTCCATTCGGCGGTAGTCGATGTACTGCGGCTCGTCGGTCACTTGATGGTAGTCCGCGTGGCCACCGGTAGTGAAGAAGATGATCGGGATCCCATACCGCGCGTACATGTAGTGATCGCTGCGGCAGTAGATGTTCTGCGGATGCCCGTTCGCGTCGAGCGAGTAGTCGAAGTTGAGACCAATCCCCTTCTCGCGGTTCACCTTCTCGGCGAGATCACCGAGCTCCGTCGATAGTCGCCGCGATCCGATCAGCTGCACGTAGCCCGGGCCACCGTGGATCAACGCGCCGGCCTTCGTCACCCCCGTGATGTCGTTCGCTCCGCCGCGGCCGACCATGTCGATGTTGAGCTGCGCGACGATCGAGTCGCGTGGCACCGTGGGGTGATCGGTGAAGTACGAGGAGCCGAGCAGCCCGAGCTCCTCCCCGGTGTGCCAGACGAAGAGGAGCGAGCGCCTGGGTTTCACCCTGGCGTTCGCGAACGCCTCCGCGATCTCCAGCACCGTCGTCGTACCCGAGCCATCGTCGTCGGCGCCGTTGTAAATCGAATCACGACGCGCCGGGTGGCTCGCGCGGAGGCTGTCGGCGATGTGGCGGATGCTCGCCCAGTCACTGTCGGTGATTGGCGTCTCCTCGTTGTCCGCTCCCTGCGGACGCGCCACCATCTGATAGGCTTTTACCGAGTCGTGGTCGGCCGGCTGATTGTTGAAGCCCACGTGGTCGTTATGCGCGCCAATGGCGACGTACTCGCGGCGAAGCGCTGGGTCCGACCCCCGAATGGTCGCCACGACGTTTCGAGCCGGTGCCTCCTTCACGACGTAGCGGATCTGCCCGCGCACTGTTCCACCCTGCGCCCCGGGCTGCGCCGACTCCGCGTCGCGACCGAGCATCGCCTGAGCGACTGCCTTGGAGACATAGAAGTAGCTGGGCAGCGGCCTGGCATCCGATGATCCTTTCGGGGCAACCTGCGCCGTGCGATAGAACTGATCGAGGTAGGCCGGCGGCAGGTAGTCCAGGGTCACGACCGCGACGGCGGCCGCTTCGGAGAAGCGCGCCGTGAGCTGTGCCCGATTCACGTTGAAGTTGCCACGCCCCTCGGCGTCCTTTCCGACGGTGATGAGCGCGACCTTGCGGGCCACCGCGGATGGTGCCAGCAATCGCTGCGGGTCGCCTAACGACCCGGCATAAACGACGGTCGCGCCGTCGAACGCGCGGGCGCCGGCGCCCTGATCCCGCGGCGCAAAATCCTTCCAGATCGCCAGCGCTCTGTCACCGACCGCGATGGACGTCGCCGGGTCGAGCTCACGCTGCTCGAGAGGGAACTGGAAGTATGTGCCATTCTCACCGGCGGGCTCGAGCCCCAACCGCCTGACCTCGCGCTCGATGTACAGCGCGCCCTTCGCGTTGTACGCCGTCGCCGCACTGCGCCCCATCATCGAGTCGTCGGCGAGGATGTAGAGCCGGGTCATCATGTCGGCGGCGGCGATGGCGGGGCGCGTCGGCGGGCCGGCGTACTTGAGCGGCAACTCGTTAGGTACGGCTGGCGCGGCAGCCCCGCTGGGCGTCGGCGACGCTTCGGTGGACCGCGAGGCCGATGAGCACGCCGCCAACACAAAGGCCAACGATGCAAGCACAGACAGAGAACGAATCACGTGACTCCATGAAAGAGGAAGCCGGGGCAGGCCACCCGAGCCTACCCCGGCGGTTCGCACACTAACAAAACCACTTCCAACCCTCAAACCAATCCAGGCTCTCTATCGGGACGGTGAGGATTCCTATCCTGCCCGCTTCGCGGGCACCCGCGCTCGGAATGACAGTTGTCATCCCGAGCGTTAGCGAGGGATCCTCATCGTCCCGATCGAGAGCCCTCTACCGGGCACCTGAGGATCCCTCGCCTGCCGGCTCGGGATGACATGCCTTCGCTTCCCGTCTCCCGTCTCCCGTCTCCCGTCTCCCGTCTCCCGTCTCCCGTCTCCCGTCTCCCGTCTCCCGTCTCCCGTCTCCCGTCTCCCGTCTCC
>JBKOYV010000465.1:0-3740 GCA_046725585.1 Gemmatimonadota bacterium | reverse complement strand
CGTAGCCCAACTGCTGTGCCCAGGTGCGGACCGTGCCGTATCCGGCGATCTCGTAGTGTTCCACGTGCTGTGCCTTCGAAATCAGCCCGGCATCCAGAACATCCGGATCCGGCCTCTCGGAGATGAGCTCCTTTCCCTCTTCGAGCAGCCCTTCCATGCCGTGGCACTTCTTGCCCCGTGGGCTCTCGTCCAGGTCCTTGAAGATGCGCTCGAGGCGCTGGACCTGCTTCTGCGTAACCCGCTCGTGCTCGGTAAGGGCGTCGCGCAATGGCCGGCTCGACGCGGCTTTGATCATGCGAGGTAACGCCTTCAGAATCTGGCCCTCGGCGCTATAGAGGTCTTTCAGCTCGTCGATGTAGAGCGCGCGCAGTGATTCGAGTTCCATCGGATCTCCACAGGAGCAGGTTGGCAAACAGACGTCGACATCCGAAGAAGCAATGACAGTGCCCGCGATGCTGGACGTCGGGCGGGTGACGCACTATCCGTTGGATTGGCGCGAGCCCCGACCGCCGCGGCTCGGGATCCTCACCGCGCTACGTGAGCGGGCTGGTCAGGTGTAACCGGAGGCGGCGATGGCCCTACGCGGATTTGTGGGAGACGACGGGCAGGAATGGCAGGTCTGGGACACGCGGCCGGCGATACCGTCGCCTAACGTCGACGCATCGGATGCAACTCACGCGGGGCCTCCCTCCGACAAGGTTGCCGACTTCTCCCGGTTCTCCAAGAAGCGCGAGGGTGGGTGGCTGACATTCACCACGCCGCACGAGCGTCGACGCCTGAGTCCCATTCCCGATCACTGGGAGTCGGCCGACGAGGCATCACTCAGAGCCTTGTTGGCCGTCGCCGACCGAATCGTCGCCGGTGAGGAATGAGACGAGGAGCGTTGATGAGGCGAGCAATACGCCCGGGTCCGGCTATTGGTCAGCCGGCGTCAGCCGAGAAGGCTGTAGAGGTTGTAGGCGCGAGCGTCCAATCGCGGGGCTCGGCACACCGAGTTTCGACGTTAGGCACCGGAAGGCCGGCTCGACGTGGGCCACCGGTCGCGCGGCCCCGAGCCGGGGCCGGCCCAGTGGCCCGTCGAGGCGTCGGAACGGGTTCCCGTAGACGCCTAGCCTCGTTGGGTGCGTACCCTCGATGGCGACGAGGTGGTCGAGTTCGAGGGAGGGAGGCTCGAACCTCGGCGGGGTGATCCAATCGAGCTGCCATTCTCGCCCGAGGCCGTTAGGCTGGCCACAACGGCGACAGGGTGTGTCCGGCGCCTGGTCATCCTCTTCGTGATCCTGTTGGCCCTGGCGGCACTGGCGGTATTCGGACTGCTCGGGATCGGAATCCGGCTGCTCTGAGCGGCACGATCGAATCGCGCGGTTCGGAAAGCCCCCTAGCTATGGAGCGGAAACTGCGTCATACCTTGGGAGTACGCCCCAGGTCGATCACACCAACCCAATCACGTCGGATGGAGATCCCATGAAGGGAACAGTGAAGTGGTTCAACAATGACAAGGGCTTCGGCTTCATCACGCCCGAAGACGGCAGTAAGGATCTCTTCGTCCACCACTCGGCGATCCAGGGCGGGGGCTTCAAGTCGCTCGACGAGGGCGAGAGCGTGGAGTTCGACGTTGTGCAGGGGCAGAAAGGCCCGGCGGCGGAGAACGTGACGCGTCTGGGCGGCGGCACCCCGGGCGGTGGGCGCGGTGGTTCGGGTGGGCGCGGAGGCGGCGGCGGCTACGGCGGCCGAGGAGGTGGCGGAGGTGGCGGCGGGCGCTCGCGAGACTACTGAAGACATCGCAGGAACGCGGGCGTTGCTGACGCGTTCGAGGAGGCCGGCGGCTCGGTACGCGTCGACCTCCTCCTGGTGATGCGCCCGTGTGTGAAGTCGACGCGGTATGGCTACCGCGGCCGGTCGCCGTCGCCCGTCACACGAAATGGCGACTCATCCGCCGGTAGGTTGGACCCTTCGCCCGGGCGTGTCGGACCGGCGGCGGCCGGACGGTCCGCGATACGGTCGGCGGCCTCTTGCGCGAGCCAAGGCCGCCATCGGCGGGCGAGCGTGTCCCGTCGCTTCCCGGTGTTCGTGCGGCGAGATTGACGCATCGAGCCCCCCTGTCGGTCCTGGTCACCAACACTCTGTGGCACAAATGGGACCGCGGACGCTTTGTCGCAGGGCGATTGTCTCGTTGACCGCGTGGATGATGAATCATAACTTCTGTCATCCGCATGGTCAACGACGGCGGTGTGTGGCTGGTTCAACCCAAGGGGAGTTGGACCGCCTCGGAGGACGGACATGGCCGGAAAGAAGGTTCCGGAAGAAACCCGACGGGAGGACATCTTGCGCGCTGCCTACGACGTGGCGGCGCGCCAGGGCCTGAAGGCGCTGACGCTCCGTGCCGTCGCCGCACGCGCGGACGTGAGTCATGGTACCGTCGTGTTCCACTTCAAGCGAAAGCGCGAGCTCGTGGCAAGTCTGGTCGATCGCGTGCTGTACGCGACCGCGGTGCTCCGTGTCCCCGACGCGGTCGCGCAGATCACCCGACCGTCCGAGCGGCTGCAGGCGTTGATACGCGCGGAGATGGACCGGCTTTCCGCGGAGCCGCGACACTTTCGCCTGCTGCTCGACTACTGGACGATCGGTGTTCGGAACGCGACGATCCGCCAGAAGATCGGCAGCGCGCTCGCACAGTACCGTCGGGGGTTCGGCGATCTTGCCGACGCGATCGTGAGCGGCGAGCTCCCGCCGTCCGGGCGACCGGCGTCGCCGGGTGGAGAGGGCTCGGCGGTGACGGTCGGCGGCATCGCCGCGGTGGCGGTGAGTCTCATTCACGGGTGTGCACTCCAGGCCGTCATCGACCCCACGGGCTTCGATGTCGAGCAGCACTTCAACACCGCTGCCCAGATGCTCGAGCGACTCGCCCAGGACCGGCGGGTGTCCGCGAGCGCCTGACGGCGCCGCGATTGCCTAACGCGAGCAGGTCGTCGAGGCGGCGGGCACTGGTTCCAGGGTCCTCCGACGCGGTCGCGAACCGGCTCGCCGTTGACCAGGCGGATGACGCGGACTACCGTTCAATTTATCCACACCTGGTCAATGAAAACCACGCGGGACGACTACTGGTCACGGCCGCCGCGAATCTTCCGGAGAATCGATGAACACGCCACCGCGCGTTTCTGCGCTCACAAGGGACGCGGGTGTCCCCAGCAAGTGCCGAACGGCGGGCCTAACATCGGGGACACGCGACCAGGCCATGCCTAACGTTCGGGACCGGGCATGACAGAGCCGTTGGAGCCGCTCGAATCCCTCCAGGCGAGGGTCGACGCGCGGGCCGACAGCCGAGTCTCGTCGGACCGTTGGGCCGCGCACGAGGCGGTGCTCGATCGGCTTGCGGCGAACATACGGGTGGCCGAGACCGGTGGGTGGACGTCGTGCGCGATCGAACGCACCGACGGGGCGACCCACTTCAGCGCCTGGGGCGTGCCCCCCGGAGACCACAGGCGCCATCCGATACCGGACTGGTCGACGCAACCAGAAGACCGCGAGCGGCGCACGGGCGAGTAGGGGCGGTGAGTGGCGCGATTGGCGAACTCGTGGGCTGCTGACCCACGGCGTGGCTTAGCCGAAACGGCTCACGATCGCCGGTTCCGCGGTGTCACGGTCGAGAGCGAGGTCGGACGCGATGGTTCGCGCAAAGCGCGGCCAGTCAGCCACCGCGATGGGCTTCTCTGCCTCTCGCTCGTTCCAACGTTCATCGC